>DAINCF010000181.1:0-12868 GCA_036732565.1 Vicinamibacterales bacterium
GCACCAACCGGCGCGCCGGCCAAGCCGCCGCCGCAGTAAGGTGTATCGTACGTAGCGGCCTGTAACGTACGTAGCGGCCCATATTGGTACGTAGCTAGGCCGGCCGAGAGCAAGACCCCAGACGCGGAAGTGGCGGAATTGGCAGACGCACCAGCTTGAGGGGCTGGCGCTCGCAAGAGCGTGAAGGTTCGAGTCCTTTCTTCCGCACCAAACTCGCTTCGCTCGTTTGTTGCGTCTGAACGTCCTCAGGCGCTCGACCGTCGGCGCTCCGCGCCTCGGTCTTCGGGCACGAGTCCTGATCCAAAACCTTACTTCGCTTCGCTCGTTTGTTGCGTCTGAACGTCCTCAGGCGCTCGACCGTCGGCGCGCCGCGCCCCGGTCTTCGGGCACGAGTCCTCGTCCAATCCCTTCGTCGCTGCGCTCGTTTGTTGCGTCCGAACGTCCTCAGACGCTCGGCTTGAGCGCTCCGCGCCTCGTGGCCTTCTTCCATACAGCACCTGAGCTTCACCCGTCGTAACCGCAACTGCGGCAGCTCGGTGGCACGAATGCTGCTCCCGCGAGTTGGTTGATGTGCGCTCGCTACGATGGAGGCCGTATGAAGCTCGTCAATCGACAAACGCGGAAGGCGATAATGCGGCCGCTGATCTCGCTGCTCGTGGCGTTGGCCGCTTCGGCCGCACTGGCACAGGAGCCTGTGCGGATCAATCCCGGTGACGCGGCAAAGACCAAGCCGACGTACCGCGAGCCGAGAGAGGGCGAGACGCGCGTGGAGGGCCTGCTCCAGCGCGTCGAGTGCCCGCCAGGGCGACCGATTACGTTCACGATGCGCGTGAACGACAAGCCAGAGAAGTACGAGGCCGCACGGCTCGCCGACGTGGAAATGGTTGCGCACACGCCGGACTTCAAAGGCCCGTTCACGTGCGGCGGACGCGGTGCCGGCGATCGCGTGTTCCTGACGTGGAAGGCGACCGGAAAAGCGCGAACGGTCGTGGCCGTGGAATTCCTGCCTCGCAAATAAGGTTCCGCACGAAGGTTCCACACAGGGTTCCGCACGAAGGTTCCACACGGGGGTTCGACACCGGGTTCCTCACGGAGGTTCCACACGGGGTTTCCTCACAGAGGTTCCTGACAGAGGTTCCTGACAGAGGTGCCACACAAGCGTGCCACACGAGGGTTCTGCGGAACCGAACCACGTGCCGAACCTCCGTGGATCCTCCGTGTGGAACCCCGTGTGAACCACCGTGCGGAACCCGCGTCAGGAACCTCCGGTTAATGTTCGAGTCCAGCTCGTCCGATACACGTTCGGATAGCTGCGCCTGCGCCCGGCGCGGCTCACGACCTCCAGGACACCATGCTGCGACTCCCCCTCCGAACGCGTGGACTGACGATCGGTCTGCTCGCCTTTTTATCCGTCATTGCCGTGCGCTCTCAGGCGCCGCCGACGGCGCTGCCGTCCGAGCCGCTGATCTTCGCGGGGTCGGGACCCGGCAGCGGCGAACTGCGGATCTTCCAGGCGAATGGCACGCCGCTCGTCACGATCTCTCCATTTGGCGGGGCGTTCACGGGTGGCGTCCGCGTCGCCGCCGGGGACCTGAATGGGGACGGGATCACGGACGTCGTCGCCGGCATGGCCAGCGGCGGCGGCGAGGTGCGCGCGTATAGCGGAACGGATGGCGCCTCGCTCGGGGTGACGACACCGTTCGGAGCCGGCCTCACCGGCGGCGTCTTCGTGGCCACGGGCGACGTCAACGCCGACGGCCATGACGACCTCTTGCTGGGCGCGGGCAACGGCGGCGGCCTGGCGCGGTTGATCGACGGCGCCACGCAGACGGAGCTGGGCTCCGGCCTCCCCTTTTCGCCCACCTACACGGGCGGCGTGACCGTCGCGATGGGCGACGTCACCGGCGATGGCCGCGCGGAACTGATCTTCGGCACCGCCGTGGGCGGGTTCGTGCGCGTGCTCGACGGGACGACCCTCAGCGAGCTGGCCTCGGGGTTCCCCTACGGTCCGCTGTTTTTCGGCGGCGTCAACGTCGCCGCCGGGGATGTCAACGGCGACGGCATCGACGAAGTCGCCATCGCCCCGCGCAACGCCGGCGGCCCGGTGCGCGTCTACACCCTCCAGGCCGAGCTCCTCATCGAAGGCACCCCGTTCTCCGGCGTGCAGGGGGTCAGCGTCGCCCTCGCCGATCTCAACAACGACGGACGCGACGACCTGGTGATGGGCGCCGGCACGGGCGCGCAGCCGCGCGTGCGGGCGTTCAGCATTCTGGATCGTACCCAGATGCTCGACCTGCTGGCCTTCGACGCCGCGTTCATCGGTGGCGTCAACGTGGCGACACCCAGTTCCACGGGCACACGCTTCACCAGCGCGAACAGCGCCACGTTTACGGTCGGTGCGCCCGGCACGTTCTCGGTGACCACCAGCAACGGCACGGATACCGTGCTCAGCGTCGGCGGTACGCTCCCGTCCGGCATCACCTTCACCGACCACGGCAACGGGACGGCCACGCTCGCGGGCACGGCAGCGGCAGGCACCGGCGGCAGCTATGCATTGAACTTCGTGGCCACGCGTGGCGCGGGGCAGGTCGCCAGCCAGCCGTTTACGCTGACGGTGCAACAGGGCGCAGCCTTCAGCAGTGGTGACTCTGCGATGTTCGCAGTCGGCGGCACCAATGTCTTCACGGTGACGACCACGGGACAACCCACGGCGACGACGATGACGGCGACGGGCGCGCTGCCGGCCGGCGTCACCTTCACCAACAACGGCAATGGCACGGCAACGCTGAGCGGCGCGCCGTCCCCCGGCAGCGAGGGCACGTATCCGCTGGCGCTCTCGGCGTCGAACGGCATCGGCAGCCCGGCCGCCCAGACGTTGACATTGACGGTGGTGGCGGGCACCACGCCGCTGTTCTCGAGCGCGAATGCGGCGACGTTCGCAGTGGGCGCGGTCGGCAGCTTCTCCGTGCTGACCTCCGCGACGCCCGTGGCCGGCTCTATCACGATGACCGGCGCGCTCCCCGCCGGCGTGACCTTTACCAACCATGGCAACGGCACGGCCACACTCGCGGGCCTGCCCGATGCCGGCACGGCGGGGACCTACCCGCTGGTGTTGACGGCTGACAATGGCGTCGCGGCGACACCCCAGAACTTCACACTGACCGTCGACCCGGTCGCGGGTGGCGCGCCACGCTTCACCAGCGCCAACGCGATTGCGTTGGTGACCGATACCGCGGGCACCTTTACGGTGACGACGACCGGGTTCCCAATGGCGGCGACGTTGTCGAGCAGTGGCGCGTTGCCGGCTGGCGTGACCTTCACGAATAACGGCAACGGCACGGCCACGTTGGCGGGAACCGCCACGGCCGGCACCGCAGGCACCTATCCACTTCAGTTCTCCGCGGACAACGGCGTCAGCACCGCCACGCAGCTGTTCACGCTCACCATCAGCAATGTGAGCCCGACCCCGGTCTTCACCAGCGGGGCGACGACGGCGCGCGTGATCGGCACGGCCGGCAGCTTTGCAATCACCACGGCGGCGAATCCGGCGGTGACGTCGATCGCGCTCACCGGTGGGTTGCCCACCGGCATGACCTTCACCGATAACGGCGACGGCACGGCCACACTCGCCGGCACGCCGCAAGCGGGGACCGGGGGGCCGTACGCGCTGACGTTCACCGCGACCAACGGTGGCGCACCGGTGGCGCAGGCCTTCACGCTCAGCGTGCAGGAGACCGCCGCCGTCACCAGCGCGAACGCCCGCGCGTTCACCGTCGGCATTGCCGACAGCTTCACCGTCACGACCGCCGGTCTGCCGGTCCCGTCTGTGACCCTCACTGGCGCGTTGCCGACGGGTGTCACCTACACCGACAACGGCGACGGCACCGGGACCATCGCGGGCACCGCCGCCGGCGGCACCGTTGGCAGCTATCCATTGACGCTCACCGCCACCAACGGCGTCGGCACGCCGGGGGCGCAGGCCTTTACGTTGAACGTCACCCAGAACACGCCGCCCACGCTCGATGCCATTCCTGATCCCGCGGCGATTCTCGAGGATGCGGCGCAGCAGACCATCAATCTGACCGGCATCAGCGCCGGCGTGGGCGACAGTCAGCCGCTGGGCGTCACGGCGCAGAGCAGCGATCCCAGCGTCATCCCGCATCCGACGGTCACCTACGCCACGCCGAACGCGACCGGCACGCTGCACTACACGCCCGTGCCGAATGCCTTTGGCTCGGCGATCATGACCGTGACCGTCTCCGACGGCGGCTTGGACAACGATCTCGGCACGCTCGGCGACAACGGCGTGTTCTCGCGCACGTTCACGGTCGCGGTGACCTCCGTCAACGACGCCCCGACGCTCGATGCCATCGCCAACCCGGCAGCGATCGACGAAGATGCCGCGCAACAGACCGTCAACCTGAGTGGCATCAGCACCGGCGGCGGCGAAACGCAGGCGCTGCAGGTGACGGCCACCAGCGACACGCTCGGCCTGATCCCGAACCCAACGGTGACCTACGTCGCGCCGGCGGCCACGGGCTCACTGGCCTATACGCCAGTGCCCGGTGAAAGCGGCAGCGCCATCGTCACGGTGACGGTGACCGATGGCGGCGACGACAACGATCTCGGGACGACCGGCGACAACCTGACCGTGACGCGCACGTTCACCGTCGTGGTCAACGACGTCGACGATGCGCCGACGCTGGATGCCATTACCGATCCGGCGGCCATCAACGAGGATGCCGGACTGCAGACGGTCAACCTGTCGGGCATCTCCGCCGGCGCCGGCGAAACGGCGACGCTCATCGTGACCGCTCTCAGCGGCAATCCCGCGCTGATTCCGCATCCGACGGTGACCTACACGTCGCCGAACGCGACGGGCTCGCTGAGCTACACGCCCGTCGCCAACACGTCCGGCAGCGCGGTGATCACGGTGACCGTGTCGGACGGCGGCGCGACCCCGACACAGCGCACCTTCACCGTCGTCGTCAACGACGTCAACGACGCGCCAACGTTCACACCCGGCGGCAATCAGACCGTCAGCGAAGATGCGCTTGCGCAGACGGTCAATGGCTTCCTCGGCACCGTGTCGGCGGGCGCCAACGAAGCCGGTCAGATCGTCACCGTGACGATCAACAACGTCACCAACGGATCGCTGTTCACCGTGGCGCCGGCGATCAGCGCGACCGGCGTCCTCACCTACACGCCAGCGCCCGAGCAGTTCGGCACGTCGACGGTCACCTATACCGTGTCCGACAACGGCGGCACGGCGAATGGCGGCGTCGATTCTGTCGGGCCGCTGACGTTCACGATCACCATCAATGCGGTGAACGATCCGCCGACGTTGAACGCCATCAGCGATCCATCCGCCATCCTCGAAGATGCAGCGCAGCAGACGGTCAACCTCGCCGGCATCGGGTCTGGATCGAGCGGCGAGAGTGCACAACCGCTGCAAATCACAGCGGTCAGCGGCAACACGTCATTGATCCCGAACCCAACCGTCACGTATGTTTCGCCGAACGCGACCGGATCGCTCGCCTACACGCCGGTCGCCAACGCATTCGGAACGGCGGTCGTCACCGTGACCATCACGGACGGCGGCCTCGACAACAACCTCGGCACCACTGGTGACAACGGCACGCTCGTGCGGACCTTTACTGTGGCCGTGACCAGTGTCAACGACGCGCCGTCGTTCACGAAGGGCGGCGATCAGACGGTCAACGAAGACGCGGGCGCGCAGACCGTCAATCCGTGGGCGACAGGCATCTCGGCCGGACCTGGCGAGGGCGCACAGATCCTGACCTTCGAAATCACGGGCAACACGAATGCGGCCCTGTTCTCGGCGGGACCGACTGTGTCGCCAAGCACGGGAAACCTGACCTACACCCCGGCCGCGAACCAGAACGGCACGGCGACGATCACGCTGCGGATCACGGACAACGGCGGCACCGCGAACGGCGGCGTCGACGCCTCCGCGGCGCAGACATTCGTCATCACCGTGAACGCCGTCAACGACCCGCCCGTGCCCCAGGCGAAGAGCTTCAACGCCCAGGCGAACATGCAGATTCAGGGGCTCACAGGCTTCCTGACCGGCGTGGTCGATGCCGATGCCGGCGTCAATGGCTGCAATCCGACGTTTACGCTGACCGGCGTGGGCGCCACGAGCCCGGCGGGTGGCACAGTGACGATCACCGATGCGGCAAACGGCATCGTGACGTTCGATCCCCCGCCCGGCGTCACCGGCAATGTGACGTTCTCGTATACCGTCACCGATACGGGCTGTCCGATGCCCGCACAAACCGGGATGGCTACAGCTACCGTGAGCGTCGCGGGACCGGTGGTCTGGTTCGTCGATAGCACCGCACCCGGTGGTGGCGACGGAACGTGGTCCGGCACCAACGCAAAGGCATTCCAAACGTTGGCGCAAGCCGCGGCCGTCGATGCTTCGGATCACCGCATCTTCGTGTTGAACAACTCCGGCTCGTCGATCAACTATGCCGGCGGCATCGCCTTGAACACCGGCGAATGGCTGGTCGGTCAAGGCGCGACGGGGGCCAGCTTTGACGGCGTCATGGGCATCGCGCCGCCATTGGGGACCGTCGCACGTCCGGGAGTCAACGGGGTCCGGCCGACGTTCGGCGGCACGGTTCAGATGAATACGCAGTCGGCGAGCAACATCGTGAGGCTGCTCGGCTTCAACCTGTCGACCGGCGCATCTATGGCGTTGACCAACGGTGGCACCACGATCAACGGCGTGACCGTCACCCTCGGCTCGGTCGCGACGACCACGGGAACAGCGGTGAGCGTGACCGGCGTGAACAACGGCTCGACCGTGGCGAACGCGATGACGTTCGTGAGCGTCTCGGCCAACGGCGCCCCGAACGGCATTGTGTTGAGTAACACCGTAGGCACCTTCACCGTCACCGGCGACGCTGGTAGTACTCAAAATGGCTCGGGAGGGACGCTGCAGAACATCACGAACGACGGAATCTCGCTCACGAATGCCCAGGATGTATCGTTCGATCAGATGAGCATTCAGACGACCGGAGGCAGCGGAGTCAACGGCACCCTCGTCACCAACTTCGCGTTCACGAACGGCACGGTAAACGGCGCTGGAAGCGCAGGATTCGAGTCTGCGATTGCGTTCAACGGGAGCGGTACCGGCGTTGGCAATAACCTCAACGGGATAGTTACGATAACCGGCAACAGCTTCACGAACCCGTTCTACAGCGGCTTCGACCTGCAGTCCGACAATGGGACGCTAACAAACGCCACGATTTCGAACAATACGATCACGAATCCTGGTTTCAGCGGCGTGAATTTCGTGGGGACAGGCAGTGCGTCCACCGTGTTCGCCCTCAACAAAGCAACCATTGCCAGCAACAGTGTGACCGGCAGCGGCGGCAATGGCATTCAGATCTCCATCGGCAACTCGAGTGCCACCGGCCCTGGCGCCACGGCGGGCATTGTCGGCGATGTCAACAACATCATTTCGATTGCTGGCAACACCGTCTCACTCGACCCAACTGGCACTCAGGCCATCACCGTGGCCAACTCCGGCGGCAACACCGCATCGCGGACCCAGACCAATTTCGCGATTCAGAACAACCCATCGCTCCTCGGCAGCAACATTGGAACCGTCGTGCTCGTTGGCAACAACGGCTTCGCGACGATGACCGGGATTGTGCATGGCAACGTGATCGATGCGAATCACCAACCGAACTTCGGCGGTGGTAACGGCATCGGAGGCGGCAATGGCGTGGCCGGGGCTGGAAACGCGTGGACACCGGATCTGACGCTCACGGTCACGAGCAACACCATCACCGACACGGACGGCAACGGCATCCTGCTGGTCAGCCGTGGCACCTCGGGTACCGCGCGACTGAAAGTCCAGAACAACTCAGTCGCTGCGCCGATCAACGTCGGTGGCTTCGCAAGCTACGGCATTCGAGTTGATGCGGGCAATGGGCAAAGTGCTGACGATGCTGTCTGCGTGAACATGTCGGGCAACAGCAGTGCGGGGAGCAATGGCGGAACGGGGATCGGCTTCCGCAAAGAAGGCAGCGCATCGACCACGAACGATTTCTCGGTCCACGGCATGGCAGCCACGTCTACTCCTGGGGTCGAAACATACGTCAACGGCCTGAATCCTAGCGGCGGCGGTACCTTGTTGATCTCTGCGACCACGGGCTTCTCAAATTGCTCGCTGCCCTAGCACTCCAACCCGGAGCCTCCGCTCGAGCTTTTACGAGACTTTGTAAACCGAGAGGGGCTGGCGTTTGGAGGAACCTAGCGGTTCTGGACGTGGCAGGCGGACCAGACTACGCTGGAAAGCCGTCCCGCGACAGCGTTCGGCCAGCTCCGCCGAATCTCCCGACGGTCCCCTGATCGCTCGTTCCGGACGGAGGTGCTGCCCACACGCCGGTTGCGCACAGAGGTTCCTCACGGAGGCACGGAGGTTCCTCACAAGGTTCCGCACTGAGGTTCCTCACAGAGGTGCCACACGGAGAGGTGGCCACACGAGGGCTCGGCGCGTGTATCAATCAGAGTCTGAAACGTTACTTTATTGTATCATGATAAAATAAAGTACATGTTTCGTCGAGCACCTCACCTGCCGCTGCCAGGCAAAGAGACGTTCTTTCTCTGGGGACCCCGTCAGACCGGAAAAACGACGCTCTTGCGGGAAACGTATCCCGACGCCTTCTGGATCGACCTGCTCAAGGCCGAGGAGTATCGACGCTACCTGCAGAATCCGGAGCGGCTACGTGAGGAGCTGATCGACACGAGCGTGCGGCAGGTCGTCATCGACGAGGTGCAGAAGGTGCCGCAGCTCCTGGACGAAGTGCATTGGCTGATCGAACATCGCGCCATCGCCTTTGCCCTCTGCGGCTCGAGCGCGCGCAAGGTCAAGCGCGGTGCCGCCAATCTCCTCGGCGGTCGCGCAGTGCGCCGCGAACTGCACGGTCTGACCGCGTCCGAGATCGGCTCGGACTTCGACCTCGATCGTCTCCTCAACCACGGCGTGCTGCCGCGGATCTACCAGTCCGATCGTCCGCGACCGCTCCTGAACGCCTACGTCGCGGACTATCTCAAAGAAGAGATCGCCGCCGAAGCGCTCGTCCGCAATCTTCCCGTGTTCTCCGCGTTCCTGAACATCGCCGCCCTTTCCGACGCCGAACTCGTGAACTTCTCGAACATCGCCCGCGAGTGCGGAGTGTCGGGTCCCACGATCAAAGGGTATTTCGCCATTCTCGAAGACACCCTGCTCGGACGATGGCTGCCGGCGTACACGAAACGCCCCAAGCGGCGCGTGATTGGCGCGCCGAAGTTCTACTTCGCTGACGTTGGCACCGTGAATCATCTGGCGCGTCGCGGCACCCTGCAGACCGGGTCCGAGCTCTACGGCAAGGCCTTCGAGAATTGGGTGTTCCACGAACTGACCGCCCACAATTCGTACTCCGAGGCGTTCGCCCATTTGAGCTATTGGCGCTTGCCGAGCGGGATCGAGGTCGACTTCGTGATCAACGACACTCAGCTCGCGATCGAAGCCAAGGCGTCGCCAAAGGTCACGGCTGACCACCTCAGGGGACTCCGCGAGCTCGCCCGGGATCATCCGCGTGTCGGTCAGCGGGTCGTCGTCTGCCTGGAGCCTAGGGCCCGCCGTACGGAGGATGGCATTCTGGTTCTTCCGGCGCGCGAGTTCTGCCAACGTCTCAGCGCCGGCGATCTCTTCTAGCGTCCCTCTCGGAGGCACGGAGGTTCCTCCCAAAGGTTCCTCACAAGGTTCCTCACGACGGTTCCGCACAAAGGTTCCTTGCAGAGGTTCCTCACAGTGGTTCCTCACAGTGGTTCCTCACAGCGGTTCCGCACAGCGGTTCCGCACAGCGGTTCCGCACAGCGGTTCCGCACGGCGGTTCAGTGCCACACGGTTCCGCATGCGGGTTCTGTTCAGCACATCGGTTCTGCACGGAGGTGCTGCCCACACCCTGCCTCCGCGCACCTGGGGACGGAACCTTCGTGATGAACCGCACGTCCGGCGGAACCGTTGTGGGAACCGAACCTCCGTGTGGCACCTGCGTGAGGAACCCCGTGAGGAACCTCCGTGGGGAACCGTCGTTCAGGCGTCGCGATTCCGGAACGCGGCTACGCCCGCGTCGGACACCTCGACCCACTTCTTGTCAGGTGAGGCTTCGGCTTCGTAGTTGTCGTGCCAGTTCCACCACTTGTACGGCTCGGTTTGCGGGTAGCCCTTCGGCGAGTCCTCCCACAGTTCCTGGCGGCCGAGCGCGGTCATGTCGAGGTAGCTCCACGTGGTCCCCATCGCCTCGTCGCCGCGGGTGTTGATGAGATAAGTGCGGAACACCTTGTCGCCATCGTGGATGAACGCGTTGTGCCCGTGCCACTGGTCGACGCCGAAATCGACATCGAAGCTGTCCGTGATGGTGAACCACGGAATGGTCCACCCCATGCGGGCCTTCACGCGCTCGATGTCCGCCTGCGGCGCGCGCGACGCATACACGAGCGTGGTGTCGCGCGCGTGCAGATGCGCGAGGTTGGAGACCTGGTCGGCCCCGAACGAGCAGCCGCGGCAAGCGTGCTCGGGCCAGCCGAACACGCCGGGCTCGAGGAACGCGCGGTAGACGATGAGTTGACGACGGCCCTCGAAGAGGTCGAGCAGGCTCACCTTCCCCTTGGGTCCCTCGAACGCATACGCCTTCTCGACGGCCATCCAGGGCATCCGGCGACGCTCCGCAGCCAGCGCGTCACGAGCGCGGGTCGTCTCCTTCTCTTTCACGAGCAGCCGCTGCCACGCGGCTTCCCACTCCTGCGGCGAGACGATCGGCGGCGTGTTCGGCGGAAGCTCACTGTCTGTCTTCTTCTGCTTGTCCATGTCTCTCTCCTTGTAGTCGTTCGTCCTAGTCGTGGAATGACGCGCGTGACGCGACGGCGATCAGCCGACCCGCCTTCGCCCGAAGAGCGCGTTGCGAAATTACCGATAGCAACGTGCTCTTCGGGCTACGGCGTGCCGAGGCCCGCGGCTCGCGCGATCAGAAGTAAACCGCTGGCGACGGCGATCGCGCCGATCGCTCGCGCCACACCCTCACCAGCCGGCGCGAGACGCTCGGCGGTGACCGCCACGGTCACCATGGCCATGGCGCGCAGATCCATGACGCCGGCGACCAGCAGGATCGCCGTCAGGCCAGCACTGCTGGAGGCACAGTGAAAACCAAGGCGCAGGCCGTGCTGCCATGCGGTACGGCTGTCGGCTGGCAAGGTGCGGTCTCGCCGTAGCTCGCTCGGGCACCCACGAGCGGAGGCGGACGACGCTCGGCAGCAGACGAGGTGATGCATCTTCCACGCTGTGAACTGAAAAGCGCCGGCGATGAAGACGACGATACCGCTCGCAAGCGGGACGACGCCCGACAGCGAGGGCCGCTGCATTTCGAGCTCGGCCAGCGCTATGCCCACCGGGTAAATCGCGATGCCGATCACGGCCCAGACGAACAGATACGCGACGCCCACGATTACGCTCAGCAGGCCCAGGCGAGTCTCGCCGTCGCCGTTGACCGCCTGGCGGTAGCGCCAGAGCATCGGGACGAGCGAGGGCAGCATCATGGCCACCATCATCACGACCCACATGGCGAGGAACGTCGTCGCAGCGCCGATCCACGTCTGCCCCGGCATGCGCATCCACGCCATCGACATCGTCCAGCCGCCCGGCATCGGCATCCCGCCCATCGCCGACATGGACGCGCTCCAGACGATGGTGACGGCCGCGCTCGCGCCGAACAGCAGCGCCGAGACGCCCAGAAACGTTCGCTCAGCGCTTCGATCGAAAGCCATGCGTCGCACGATCGCCAGTCCCTGAGTCACGGCTCCTGTCTCCTTCGCCGTTCGTTCCACCGATCCCACACTGGATCGACGGCCCGCGGCGCCGCTGTCATGAAACAGTGATAACGCGGTTGGATCGACCGATGGGAGTGACAAGTGTGGCGGGATTCACGCCACGCCTCATCCCGACCCCATCCCGAGCGTTCCACACAAGGGGTCCACACGAAGGTTCCTCAACAGGTGCCGCACGAGGGTTCAGTTCTTTAACAGGGTGCCGCACGAGGGTTCAGTTCCACACGGGTTCCGCGCGAGGGGTTCTGTTCCGCACATCGGTTCTGAATGGCGTGCTGCCTCTACACTGGTCCGCGCGCCCGTGGGCGGAGCCTCCTGAAGAGTCGCACCGCCCGTCGGAACCGTCGCGTGGACCGAACCTCGTGTGGGACCATCGTGCGGAACCGAACCTTCATGCGGAACCTTCATGCGGAACCTCCGTACGGAACCTGCGTGAGGAACCTCTGTGTGGAACCCCTCGTACCGTTGCCTCGAACGGCGCACGCTGCCACGATAGCGACATGGCCACCTCGGATTCAGGTTTTCCGTCTGCCGCGGACTACGCCAACGAGCCGGTTCAGCATCCGCCGCTGGTGGTCGTGGACGTAGCCGCCGAACAGCGTCGCGTGACCGAGCCGTATCGCAACCTGGTGCTGAGCCGTGTGAACACGAGTTGCTTGCGACTGGCGGTGTTCACCGGTGAATACCGTTGGCACCATCATCCGCAGTCCGACGAGCTGTTCCTGGTCGTCGAGGGACGCTTGGAGATCGACCTTGCGGACGGGAAGATGCTCGTGCTCGAGCCGTGGCAATCCGTCGTCATCCCGGCCGCGACCGTGCACCGCACGCGTGCGATCGGTCGCACCGTCAACCTGACGTTCGAGACCCTCGGCGCGGACACCGAGTTCGTCGATGAGCCCAATCGCGCGATCTGACGTAAGAGCGCGTTGCGAAATTGCCGATAGCGTACGTAGCGCAGGCCTTC
>DAINCF010000182.1:0-3909 GCA_036732565.1 Vicinamibacterales bacterium
GCAAACAACGCCGCGCTGGCCGGCGCGTGGATCCCAGCGCTGGTGTTCGGTATCCCCGGTGACTCGATCACCGCCATCGTGCTCGGGATCATGATGATGAAGAACCTGACCCCGGGGCCCGAGATCTTCGAGAAGCAGGCGGTGCTCGTGTACAGCCTGTACCTGATCTTCATCCTCGCCAACCTCGTCCTCATCCCCGCCGGATGGCTGGCGATCCGCGCGGGCGGACAACTGGTGCGCGTGCCGAGGCGAACGCTGATGCCGATCATCGTGCTCTTCTGCGTGATCGGTTCGTACGCCATCAACGGCAGCTACTTCGACGTCGTCCTGATGCTGGCGATGGGGATGTTGGGGTTCGTGCTCGAGCGATCCCAGATCCCCGTCGGGCCCGTGGTGCTCGGCATCATCCTCGGCAGTCCGCTCGAGGAACGCTTCATTCAGGCGATCACCGCCTCGCGCGGATCGCCGTTGGTCTTCGTGTCACGTCCGATCGCCGCCCTCCTCGCCGTGACGGCGGCGGTCGTGTGGTTGATGCCGGCGGTGTCGGCCTTTCGTGCCCGGCGCCGGATGCTCGCGTCGGGACGGGAAGGCACCCGCGAGCAAGCGTTGAGTCGTTGAGTCGTTTGTGTCGTTCATTCGTTGATTCGTTGAAGCCAACCGGATAAGGGGGCCCAGGATGATCCTTCGGACGTTGGCGTGTTTGGGATGTGTCGTTGTACTTGGACTCAGCACGGCCTGGGCGCAGCTAGCGTCACAGACGGCGCTCGTCGGCACCGTGACCGACAGCGGCGGTGGGGTCGTCCCCGGCGCACAGGTCACCGCCGTCAACGTGGGAACCAAGGACACCTACGAGGCGAACACGAACGCGGATGGGTACTACAACATCCAGTTCGTGCGTACCGGGACCTACGTCATCACCGTCACGCTGGCCGGCTTTCAGACGGTCACCGTGAACGGGGTGCAGGTGACCACGAACCAGGTCGTGCGCACCAACGCCGTTCTCACCGTTGGCGGTCTCGCTGAGACCGTGACGGTCGAAGCCGCGGCGGCCATCCTCGCCACCGATAGCGCCACGGTGTCGGAAACCATCAGCGAGCGAGCCGTGGTCGACCTGCCGGTGGCCGGCCGGAACGTCTGGACGCTCGCCGCGACCACGCCCGGCGTGCTGGGTGGCTTGCAGTCCGACATCGGGATGAGCTTCCGCGGTGCCGGGCAGCGCGAAATCCAGAACAGCCTGTCGCTCGACGGCATCAACTCATCCGCCAACCTGCTGGCCGCGACCAGCATGCGTCCCATCGCCGACGCGGTGGAGGAGATCCAGATCCAGACCGGCAGCACGTCGGCCGAGTACGGCGCCTATCTCGGCGTGCACGTCAACGTCGTCACCAAGAGCGGCACCAACACGCCGCATGGGTCGATTTTCGAGTTCTTTCAGGACGATGCGCTCGACGACCGCGGCTATTTCGAGAACCGCGCCAACCCGAAGAACCCGCGGCGGCGCAACCAGTTCGGTGCCGTGATGGACGGGCCGGTGATGCTTCCCAAGCTGTACGACGGGCGCAACCGCACCTTCTTTCTCGGCGCCTACGAGGGGGTTCGCGCCGACCGCGTGCTCAGCCCGCAGACCTCGGTGCCGACCGACCTGATGCGGCGCGGCAACTTCTCGGAGGTGAGCACGGCGATTCGAGATCCACGGACGGGACAGCCGTTCCCGGGCAACGTCATTCCCGAGTCGCGTCTGTCGCCAACGGCGCTGCGCCTGCTCCAGTACTATCCGTCGCCGACGAGGCCGGGCATCGCCTCGAACTTCCAGGGGCCGAGCCCGGACAAGGAGAACACCGACCAGCTGCTGATGCGCGTCGATCAGAACGTCAGCGACACCGTGCGCCTGTCGGTGCGCTACAACTGGCACGACAGCATCAACAACAACTACAACAACATGCCGTTGCCGGCCCAGCGTCTGAGCCAGCCGCGCGTGAACAAGAACACGCTGGTGTCGTACACGCACACGCTGTCGCCGTCGCTGCACAACGATTTCCGCATCGGCTACCACCGCGTCGACTTCGACACGGTGAACGACTTCTCGCTCGAGGGTCTCGGCACGGCGGGCGCCGACCTGGGCATCCCAGGCTTCGACGGCGACGTGCGCTTCAGCAACCCGGGGCTTCCGACCATCGATCTGACGACTGCCTTCGCCACTATCGGCTCGGGAGCGTCGAACTGGTTCCAGTTCGACACCACGTTCCAGGCGTCGAACGTGCTGGCCTACACGAAGGGCGCCCACAACCTGCGCGCCGGATTCGACCTCCGTCGGCTGACAACGGGCCGGCGCGCGGCGAACGATCCGCGCGGGCGATTCAACTTCACCGGCGACCTCACCGGACATCCCGTGGCGGACTTCATGCTCGGCCTGCCGCGGACCGTCATTCCACCGACCGATCAGCTCCAGGGGCACGTCGGCGGATGGCGCAACGGCTTCTTCGTCAACGACACCTGGCAGGTCGGCAACAACCTGACGCTGAACCTCGGCCTGCGCTACGAGCTGAACACACCGGTGCAGACGTTCACGGGCCTCGCCTCGATGCTCGACGAGGATCTGCTGACGATCATCCCGAGCACGTTCCCGAGCGAGGGCTTCGAGTTCCACGAGCCGAACAACAAGGATTTCGCGCCCAGGCTCGGCGCCACCTATCGCCTGAACGACAAGACCGTCGTGCGTGGAGGGTTCGGGATCTACTACAACCCGAACCAGATGAACTCGTTCACGTTCCTCACCAACAACCCGCCGCTGGCGGCGGTGTCGACCTTCAGCAACGACGTCGCCAACCCGACGCTGTCGCTCGAGAATCCGACCGGCGTCGCCGGCACGGCGCCCACACCCGACGTGATCTCGCCGACGCGCCACCTGCCCAACGCGCGTAAGGATCAGTGGAGCGTCGACCTGCAGCGCGAGCTCTGGCCGGGGACCGCGCTGGACATCCAGTATCTCGGTTCGAACACCAAGAACCTCGATCGCAGCTTCTTCAACAACACCCCGCAGCCGGGACCGGGGGCGGTCGACCCGCGGCGACCGACGTCACGCTTCCGCACCCGCCGGATCATCGCCAACGACCTCTACGCCGACTACGACGCGGTGAGCATCATCCTGCGCAAGCGCATGAGCTTCGGTCTCCAGACCGACGCTCACTACACGTGGTCGCGGACCCGAGACATCGCGACGCACTCCAACGGCGGCGGGCAAACGATGGACAACTACGATCCGGAGCGGGACTACGGCCCGGCCATCTGGGACGTGCCCCATCGCTTCGTCGCGAGCTACATCTACGACATCCCGTTCCTGAAAGAGTCGTCGAACGCGATCCTGCGGCACGTCGTGGCCGGCTGGCAGGTGGGCGGCGTGACGACCATCCAGAGCGGGATCCCGGTGAACGTGACGATCGGCCCGGATCGCGCGAACATCGGCATCTCGGGGCAGCAGCGGCCGAACCTGGTGGGCGACGTGCCGAAGCTCAATTGCCAGCAGGATCCCAACAGCCGCAATCTGATCAACTGCTTCGATGCATCGGCGTTTGCCATGCCTGCCGAGTTCACGTTCGGCGACGCGCCGCGCAACGTCCTGCGAGGGCCCAAGTACGTCAGCACCGACCTGACACTCTCGAAGACGGTGCCGGTCGGCGCCGCGGCTCGGCTGCAGTTCCGCGTCGAGATCTTCAACGCGTTCAGCAACGTGAACTACGCCAACCCCAACAGCGTTTTCGGGTCGGCAACGTTCGGCGTCATCAACGCGACCAACCTGACGTTCCCGAACATGCGTCAGGTGCAACTGGGGGGGAAGCTGCTGTTCTAGACCCGACGACGTCAGTTCCACACGAGGGTTCTCCACGGGGGTTCCACGCGGAGGTGCCTGAC
>DAINCF010000182.1:4009-12859 GCA_036732565.1 Vicinamibacterales bacterium
GAAGGTTCGGTTCACCACAGAGGTGCCTCACGAGGGTTCAGTGCCACACGGAGGTGCCTGACGAAGGTTCGGTTCACCACAGAGGTGCCTCACGAGGGTTCAGTGCCACACGGAGGTTGCCGACGCACGTTCGGTTCCAGGTGGAGGCTCCGTGCGAACGTCCATCGAAACCTTCGTACGGAACAGAACCCCCGTGAGGAAGCCACGTGCTGAACCGAACCTACGTGGGAAACCAGCGTGAGGAACCCTAGTGAGGAACCCTAGTGAGGAACCTCCGTGAGGAACCTCCGTGAGGAACCTCCGTGAGGAACCGCGTTTATCGTAGGACGCGACCGCTTGCGTCGCCCTTCGCCAAGCGGTCGACCTCCGCCACTGAAACCCGGTTGAAGTCGCCGGGAATGGTGTGCTTGAGGGCGCTCGCGGCAACGGCGAACCGCAGCGCGGCCTCGGGCGACCGCCCGGTGACCAGACCGTAGATGAGACCGGCGGCGAAGCTGTCGCCTCCGCCGAGGCGATCGACGATGGCGATGTCGTAGTGCTGGCTGCGGTGGAACGCGCGTCCCGCGGCTTCGTAGAGCACCGCGCTCCAACCGTTCTCGGACGCCGAGCGGCTCTCGCGCAGCGTGATGGCGACCTGGGCCACGCCGAACTCCTGGGTCAATCGCTCGGCCACCGCACGGTAGCTGTCGAGATCGAGTGCGCCGGTCTTGACGTCCGTGTGCGGCACCTCGAGACCGAGGACCGATTGGATGTCCTCTTCGTTCGCGATCACGAGGTCGACCAACGCCATCAGCGGCCGCATGACGCGCTGGGCCTCCGCCTCGGACCACAGCTTTCGTCGAAAGTTCAAATCGACGCTGACTCGCGCGCCCGACGCCTTCGCCGCCTCGAGCGCCTCGCGGGTGCAGGCCGCGGCGGTCTCGCCGAGCGCCGGTGTAATGCCGGTGCAATGAAACCAGGCGGCGCCGGCGAACACCTCCGTCCACGGCACTGAACCTGGGGCCATGTCGGCGATCGCGGATCGGGCTCGGTCGTAGATCACCTCCGACGGCCGTTGGCTCGCGCCAACTTCGGTGTAGTACACCCCGATCCGGTCGCCGCCACGACGGACGAACCGCGTGTCGACGCCTTCGGCACGCAGTGCGCGGACCGCGGCCGTGCCGATCTCGTGCGTCGGAAGGCACGTGACGTAGTAGCTGTCGAGCCCGAAGTTGGCCAGGCTCACGGCCACGTTGGCCTCACCCCCGCCGAACGTCGCCCTCAACATCGGCGACTGCAGGAACCGCTCGTGACCGGGCGGCGACAGCCGCAGCATCAATTCGCCAAACGTAACGATCTTGGGCATGGCGTCAGGGGGCTACCGTCAGCGGGCGCGAGCGGCGCGGACGTTGTCGATGGCAAGTCGCGCCGCCGTTTCAATACGCCCGAAATCGTTGGCGGCGATCGCGGTCGTGTCGACGAGTGACGATCCCAGGGCCACGGCAACCGCACCGGCCTGAATCCATTCGCCGGCGTTCTCGGGCGTCACACCACCGGTGGGGATCATCTTCAACTGCGGCAGCGGCGCACGCACGTCCTTCAGGAAACTGGGGCCGAGGCGTGTCGCCGGGAACACCTTGATGACATCGGCGCCGAGACGCCACGCATTGAACATCTCGGTCGGCGTGAAACAACCGGGCATGATCGGAACATCGCGCTCGTGGCAGGCGCGGATGGTATCGGGCTCGAACACCGGAGCGACAATGAACTGGGCGCCGGCGTCGATGACCGCCGCCGCTGTCGCCGCGTCGCACACCGTCCCCGCGCCAATCAGCACATCGTCTGCCAACGTCGCCGAGATCGACCGAATCGAGTCGACCGCCCCCGGCACCGTCATCGTGATCTCGAGCGCGCGTACGCCGCCAGCGATGAGCGCTCGGACGACGAGCGGTACCTTCGCCGCGTCCTGCATGCGAATGATGGCGACGACCCCGGATTCCTCGATCGCGCGCACGACCGCGGATCGTCCGCGAATAGCAATAGTCCTCATTGCCGTCGATGTTATCAGGAACCCGAATGGCCACGAAGCCACGAAGAACACGAAGAGGTTTGGCCACCAAGACACCAAGGCACCGAGTTCTTTCCGGAAGAATTCTTGGTGTCCTTCGTGGCTTGGTGGCTTGGTGGCTTGGTGGCTTGGTGGCCTATTTTTCTTTCGTGCTCTTCATGCTCTTCGTGCCTTCTTGGTGGCTAGAACATCCGCGACTGACAGCCATCGACGACGACGGTGGTGCCGCTGATCCAGCTCGCACGTGGCGAGGCGAGGAAGGTGACGAGGTTCCCGACTTCGTCCGCGGTGCCGAAGCGTCCGAAGGGCAGCTCGCGCTTGACGAACTCGGCCATGCCCTCAGGATCGGCTTGCCGGCGTTTGTCCCAGGAGCCGCCGGGAAACAGAATCGAGCCGGGTGCGACGTTCACGACGCGGATGCCGTCTTTGGCGAGCTGCTGCGCCATCGCCTTGCCCAGACTGATCTCTGCGGCCTTCACGGCGTTGTAGGTCATGCGGCCGCCGGCCTCGCGACCCCAGATCGAGGTGATCATCACGATGACCCCGCCACCGCGCTGGCGCATGAGCGGGACCGCCAGTCGGCTCATGCGGACGGCCGGCGCCAGCGTTTGATCGAAGGCCTCCTGCCACTCCACGTCCGACGTGCTTTCGATGTCGCCGCCGCGCGCGACGCCGACGTTGTTCACCAGCACATCGATGCCACCGAAGCGCTCGATCGCCGCAGCGGCGACGGCGGCCGCGCCCTCGTTCGTCGAAACGTCGGCGATCACCGACGTCACGCGCGCATCGGCAGCGGCGGCCGCTTCGATCTCACGCGTCGCCTCGGCGAGGCGCTCGGCGCCACGCGCGCAGAGCACAAGGTGCGCGCCCTCGGCCGCGAGCGCACGGGCGGAGGCATACCCCAGGCCGCGGCTCGATCCCGTGACGACCGCCACCTTTCCGCGAAGGCCGAGATCCATCTAATGGGATGTACGGTCGTAGTGTAATTGGGCCGTTCCGTAGGAACGGCCCGGAGGTGAAGAGCGAGGAGCGGTGATCACTCCATCATGCCCGTTCATACGCTCCACCAGATCTTTACGGCCGCCGGTGAGATCGTTCAGGCGCCAGTCGAAATCGTGGAACTGCACTTTGAAGGAGTTCCGCTGCACGTACTCGAGCTCCGACGTCAGCAGGTAGGGCGAGATCAGCGCCAGCACCGAGCGCTCGATCGGGCTGCGCGACGCGAACACGGCAGGGGCCTTGTCGGCATAGGCGGCCGTGAACGCCGCCTCACGCCACGAGAACAGCGGGCTGATGCTCATCACTTCGGCCCCTGCGTCCACACGAACCAGCTCCTTCCGATCGACCGACTCGGCGGCGACGTCGGTGAGCTGCTGATCGAGTCGCGAGCCGTTGAACGCCTCGCTGCGCAGGCGGCCGCTGCCCAGCGCGCCGCGCCCAAGGGCCAGGAACACGCGCGGATCGCCGAACGGTGTCAGGACGTCCTGCTCGATCCCGTCCAGCGTCACACTTCGACCACCGGCACGAAACGACTGCTTGTCGAACGCACCTGAGACCAGGCGAATGCTGCCGCGCGGATACTGTGCGGCGACCCGGCGAATCGGGTAGTTGTCGACGACCGTCCGCAAGACGAACGCGTTGTAGGCGTTGATCCAGAACGCCATCTGCCGCTCGCGCGGCCACGACGCGTAATCGGCCCCCGAGACGCCATCGAGCGCACGCAGGTACCGATCGAGTCGGCCGCGATCGCTCTTCAGCGCGTTGTAGTAGACGAGACCGTCTCTGACATAGAGGTCCAGGAGCTCATCGAACGGCTTGTGGAGCGGATCGACCGAGGGCGGTTCGGGCTGTGCAGACGGCACCGCTGGAGCGGCGGCGGTGAACGCGAGCACCAGAAGAAGGAGGAACGACCAGCGCATCGACCATCAACTATAGCCGAGAGAGCAAGGTCGAGATGGCGGCGCCGAAGCGCTCCGGCTGCTCCAGATTGCTGAGGTGCCCTGCCCCGGGGATGACCACGAGCTCGGAGGACGGAATGGCCTCTGCCATGCGGCGGGCCTCGTCGGGCGGCGTGAACGTGTCCTCGTCGCCGACGATGACGAGTGCCGGCACGCGAATCGTGGCCAGCAACGCCGTGGAGTCCGGGCGATCCATCACGCGAGCGATCGCACTGCGAATCGCCGAGGGCGACTGCTGCTTGATGATCCGGCGGACCGACGCCTCGAGATCGGGACGCTGCTCCTGCGAGGTCGTGCCCAGATACTTGTGCGGCAGGTCACGAGCGACGCCGGACGAACCCTCGCGCTCGACCAGCGCCATCATGCTTCGGCGATTGGCGCGGCCCTCCAGCGTATCGGCGCTGGCTCGCGTGTCGGCCAGCACCAGCCCACGCACCAACCCCGGTGCCTGTCGCAGCAAGGCAAACGTGACGTAGCCACCCATCGACAGCCCGCCGATCACCGCGTGGGGAATACTCAGCTCGCGCAGCAGATCCATCACATCGGTGGCGTAGTCGGCGATCGTCGGATCGCTGCTGTCGCTCTCCGACGATCCGCCAAAGCCGCGCAGATCGAGCGCCAAGACGCGCCACCCCGGCGGCGCCATCCGCAATTGCGGCTCCCACATGCTGGCGGCGAGGGGAAACCCGTGTACCAGCACCACGACGGGAAGCGCGGTTGCGTCAGGCGCGGTGTCGAAGTAGGCGATCGTGCGGGATCCTACGTGCAGGTACTGCCGGTGCATGCGCCCGCATCATATCAGGCTGAGGCGGCGAGCTCTGGCCGCTCAGTCCAGGCGAAGCGCGGTGACAGGCTCGATCCGGGCCGCCCGGCGAGCAGGCAGCCAGCTCGCCATCAACGCAATCGCAAGCGCGCCGACCGCCACGAAGCCATGCGTGACGGCGTCGGTCGTACTGACGCCAAACAACATGCGTTGCAGGACGCCGCCGGCGAGCGCGGTCCGCGAGGAGCCTGCGTATTGGCTCGACGAGGGCTGCAGGCTCGCCCCGCCCAGGCTCTCGATCGTGGATGTCGCGCGCGATGCCGACCACGGTACCGCCGGCGTTGGCGCCACCCTGCCCCATGCGCGTGCCGAGCGTGAAAATGCCGATCCAGCGGATCCCGAACAAAAACGATACGGAGGGCAGGCCTAAAGGCCCGCGCTACGTACGTCAGATCTCAATTGCTCCGCCAAGGCGTTTGAGGTGCTCTCTAAACGTGAGGGCCGGGTCCGCCTTGCGAGCTTCGACGTATTCGTCGAGGTAGAACTGCGCGCTCAGCCGCTCGCCTCGGCTGAGCCGATCAGCATGCGCCTGTTCGCGGGTCGCGATGTCGCGGGCCGCTTCGATCACGCGTCCGAGGTCCGCCGCCGCCACGAACACGACCCCGTCATCGTCTGCAAAGACCACGTCTGCTGTGGTGACGGTCGACGGTCCCACGCTCGCGGCTTCGAGCGCGTGCACGGTGCGAGTGCGGAGCTCCGCCGGCCCGGCCGGGCACGTGCCGAGCGACCAGACGCCGATGCCCAACGCCCGGATCGCCATGGTGTCGCGATGGGCGCCGTCGACGACGATCCCGGCCAGGCGCGCGGCCAGCGCCTCGCCGGCCACGAGATCGCCAATGCACCCTTCATCGAGGCGGCCGTTGTTGTCGATGACGAGCACGTCTCCCGCGTGGGCCGCGGCGATCGCCTCGAGAAACACATCGACGCTGCCCGAGTGCTTGGCCGGACACACCGGACCCCAGATGCGCGTGCCCGTGAACAGCGGACGCAATCCCGTACGCCCCAGTCGCACCGGCACGCCGACGGCGACGCACCCATCGGCCACGAACGGCGTCGACCATTCCCACTCCATGAGATCGGACATAACAACACGCGGCTCCAATTTAGTGATCTGGTGATCTGGCGATCTCGCGATCTGGTATTTGGTGATCTCGCGATCTGGCGATCATCTGATGATTGTGACGTCGCGAGCTCGATCATCCAATCGCGAAATAGATCGCCAGATCACGAAATAGATCACCAATTCACCAGATCACGAGATTCCAGATCACCAAATCACCAGATCACCAAATCACCAAATGCTAGCCTCGTCGCAGTATCGTCAGCACCAACTCGCCCAGATCCTCGGCCTTCCTCGCGCCAACGCCGTAGACGTGCCGCAGCTCCTCGATGCTCGACGGCTTGCGGCGCGCGAGCTCGCGCAGCGTGGTGTCGTGGAAGATCACGTACGGCGGCACCCCGCGAGAGCGGGCGACCTCCAGGCGCATGGCACGCAGGCGCTCGAAGACATCGCGGTCGACGCCCTCCCACGACTCGACCTCGGCCCGCGATCGCTTCGGCGATCGTCCGCGCTCCGGTTGGCGCTGCCGCGCCAGCGTCAGGTCCGGCTGCGTCGACGCATCCTTCATCAGGCTCAGGCCCTCCGGCGTCAACTGCAGCACCGGATACTGATCGTCGGTTGTCTGCAGCAGCCCGTGCGCCATCAGTTGATCGATGTAGGCGCGCACCTCGTCGACCGATGCATGCGCCAGCAGGCCGAACGTGCTCAGCTCATGATGCCCGCGTGTCATCACCGCGTCGTTGGCTTGCCCACGCAGGACGGTGGTCACGTGACCCGCACCAAACCGCTGCCCCACCCGCGCCACGCACGAGAGGATCTTTCTCGCGAGCACGGTCGGCTCGGCCACCGGTTCCAGCTCGCCCAGGCAGAAATCGCAGGCCCCACAGTCGTCGTGCTCGATCGTCTCGCCGAAGTACGCGAGCAGCCGGCGGTGACGACAGCCCACGCTAGCAGCGTAGCGCTCCATGTCGCGCATCAGGCCGCGCCGCGCCTCCGTGAGCTCGCCGTTGCGCTCCAGCATCATGCGCCACTTCAAGAAATCGGCGGCCGAGGAGATCAGCACGCACTCGGCCTCGAGTCCATCCCGACCGGCGCGTCCCGATTCCTGCTGGTAGTGCTCCACCGACTGCGGCGCGCCCGCGTGGATGACGAAGCGCACGTTCGAGCGATCGATGCCCATGCCGAACGCAACCGTGGCCACTACGATGTCGATGTCTTCGTTGAGGAAGGCATCCTGATTGCGATGCCGCTCCGCGTCCGATAGACCCGCGTGGTACGGCTTGGCGCGATAGCCGCTCTCCTCCAGCCAGGCCGCCAACCCGTCGACTTCCTTGCGTGACTGACAGTAGATGATGCCCGCCTGCCCCTGGCGCCGCTGCAAGACCCCGAGCAGCTGCCGCTTGAGATCGGAACGCGGCAGCACGCGATACACGAGGTTCGGTCGATCGAACGATCCAACCAGCTCGACGGCATCGCGCAATCCGAGCTGCGAGACGATGTCCCGGCGGACGCGAGCGGTGGCGGTCGCCGTGAACGCGTGGAGCCCGACCGTCGGCCAGAGATCGCGCAGCCGTGCGAGCTGACGATATTCCGGCCGGAAGTCGTGCCCCCACTGGCTGATGCAGTGCGCTTCGTCAACCGCGACGAAGCTGACCGGACGCTGGCCGAGCAGTGACATGAAGCCGTCGCTGCCGTCACCGACCAGCCGTTCAGGCGCGACGTAGAGCAGGTGGTAGCGACCCTCGCGCACGCCGCGGGCGACCTCGGCCTTCTGATCGGACGCGAGCGCGCTGTTGTAGCAGGCCGCGGCGACGCCGCTGGACACGAGCGTGTCCACCTGGTCCTTCATCAGCGAGATCAGCGGCGAGACCACGATCGCGAGTCCGTCACGGAGCAACGCCGGCGCCTGAAAGCACAGCGACTTACCGCCTCCCGTCGGAAGGACGACCAGGGAGTCGCGACTGCCGAGGATCGCATCCATCGCTTCGCGCTGGAGCGGACGGAAGGACGCGTATCCCCAATAGCGGTCGAGCACGCTTTCGAGGGAAGAGAGTTCGCCAGTCACGGGAGGAACGCCGAAAGGACTCTATATTCGCCCCGCCGGAGGCCGGGCAAAGCCAACACTGTTCCTAGCGAGGCGGAGCCGCACACACACAGTTTACTGGTCCAAGGCGGAGCCTCGCTAGGCGCTGCTCGTACAATTCCTGAATGCTCTCCGAGACACCGGACGGACTCTACTGCGCGGAGGGACGCTTCCACATCGATCCCTGGGGTCCCGTGGAGCGCGCCGTCATCACCCACGCCCACGGCGATCACGCACGGCCCGGCAGCGCCGCGTACTTGTGCGCGGCGCCGTGCGTCCCGTTCTTGAAGAGACGGCTGACGGCACCGACCGAAGCCGGGAATCCAGATCCAACGACGCCGCGTGAACCGCGGATCGAGGGCGTCGCATACGGCGAATCGCTGCTGCTCGACGGTGTTCGCGTGAGCTTCCATCCGGCCGGACACATCCTGGGCTCCGCGCAAGTGCGCATCGAAGGGGCCGATGGTGTCTGGGTCGTCTCCGGAGACTACAAACGCGCGCCGGATCCGACGTGCGAGGCATTCGAGCCGCTGCGCTGCGACACGTTCATCACGGAATCGACGTTTGGCTTGCCGATCTATCGGTGGGATCCGCCGGGCGTCGTGATCGGTGAAATCGTGCAGTGGTGGCGGGAGAACCAGGAGGCCGGGCGCGCCTCCATCCTCTTCTGCTACACGCTCGGCAAGGCACAGCGGGTGCTCGCGGAGCTCGCGGCGGTAACCGACCGCACCGTGCTGGTGCACGGCATGATGGTCGGCGCCATCGAGGCCTACCGCGCCGCCGGCGTGCGCATGGCGCCCACGACCACGCTCGTCGAGCGCCCGCGCGGCGTCTCGACGCCACCCCAACGCGCCCAGTCCGCGCGTCGGGGACCCGGGT
>DAINCF010000183.1:0-12809 GCA_036732565.1 Vicinamibacterales bacterium
AGGTTCGTAGCGCGCCGTCCGCAGCGCGGCCACCAACGACGCCGGCGCGACGCCGGCGGGGCCAGGTTCCGCAAGTGGCCTGAACTCGGTCACGGTGCGCGCGGCCGGCAAGAAGACTAAAAGGGCGACACCCGCAATCCACGCGGTTCGCCACCGACGATCGATCAGCGCCGGAAGCGCGATCCCCATTGCCCCCGCCAGCAGCCCAACCGCAACGCTGCTGTAGGGCTGCGTCCAGCACCACGCACGCAGGCCCCACAGCACCATGCCGACCGGTACGAACAGCAACCAGCTGACGTAACTCAAGCCTCTCAGCAGATGCCCCCGGACGCGCTCTCGACGGTCGACGACGAACACGCGCGCCTCCTTGCGACTCCAGGTCACCAATCGAGTAGCGACGCGCACGTGCCCCGCAGCGCCCTCGCCCCGCCTACAGTTTGCCGTACTCCATCGCCAGGCGTGCCCACACCTGCTGCACCGCGAACGGATTCGAGCAGCCGCTTGGCGATGTCCGACATCGACAGCGGCTGGCCCGATCGGGAAGCCGCCCACCTCACGAATCCCCCTCAAGCCGCCGCCGCAACGTCGGACTGATGCGAACCGACAACGTCTGTTGCTACGATCGCTTACACGTCCGCCGCGCGACTTCCGCAGGCCCTCGCACTCGCCGCCGCATGACCTCCTCGTGGAGTCTGAAGGAACATCACGCCTGTGGCACGTCACTTCCGCGTGAACATCAAAGCCCGGCGCGCGGAGCTGATGGCCGAGCTCTCCACGTCAGTGGGAATCGTTTGAACATCACGAACAACGGCTGTAACGGCCTCACGTACCGATTCGAGACGTCGTACGTGCTCAGATAAGGACGCCGTCGCCCCAGCGACTGTTGAAAGAGAAGCGTCCGTACCGTACCCAGCGTGACACCGTGTCCGAGAAGCCGTAATATAGAGTGTCTATAGGGAGCGCTGCGCACAGACTCGAATCGACGCGAGCGCAGCATCGCGGCGCGGTGGGTTCGTTCAGGAACGCGCTCCCCGACTGCCTCAACACCGTTCGCGTGGCGCCCGCCGGGACCGCGACTGGATCGTCACACCAATGCCTCCAACATCCGTCAACTACTACGCGGTCCTCGCTGACCTTGAGGCCCAACACGCGGTCGTGAACCAGGCCATCGCACACTTATCCCGGCTCTTCGACATCGGGGTCATTCCGAAGCCTCGCTCACTCGTCACCCGCGCCGCACCGCCGCAGAGCGACGATTCACCCGCGCTCGACGACTCTCACAGCCTGCAGGCGACGCATGCACCCGCTCAGCATCTCAGCGTCGACCGGTCAGCAGCCACCGAACCCCCTTCTGCCGAAGCCCAGAAGAGCGTCGCCTCTGTCCCGCACCTCGCCGGATCCGACGCCACCGCGGCATCTGCACACCCACCGCGAGACAACGATCGCGCTCCCGCTCAAGAGCACGCCCCCGGCGTGCCTTCTGACCAACACACCAGCCTCCCGAGTCATCGTACCGCCACGAATCGACCACCCCACGACGACGCGCGCGGCGACTAACGCCAGTCCGCAAGCCACCCGGCCACGAACGCCTCGCCCGACGTCGCCGTCCCCCGCAGCGGGTTCGCCCACGCGGCCCCGCGCAAATCGGGCCGTCTGTCGGTGGTGCGACTGCTGGCATGTCGGCCGCCGGCCGTTGTAAGGCGCCATCGAGCGCACGACAACAATCTCCTCACGACACGGCGTCATCACCACCGTCCTCGGCCGCCGTCTGCACGTCCATACCCGCTTCACTCGCCAAGCGCCCTGAGCGCGACGGACGCTCACCACTCGATCGAAAGGACGGCCGATATGTCTCGTTCTCACCGCCCGGCGAACAGCATCACTCCACGGGCGCCCCCAGCGGCCGGAGATCTGCGACCGGCCGCAGATGGGCGGCCCTCACGCGTGGAGAACCTCAGATGCTTCCCGGAGAAACGAGAGGCTCAGGCGCCCCGGCAACCTGCGAGGACTGCGGCGAGACCCCGCCATTCGAGGTCCTCATGTCGAACGCCGGCTACTACATCGGCACGCGCTGCGCCTGCGGGCCCCGCACCCGCGAATCCGAGTACTACCCGCGATACGAGGACGCCGAACGCGCGTTCACGCAGGGTCACGTCCGCTGGCGTCGATAGCACTCGTCATGGAGGAGCCCGGGGCGGCGCGCCCGACGGACACACCGCCACCGTCAGCCATCATTGCGAATGCTACAAGCCGTCACGCGAGCGCGTACTTATCATGCCGATTTCTGTCGTCCACGAACCGACCACACGCCCGATCGCCGACACGATGGCCATCACCCGTCCAATCAGCCCGCACGCCGCCGCTTCTCACCCAGCGGCGGAACACACGCATCTTCTCTATGACCGCCGCCTCCACGAGATGACCCGTCTGGTCCAACGCCTCGCTCGACGAGCGGGCATTCAGCCACCACCTCGGGTCGACCTGATACCCGACCCACACGCCACGGCATTTGCCTTCGTCACCCCAGCACTCGACGCCATTCACGTGTCCCGACGTCTCCTCCGAGAACGGAAGCGGACCATCCTCTGTTTGCTCGCGCACGAACTCGGCCATCTCTACTATCGCCACACCATCGTGGCCACCGGCTGGCGCGCGGCCCTGTGGGTCGCGAGCTATGCAGCCTTCCCGCTCGGCGCGGCCCTCCTCCTCCTCGATATCCTGACGCACAGTCGCCTCGCGCTCCTTGGCGCTGGCGCACTGTCATTCGGCGCCCTCGTCGTTCTGCTGTACGTCTACTCACGATCGGCACAGTACGCACGTGGGCACCAGTTCGACCCCCGCGAACGTGCCGCCTCCTCCTATGCGCGATCCCTCGTCGGACCTCGGGTCTGGGCGATGGTGTATTGCGAATTCGAAGACTGCCTGCCGGCCGCCGGCTCCCTCCACGCTCCGCATCACCGAGCCCGCTGCGCGCCCCCCCGCTTCGTGGTCGCCGCCGACGTCAGCGGCGCGCGGAGCAGACGGACGCACCGCTGTTCCTCCGCCCCCATCGCTCACGCGTGTCAGCACCCGCCCGACGCCCGTCTCGCGGGCACGATCATGTCCGCCGTGCCCCACGACCGCGCAGATACTGGCCACGCCATCGATTCAATCTGAAACAACTCAACCGAAGACGGCGCCAGCCCCCTCTCCAGTACCCCACCTTCAGCCAGGCCTTCCTGCTGGTCCTCCAGACGTATCGTCGCTCCTTCACGACCGATGCCAAGCTCCTCCGTCGGCGGTTCCGACGCGCCGCCGCGGCCATGCGCGTGTCGTGACCCGATGTGGGCGCGTCGACGAACATCTGGCACTGCCACCAGTCCGCGGTCAACGCCTCACACCGCGCCACGCCCACCACCGCCCGGCACTCCCGTGAGCCGCGTCTGGATGGTCACGCGCAGGACAGTCACCACCGCCGCACATAGAACCCTTCCCGCAGGACGGTCTGCACGTCGCGACGCGCGTCCCCTCCTCGCGATATGTGTTGACCGCGCGGTCAACCGTCTCGGGCAACGAAGACATCGTTGCATCTCCTCCGGAAATCTGCTACAAGCACGAACGGCGGAGCGGTATCTGGAGCCGGGTTCCCCCGGCCCCCATCCGCGACGGGTGGTCACCTTCTCATCGGTGCCACTTTCTCTCTCCGCCGACCTCGCTTCCGGTGGGTCCCCTCAATAAGGCCCACCGGAGGCGCTGTCCTTGTCGAGACTTCATCGGCGCGAAGCGTGTACCCGCTGGCGCGCGCTGCGATGACCACATCGACCATCCCTTTGCGCGACCACGAGCGCGATCGCTATCGTCTGGTGTCTCGATGGGGCGACGCGCTCGTGGCACCGTCGCACCTGTTCGCCCAATTACGCCCCCGCGCACCGTGGCTCGACGTGCTCGTGCTCGCGTCTCTGCTGCACGCGCTCTGTACGTGGATGCTATGGACCAGTGACGTCGGGCAATCGATCAGCACCGCGCAACACCACGCGATCCTGCGCTCCGTCGAACAGCGGCTCACCGATCAGCAGTTTCAGCAGGTCCGTGAACGTCTGGAACGCGGTCGTGTGACGCCGACTCGACGCGCCGTGCAAGCTGGTGTGCAGCCCTTCATCTTCACCCTCGTGATCGCCGGATGTTGTCATCTCGCATTGACCACCCTCTTTCTGCGCCGCGATCTCACCTATCGACACTACCTGTCGCTGGTGAGCCACGCCGCACCAGCCTGGCTGGTCGGCAAGATGCTCTTGCTCTTGCTCACGTACGTGACGGGATCGCTGTACGTCAGCGGCAGCGTGCCGCAACTGTTGCCGTTCATGCCCGTTCCCACCGACCACACCTTGCTCGGCGCCACGCTCAACGACTTTGACATCCTGAATCTCTGGCCGCTCCTGATTCTCGCGGTCGGCCTGGCCGACACGTTCCGCGTTCGCTGCTGGATGTTCGCCGTCCCGCTGTGCGCGGGGACCCTGCTGCTCGCGCTCGCACAAGCGACGTTCGACGTCCACGACACGAGCGAGAGACCTGCGCATCTCCGGCTCCATTGACAACCAACGCAGGCGATCGTCGCGCAGAGATCTACGCCCGCGCCTAGCCGATCGCGCCGGCATCACTAGAACATCGGCAGCGGGTTCTCACGTCGATGAACAGTGACCTGCGCAGTCGGAATGGCTCGCCAGCGCAAGTTAGACTCGTGTTATCACCGATCGATCCACCGCTGCCCGCGTACCGTGTCACGCACGGTCGATGTCATCGAGAGATCGCTCACCCACAAAGGAGGGACGTCTGATGGACCGATGCGCTCCCCGGCCCCTGTGCATGGCGATAGGCGCCGCGTTGTTCGCCGTCCCCGTGCTCGCCCAGGACCGAGCCGTCACCAGCCCCGCCACGCTGCCGGTGGTCATTCTCATTCAAGAGGGCACCGAGATGCCCGCGCAGCCACTCCTCCGGCGACCCGTGGGCGACGACACGATCGTCTCCTATGCGATCACGGGTGGCGCGACGCTCGCCGATCACGAGGGGCGTCACGCGACGCGTCCGATCCGCGACCCGTTCGTCCTCGTGCCCGCCTTGCGCGCCACCCGTCCCGGCGACGACGGCGATCTCGCCGTCGTGGTGAATGGACAGCCCCTCCGGCGCAGCATTCGTGTCGCCACCGTCACCGCCGACCACTTGCGAGAGGCGCGCCGTCTGGTTGGGGCGGATGCTAGTCCTAACTCGTCCGATCCACTGCTGGACATCTCGCCAGCCCGCGGCGCTATGATCGGTGAGCGCGCCACCCTTCGCGTGACCGCCACGTATCTCATCGTGGACTACGCGCGCGTGGACCGCACGCAGTGGAGTGACGAGGGTATCGCCGTGACCTACGGATCTGGACCGAATGAGCCGGCGCAGACGGCCACGACGTGCATTCGTACGCCACTCGGCCCGGGCTGGATTGAGTGGACGGTGATCACCGACCCGAGGGCTGGCGGCCACTCGGTCCTGCCCGAAGCCTCGAATACGCTCGTGTGGGCACGCGCGCCGAGTCAGGACGCCGACGCCCGCTACAACCAGTTCTGGCCCCCGCTGACGGCCATCAAGATACCCGACCACTGCACGGACTATCCGGCACTTGGCGGCTGCTGCTGCAACTATGCGGCCTCGTTTGTCGCCGGCGTCTGTCGATTGGCAGATTTCAATGGGGACGAGCGCGGCTGGCCCCGCGAACCGTTACGCCAATAGGATGTCACTACGATGACTGCCCGCTCGCGAGAGGCCGCTCGCGCCGCGCCCGCGGCCGGCTGGATCTTTTCGGTCGCGGCGCTCGCGCCGCTGGCCTGGTTGGCGGGCTTCGCGATCCTCTTGGGGCTCGCCCGCCAGACCACCGGTACCTGGCCCACGCCGTATCAGCCCGACCCGAAAGACCTCGGCCTCCTACAGCCGCTGCTGATCGCCACCCTGCCGATCCTCTACGTCGGCGGCCTCGCGACGCTGGGAGCGCTGCTCATCGGCGGGTGCCTGACCCGTGTGCGCGTCGGCTTGCACAGAGCAGGGCTGCGATCCTGGCATCTGTATGTCGGCACCGGCGGCATGGCCGCGGTCCTGGGCCTCGCGCATGCCACACCGCTGATGACGTGGTTGTTCGATTGACGTGTCTGAGGACATTCGCCTATCCGTCTGCATCGCCCGTAGCCCGACCCACACGGACACGCCCAATTGATGTGACCGTCGTGTCGGCGGTCTCATCAGACGATTGTCTTCCTTCGGGAGAGACCACGGGATCGCTGACCACTCGCACCGTGTCCGCCACTCGGCGCGTCCCGTGACCGCCCTGTGGGCAGGCCATCATCGAACGTCTTCGTCTAACGAGGTTCAACCGCAGCACCGCCACACCCCTGGAGGTATGGCGCATCGAGGTCGATGCGCCAGTGCTGGTTTTTCTTTGGAGTTAGCGTCCGATCGGCTGTCGTTGCGCCGGATGGGAGAGCGCCGCACCTCACTGCGCGCCAGAAGAAGCCTTGCAGATCCGCCAGATGCGCGGCCTGCCGACTGGGCGATGCTCAGCGTCGACATCAACTCGCCGAGCGACGCCGTACGACCGCACGTGCCGAAAGCGACAGTGGCTGCCGCGCGCCTTCGAACAGGCGCACACGACGTCACAGACCTTTACCGCAGCGTGTAACCGCCCCCGCGTCCGACTGGCGGCCTGTCCTGAGCGACCGATCCGTCAGCGCGCCGCAGCGACTTCTCCGTTCGGATATTTTCCATCATCGCGCATCAACGCACGGCCTGACGTACTTCGGTCAGAAACCGGTCGCTCGGTTTCCCGTCGTGCCGCCGTCGTACCGCTTCAATGGCTTGCGCTCCCGACTTGACCGCTCCACTCGAAATGTCAAACACCCCTTGAACGCCGTGCAGAAGGCCGAACACGGGCCTCTGTGGCAACGGCCGCGCCGCAGTCGCATGCCCGTCGTCCAACACTTCCAAGAAGAAGACATAGCGCCCTCCAGCCTTCAGCCCCTCAAAACCTGGAGTCAGCACACTCGCCACGAGGCCATCCGCAAACTGCAACGTGCCGCCGAGCACGCGCACGGTCACCGTCTCACTGGATGCGATGCCACCTTTGAGCACGTCATCAACCAACACCTGATAGTGCGTGTAGATCAGATCACCGTTTGCCGACAGTTGAGGCACGCCGGCCATCGGATGCCCGATCACAACGGCGGCGCTAGTCTCGGCCAAAGCCAGGACATCTGGGGTCGCGACCCAATGAGGCTTTGGCATCGTTCGCACGACACGGCCGCCTGAGAGGCGAGCAGCCTCGTGCAACGAATCCGTGCGGGCCACCATCAGGCGGCGTAACGCCTGCTCGCGCTCGACGTTGGGGGACGGCTGGCTCTGCCCCGCGACCAGGGTCACCGCTTGGAGGACGACGATCGACACAACGGCTTTCACACAGCTACGCGTCATGATCCATCACCTCTTTCCTATCGCGATGTTCGAGGTGCCGGCACGGAAGCGTTGGTTGTCATCTTAGGGCTGGCAACCGTCCGTTGTTCACGGCATTCAGTACCACGATAATCCCATTCTTCACGGATAAAGTCGCAGGGGCGGCTAGTATAGCAAGCCCAATACGTCGTCACCAGCCAGTGTTCTGTACATGAAGAGGGGCCCCCCTCTACGTGAGGATCGTCAACGAACACGTCCGCAGGAATGCTCGGCAGTTCCACCTGCCTCGCGGCACTCGTGCATTCATCGGCCGTGCGTGCGTCGGCGGCGGTGACGTGAATCTCCCCCACGGCCGCGACGGCATCCGCACAGGAATTCACCGTCCACGGGCTACGCATAATCGACGCATCGGCGAATCCCCCTTCGTCCAGCCCCAGGAAGTGCCCCCATCTCGTGCCCAAAGACAATCGTCGCCCCGGCTGGATTGGAGGCCGCGACCTCCTGAAGGGCGGGACTGAAGAAGACTCGCGACGTCGATCCGCGATACGACGCGCACGCGCTCGTGTGATCGGGATTGTTGCTCGGCACGAGTTCGAGATCAGGAACCCCACACCAGGGACAATGTTGCAGCACCACCTTGGACGACGAGCTGTGAGCATTCCATTCGTCAGCGGCGGCCTGAATCGCTGCCAACGTCGCCTCACTGCCGCCGGTCGCCTTGTACGTTAAATTGATCTTGCCGTCACTTCTGATGACGCCCGCCCTGGTGACGTGTTCGTCGCTACTGATGCTGCGACACGGCTGACCAAATGCTTGCGACTCGCAGAGCACCAACACAGAGGCGCAGGCCACGATGAGACGTACGATTGGTCTGGCACCGCCAACCACATCGAGAACTCGCATGCGGGCCTCCGTTCCGAACGCCAGCAGACTCCTTGAACTCTTTCAATCCTTCCATCAAGACTTGGCCCCCACCCGCGCTCAGCTTGAACGTTCGATCAGATGAGAATCGTGCTTCGTGTCGCGCTGGAACGCGACCTCGAGCGGAATACCGTCGCGGGCGGACTGATGAACGGTCCGTCAGACCAGCGGATCTTCTCGCCTCAGTGAACAACCTGGTACACATCCTCTACCTGACGACCACCAAGTTTTACAATGTCACCCACATAAGGATCACCAGTGGACCCTGCGCACGTCCCTGGACACGTTCGTTCATGCGCACCCGACCGCGGCCGTCCCCCAGCCGGCGTTCATGCAGGAGGTTCTTCCATGTCACGCACACTCCTCCGTCCTCTGCGCCTTCTCACACTCGCGGTGGTCACCGTGTCGCTATGGCAACCAACCGGCTACGCGGCCGGTTGCGATCAGTGGTGTCGAGACAACGCGGCCAACAGCTGCGGCGCCCTTGGGTACGGATGCTATTCGCTCGGAAGCTGTACCGGCTCTCCCGGAACCTGCGCCGCGATCGTCACGTGCGTCGTGTGCTGAATCGGCTGGTGACAGACACCGGCCCTGTCACAGGTGGGCCTCCGAGGGTTCCGATACGCCGCCTTGTCTCGACGAGCCGCAGCGTTCCCCATCGCGCCCACCGCACGTGAGTGGTTCTGACCGTCGACAGCCCAGGACGAATCCGTGCAGCTCGCCGTACCAACGCCTCGCCTGATGTGAAGAAGACCAAACTGTATGATGCTCGCTGAGCTTCGTCTCGCCCTTCGAGGGTTTCTCACGCACTGGCCACTGTATGGCGCGCTGCTCCTCATTCTCGGTGTGGGCCTGGCCGCCACCCTGACACTCTTTTGTGTCGCGGATGCGCTCCGTTTCCGCCCGCTTCGCGGCATCCCCACACCAGACCTCGTGCACATCGGCATCCAAGATCAGGATGGGACGCCTCGGGTCCTCACGTTCTCTGATCTCGATCGTCTCCGCCAACAGGTGCCCACGCTCGAGTCCATCACGGGCATCATGACGAGCGGCTGCCTGTTATTCGACCGCGATCGACAAATCCGCACCACCTGCGCGGAGGTCACCCCCGGCTTCTGGACGCTCGTCAGCATGGCCCCGGGCACCGCCGCACAAGACTTTCAGCCCTCCGCTGACGCGCGCGCAGCCGTGGTCAGCGATCGCTTCTGGCGAGAGCAGTTCCGGGGGCAAGCGCTGCACGGAGTCGCCCTCATCAAGAAAGAGATCGATCCGACGACGATGCGTCCCGTCGAGCGACCCGTCCGCGTGATCGGCATCGCCCCGGCCACGTTCCAGCAGCCCGGCCATGTCGAGGTCGACGTCTGGATGACCCCCCTGCCCGCGCGGGGGTCGGCGATCACCTTCACGACGTTCCAAGTCTGGGCGCAGCTCCGCAGATCCGCGACCCACGCGGCGGCCGCGGCGCAGGTCGCGCGGGCGCTCCAGCGTGAGCCCTCCACGGCGGACTCGGTTCGCGTCATCGTCCGTCCGCTCGCCGACGCCCTCGTGCCTGACGGCAGCGAAGCCGTCACGATTCTCCTCCTCACCTCGCTCGGGCTCCTGCTGATCGGGTGGATCGCCGCGGGGACCCTGCTCGCCGCACGGGCGGTCGGGGCGCGACACGAAGACGCGGTCCGAGCCGCCTTGGGCGCCTCGACCTGGGATCTGGTGCGCCGCCATCTGGTGCAGACGACACTCCTCGCACTCGCCGGCCTAGCGGCCGCGCTCCTCCTCACCGTCTGGTGGCTGCCGCTCATGGTGCGCACGCTCCCGTTCGCCGACGGTCGCCATGTGGCCGTGGGCCCACTCGGCCTCGGCCTCGCGACCGCGCTGGCCGCGTGTGGCGCTGGGGTGATGTGGCTGATCGTGTGCCACGTCACGCGCGACGGACGCCAGCACACGGGCACGGCCGCCGGCCTCTCCGTGCGCAGTCGACCGCCACGGGTCTCCGCGGGCCTGCGCCTCTCGCTCGCGACCGCGCTTGCGCTGACCACCGCCTTCGGCTACGTCGCCATGCTCTTGGCGCTCGACTTTGGTCGTGTGTATGGGACATCGCCCGGCTTCGACCCCACGCGGCTCGCCACCCTGACCGCGCTGCTGCCGTTCGATGAACACCGGGATTCGGCGGCCACACGCACCTTCTATACCACCGCGTTAATGCGCATCCGTGCACTGCCGACCGTGGAAAGCGCCACGCTCATCAATCACTCCGGTCCCCTTGGGGGCTGGCGATCACTCGTGGAACTCCGCACCGAGGATCGCGATCGGCCGCCCGTGCTCGCCCAAGACTACGACGTCGAGCCACGCTTCTTTCGCGTGCTCCGCATCCCGCTCCGACGCGGACGCGAATTCCTGAGCACGGATTGGGACACGCCGGCCGTCATCATCAATGAGCACCTCGCCCGCGTCCTCGGCCGCGGACGCGACCTCCTGCATGAACGGGTCTGGGTCCGAGACGCGCCGCACACCGTGATCGGCATCGTCGGCGATCTCCACGAGCGTGACCTGCGCGTGCCTCCGGCCCCGCAGGTCTATTTTCTCGAGGCCGGTGAGACGTTTCTGATCCGCTCTCAGGACTCCCTCCAGGCACAAACGATCGCGGATGTCTCGGCGGTGCTGCGCGCACTCCACGCACAGACCAAGGTGCTGAATGTGCGCCGGTATGCCGACGTTGTGTGGTCGATGACCGCCCTCGAACGCTCCCGCGCCGTGTTTATGGGCCTACTGGCCGCCGCCGCGTGGCTCACGGGCTTGCTGGCGTTAGGAGGGCACGTCAGCCATCTCGTTCGTACCCAACGGCGACCGACCGCCATCCTCCGGGCCCTTGGGGCGCACCACGCGCGCGTCCTCGCGTACGCCTTCGTGCCACTCCTGTTCGTGGTCGCGGGAGCCATGACGGTGGGGCTGGGCGTCGGCGTCGGGGCCGGTCACCTCCTCGGCGCCACCCTCGTCGGCCCGATCGGCTGGGAACCCGTCGCGGCGATCCTGTCACTGACATGCGTCCTTTTAGGGTTCATGCTCGTGTCGCTCGCACCCATACGACGACTTCTCCACATGACGCCGGTCGACGCGCTCAAAGGGGACTGAGTCACCGGAACGCACGACGCACGGCAGCACGCCCCCGTCAGCCGGGCCCCTGTGCAAGGCGATCGACCTTCGCGCGCGCGCCACGCGAACCGGCGGCCCACATTCGCCGAGGGCCGCCATCACTGTCCTGAACGATCCGCCTCACACCCACCCCGACGCCTTCGGACCGACGTCGCATCGGCCTCAGCCGTCGCCCACGCACGCGTACGCCATCTCACACATCGCCGACACTCCCTGCTGACGGGGGTGTTCCCTCGGTCATGAGGGAACACCCCCTCCCATCCTGGAGACCCTGTTATGGCGAATTGGTGTGTGGACCATGACGGCCGACGACACCTCGTGCTGTACGTGTACGGCGGCCGAGACGTTGACGGCTGCGAGTGCTTCGCGATCGAACTGACCACGGCGTTCGCGGTCATCCTCCTCGATCGCATCCGTCAGCTTCGCGACGATCGAGCAATGGACCGTGCTCTCCACACGTCTTCGTACTGGTGCCATCACGGCGACTACTACGGACTCGATGACGAGCGGCTCGCATCAACGCCGACCGACTCCGACACGCTGATTCCACGATGGCCGCGCGAGTACGGTGACGCCGACACCGACACGCATGCACTCTCAGTGACAGAGGACGAGGTCTACTGGACCGCGCAGCTCACACATGCGGAGCATCCCGTTCTGCTCAGCACGGAGGCGCTCCCCGCCAGCGCCCTTCAGCACTTCGTCGCGGGCCGCGACCCGTGGCCACACGCCTCACCAACCGCCAGAAAGCACCCCCCGTGACGACACGTTCTGACCAGCACCGACACTCTCTTCGGCCGTCCGTTTCACCGGCATCGAGTGAATCTACGCACAGCGCCCCGTGACGCACGACAACACGAGCTCGCGCAACGCCGGCACGGCGTCACTTGTCGTACCCGATGGTCACGCGCGTGGCACCCAGTGGGCCTCAGCGGAACTCGGCCACCCCGCTCGTCGCTGACGGCCGCCGCCGCGAGCGAGAGACCAGCGCCTCTCCGACTCCACGGACAACCGACGCCGGCGATCGTCGCGCAGAGGTCTGCGCCGACGCCTCGCCGATCGCGCCGGCTCAGGCGCGCTGATCGACGAAGGCCTGGAACTGTCCCCAATCGGCCGTCAACGCCTCCAACAACGCAACGACGCGCGCCCCCGCCTCCGTCGACGTGTCGAACGTGATCCGAATCTCACGGCGCTCGACGGTCACGCCCGGCGGGAGTCCCGTGAGCCGCGCGTGGATCGCCGCGCGCGGCACCGTCACGACGGCGGCGCGACGGAGGACCGCTTCC
>DAINCF010000184.1:0-12796 GCA_036732565.1 Vicinamibacterales bacterium
ATCCGCTTGACGTCAGGAGCGAGCCCGCCGCATCCCAGAAGTGCACTGCTCCTGTGATGGCGTAGTCCGCCGGGTTTTGGATCACCAGGACCGTCACCTGGGTACCCGAATTGTTGAAGCGCGGGATCGAGGCCGTCGTCTCCGAGGCCCTGATGCGATACACGTCATCGCTGCCGCAGTTCACGCCACAGGCTGCGCCTCTGACGACTATGTACTGGTCGGTGATGGCGCTTGCCGTGGCGTTGACAAACCGCAGACTGCGGTTCGTCAACCCGCCGGTCAGAGAGGCTGTCTGCAGCACCGTTGTGCCGTCGGCGGCGACTCGCGCAATGTGGAACGGTCTGCCCGGGATGTCGCCGGATACGGCATCGACCGCGACCTCGTATGACGAGTACGGGCGTTGGCCGATGCGATACCAATCTTCGTCGGCAACGCCACCCGACAGTACGGCGAGATCGTGCCACTGTTCGGACGCGTGCATGAGCTCGTTACGTGTTGTTGCCGGCGAGTTGTCGCTGTTGGTCTGAACGTCGTAGACGTCCAACGAGGCTCCGAGGGGCAACGCGAACAGGATGGACGCGGTCGAGACAAAGACGGACATCGAGGCGAGCGAGGAGCGAAGCCACGAGCGAGGACGCATGGACATCTCGTTGAGGTTAGAGCCCGTCATACATCAGACCTCCTGACCGTGGCGCCCAGGGATCGCTGAGCGCGATGGTTGAACCACTGCGCCGGGAGCATGGCGAGGTCCGATCTGAACGCGGACGCGCGTGCTGCGGAATCCCCTAATCAGGTAGGAGCGTGGGATGCAAGCGGGCTAGCGTACGATGCGATGTCGAAGCGCCTTGGCGACAGCTTCGGACTTGGAATGCACCTGGAGCTTGGCGTAGATGCTCTTGATGTGAAAGGCGACGGTGTTGACGCTGCTGCCAAGAGCGGCCGCAGCGCTCTTGTAGCCATGTCCGTCGATCAGGAGTCTCAGTAGCCGCATTTCATGTGGGGAAAGCTGGTACGCGGTCAGCGACGGCGGTCGGAACTCGCGGAACAGCGCCACGACGCGGCTCGCCACCTCGGGCGACATCGGCGCGCCACCGCTCATCACTTCTTCCAGACATTCCCAGAGCCGCGCCGGCGGCGTCTTCTTGAGCAGATATCCGGACGCGCCCGCACACAGCGCGTCGAAAATCCGGTCATCGTCCTCATAGATCGTTAGGGCCACGAGCTTCAGCGCCGGATGGCGGGTTTTGAGCACCCGGATGCCTTCGATGCCCGACATCCCTGGAAGCTCCAGATCCATCACGACGATCTGCGTGGTGGCCGGCGTCACGGCAGGAAGGGCGTCTTCCATGGACCCGAAGCTGCCGCTGCAGCGGAAACCGGGGGTGTTGTCGATGAAGAAGCGAAAACCCTCGCGGATCTCCCGCTGGTCTTCGACGATTGCCACCCCGACGACGTTTTGCATGATGTCTGGTCTGACCGCGCAGCGAGTGTAGCCCTCCGGCGCGGACACGTCATCTACCTATTCGAGTAGCGCGCGCGCGTGGTCCACGAGAATGCGGCGCATCACCCGCGCGGACACGGCGAGGAAGTGCGCGCGGTCGTGCCAGGCGACTGCCATGCCGTCGACCAGGCGGACATAGGCAGCGCTGGCTGTCCTCGGTCATCGACCGGGTCAGAATCGCCATGCGAGGCCGCCGCGGACGGGCCCGAACCCGCCTGCGTCCGGCTCCCCGCGTCGGCTTTGGAACATGAACCGGATGTCCGCGAACGCACTCAGGTGTTCGGTCACCAGCACGCGGACGCCAAAGCCGGGGAACTGCAGCGTGACCTTATGCGTGACGCGGTTGGGGAAGAACTCGTTCACGTGTGGGCGCGACACCCCGCGGCCGACGCCGGCGATCACGTATGGCGAGATGCGCTTGTAGGTGACGGGCACGTAGCGAAACTCGCCGCTAATGAACCTGGTGGTGGCGCCGCGGCTCGCCGAATAGCCGGCGTCGAAGAACGTCACTTCCGTCGGCACGTAGCTGCGCTCCGCGTTGACCACGACACCGAAGCGCTCGCCGAACGAGACACCGAGCGAGAGCGACTGGGCGTCGCCGCCATCGCCGATGTGCGAGCCGATCGCTCCCTGGACACTGACGCTGAGGCCGGTTCCCTGACCAGCCGCGACTGCGGACGAGACGAATGACAGCACCGTGACCGCGAACAGCAGTCGCACGTTCATGAAAGGCGTCTTCCCCATGTTCAGGAATGTGCAACCAAGCGGTCCGCCGGCTCACGGCGTCAGCGCTTAACGGGGGGATCGCCTCAGTGCTTGCCGAGGACTTGTTGGTGGAGAGGATGTCTGCAGGGCGAGCTGGTGGACACCGGGACGATCCCAGCACCACCGAAGCCAGGGAGGGCACGGTCGAAGTAGTCGACCTGTCGGGGCCCAGGCGCGAGGCTCGCGATCTTGCGGTCGTTCAAGAGGGATCGGCGGCATGGTCTGCTCGAACTTCGGCAAGCACTGCCACCGCCCTGTGCGCTATCGAACAGCCCGCAGCCGCTCCGTTGCGTAGGATCTAGCGCTCGAGCCAACCTAGCGATCGGCGTGGCAATCCCCGATCGAGCGTGTCGCCATCCGAGCCAGAGCGACACCTGATGGCTGGCAAGACGAGAGCGGCGGCGTCCCTCTGGTGGCAACCGAACAACGCGGTCCGACGCGTGCGCGAGGAGATCCCATGCTGCGAACTATGATCGTACGTCGGGCGTGTCGGTACGTCGCGTTGATGGCGGGGTTCGCGTTGCTGCCGCCGACGGTGCTGGCCGCACAGCCGATTACGACCCTTCGCTGGCAGACGCAACCGTTCTGCAACGTCCTCACGCTCGCCATCAGCCTCACCGGCGCCGGTTATCGGCTCGAAGGGACCGACGATCACTGCGGCGCACCGACACCGGCCTCCGTCATCGGGATGGCCTTTCCCAACGCCGATGGCTCGATTGGGGTGGGAGTGACGATCGTCTCACCCGGTGCGGCCGTCTTACATCTCGACGCGACGATCGTGCTCACTGCGGGCTTCAATGGCACCTGGCATGACACCGTTGGGCGTAGCGGCATGTGGCTGTTTACACCAGGCGCTGGAGTTGGCGGTCCGCTTCGGCCCGTCGTCGGCCCAGTGAGCTATGGATCGGTGTTGACGCAGCCCACTGGCGCGTCGGACCGCGGTCTATCCGTGACCGTGACGAGCGACACTGGCACCGCGAACGACGCGGCGGGCGTGTATGGGCGGTTCGGCGCGCCTATTGCTCCTCTGGAGTCGGCTGCGCCCGCTGGTGTGCGTGGAGACAGTGGTGCCAATGTGGGCGTGTACGGGTTGTCGGCCACGGGCTTCGGCGTCGCGGGTGGTGCGCAAACGGGTGTCGGCGTGCAAGGCTATGCGGTCGCAGGCGCCGGAAGCATTGGGGTCCAGGCGGTGCACACCGCCGGAGGCACCGCGCTCGAGATCAACAACGGCACCATCAAGGTAGCGGGTGAGGTGCGCGCGGCCTTCTCGCTCCCTGGCCCGTTTCTGGGAGGAGCAGGAGGAGGAAATAGCGTCTGTACGCAGATTGACCATCTTTTGACCAACGGCGATCCCTACGCGTTGCTGTTTGTAACCTCGCAGTCCAGCGGGACCGGCTTGTCGGTGAAATATGGTGGCTTGAGCGGCGGCTCCTCGTACTGGGCCATATGCAATACAGGCTTGACGATCGCAGGCGCCGTAAATGTGCTCGTGATCAAGCAATAGGGACTCGACACGATGAGCGACAAAGACGTAGCCGATGGCGTCGTCTGACTGGTGGGACAGCGCGCACGTGCCGGCGCCCAGAGGATCAGAGCCGGCGCGCGTCGAGCACGTGCTGTGGACGCTTCGCAAGACGGGACGGACAGCAGAGGCGCGCGTCCCTGCTCACCCGCACGGCCAAGAGCTACGCTTCCTCGTCGACGGCGAGCTGGTATGGTCGGAAGCTTTTCGACCTGGACGCGGCACTGTATTGGGCGAGGTGGCCGAGCCGAAACGCGTCGAGTTTCAAGAGCGCGGGTGGACGCCGTGAGCCAACGTCGAACTTCACGCCTCGCATTGGTGTTCGTGGTGCTATGCGTCATCGCCATTTTCGTGCTCGGCCCGCGCGCCCTCATGTGGCTGTTCGGCATCGCAGAGGCACGTTGATCGCGGATCTGGACCTGGCTGTGCTCTGGATCTACCATCCGCCGAATGGCCCAAACGCTCGAAGAGTCTTGGCCGCTCGTCCTCCGTCACTTCGAGGACGTCGTGCGCGTGCTCGACACACGGCCGACGGCCCTGCGACGGAAGGTGTCTCGTCGCGACCTGCTCCAAGACTGCCGCGACACTCGCGACATCAGCATCCTTGCCGCCGAAGCACGACGTCTCACCATCCGTCATCAGCGGGATTCTCGCGCGGCCGGTCAAGGTGGCTCGCGCCTGCGAGCGTGCGCAGGCCGCCGTACCCGCCACGGCCGCGGAAGACCGTCACCGTCTCAGTGCCGGCCGTTCCGATGACCCTCGTCCGCGACATCGACGCAAGGGCCATGATGCGCGGGCAGGCCCGCCGGGAGGCAGCGATCGAACTCTGGAAGGTGGGCCTGGACGTCCTGTCGGCGCGCGGCGAGAAGCAGGCGGCGCGCCAGGTTGTTCGGCGTGCGCGCCGCCGCAAGACGGCCAGCTCGTAGGATCTCGGCCAGCTAAGGCACCGTCACGACGACCTGATCCGATTCTCGACGGTGCCACCTCACCGACGCTCAATGGCAACTATGCGTCCGGTCCGAACTCGGTCGTGACTCCAATTCTTGAAGCGCGTGCAAACTGTATTCGTCTCGGAATAGAACTCGATACCCTCAAATCTTGCCCAATCTACTCGGCATGACCCAGCCGTCTTGCCGTCACCGCAGGCTCGGAAATCGACGAGATATGGCGGGTCAGCGGTGCCCTCGCCCATTTCCGCCAGAATATCCACGTCTCGGTCCGTCAGTCCGGGTGGCAGCGCAACACACGCCTGTCACATCCTGTCCCTACCGTGAACGCCGGTCCCCTGTCACCACCCAGACGACCGCAAAGACCGCAAGCCGTATGCTCGTTGATCCCGTTGCCACATCCGCGGGCAGTGCGGCGCATAAAGTTCTCCTCGCGCTGATTGTCCTCAGCTTGCGAGATAAAACTTCTAGCAAGCAATCCCGGATCGCACGAGCGAACGGCGCGAGTTCGATGGCGACGCGAGTCGCCGCCTCGGCAAGCAGTTCGCAAATGGATTGGCGGCGACCGATAACAGCGCCATTGTCAACCCGCGCCTCGCGTGAACCGCTGCCGTAGCGGGCGTTCAAGTCGTTGCCGATGAAGCGTAACCGCGTCGGCGGCTCTTCCGCGATTCCGACTGCCGCTAGGAACCTACAGCTAAACCGGGCAGCTCTGGCCGGGCGCGGGTCGCCGGCACGGATGTTTCGGCAGCGAAGGTGAGTTGCCCCCTCAGAGCAACAGCCGTCCCGAAAGGGTGCCGGGGAGACCGTCTAAATGAGAGCCAATCTAGGGCCGATTCAGAGCCAGACCGCTTGTCCCGAAACGGGGTGGTTCTGGGACGCGGAAGCCGCGGTTTCGTTGTTGATTTCCTGAGAGGAGACGATGAGCACACGTGCACCCTTACGGTGTGTGTCGTCAATCGGATCGAGGTAGGGTGCTCCAAAGCATTGCTGCACCTGAACGAAGATCGTTCCTGCGCCGCTCCCGCTGACAATAGTTTCCCCGTTATACGGTCGGCTTGGCGACCACCGCGAAATTCGTGTGCTGGCCCCTCGAGTCAGGCCTCCACATCACGATGTCCTTCCCTTGCTCGAGAGTGCCACCATGATGGTGCTGAACATCGCGTTAGCCCATGCGGTGACAAGGGATAAAGCTCTCTGTTCGAAGCTCAGATTCCGTGAGCCGCATGATTGCTTCGCGTGTCCACACACAAATCGGCCCCCGGCGAAATCGGTGGACTCGTGGGGCAGAGACCGGGCGTCCCAGCCGCAGAACCGAGTTCCCGCTAAAGTCCCGGACGCAGACCCCGACCATCGTCGCCAGGCATCGTGCAAATTTCCCCGGACCTATTTCTATACTGTAGAGCTGGCGCTGGTTTTGCGCCGGTTCCATTCGATCGAATCCCATGGTCCGCGGAGGACACAAAATGTTCTTCTCGGTCGTCTGGGACGTACGATACCCACCATGAAGACGACCGTCTTGACAACTCCACTTGACGTGCGAGCTGCCATTCGCGACGTGCTCAGGGACGAGCACGACGAGCGCATAGCCGCCGTCGTTTCGTCGGCAGGGATGCTATGCGTTTCCTCCCGAAGCCGGCACGGCACGGAGGCCGGTCTGACTTGGACCGAGGTGAACGCCATGGGCGAGGCGACGCTCAGGGACCGGGCGCCTTCAACGCCCTCGCCTTTGCGGGATCCCTTCGAACAGTCGCAGCGTCGAAACGTGGATCACGAAGGCCACGCAGCAAGTACTCACGAGCCAATACGGCAATCTCGGCCACAAGTTTCGGATTTCGATTCGACCCTGAAATGGATCGTCGACTGATTGTGGTCGTCCGATCAACGCTCCGCGACAGTCCTCGAGCACGTCGCGGCGTGACACACCATGCGATGGGGCCGGCTTCGCGAAAGCGCACGACCGCCTCGTAGGGGCGGCACCACGGGGTTTAGCATGCCTCAAGTTCATCGCGACGCACCGTAGATCAACGCTGGGAGAAGGCGGATCAGAGCCAATCCCCGTAAACATGACCAATGAGCAGCACTGTAAAAAACGTCAATGCACTCGCCATCATCGGTATGTAAACAATTCCGATCAAGAGCGCATATCGTCGGTACTTGCGTCCGAGCGGCAAGAATCCCACAATCGTGCTCACCGCCATTGGTAGCCAATCCCACCAAATCGGGTCATTAGACCACAGTTCATATTGCTGAAACAGCACAACAAGCCCTGTTTGTAACAGAAACGGAAGTAGTACTGCTTGAAGGATTGGCATCTAGATCCTTGAATTCCGCCCCACCATGTTGCTTGGCCTGTTGAGACCTTAACCCGATTGTGTGCTCGATTGGGACCAGGCCCTGACACTCAACGTTACGGATGAGGTGCAAATTTGATAACAGGCACCGGCGTCGGCCAGCCAGGATATTGGATCCAGCGCCTAAAAGGGAAGCTAGGCTCTGGCAAATCGACCGCGTTGAGAAGGCCATGTGCGTAGCCATTCGAATTGTAGTAGCCAGGATCATTCTCAGGGAAACACCAATAGGGTAAGTCATCTGGGTAGTTGGCGTCCCTCTCAATCAACTGTTGGATGATCGCATCCTCATTCACTGGCGGGTACAACAGTTTCTCCAGGTCTTTGTGCGTAGCAAAGAGGTCACGCGTTCGATTCGGAGTGCTAGTCAGAGTTCCGCTGCAACCAGTCTCAGGTACGGGACCGGCGCCCAGCGTCATGAATCGATTGCCACGACCATCCTCGTTCCTGAACAGACGTTGGTCAAGAGGAAGCTGCGCATCACGCTGAAGCCAGTAGGATTGGTTCTGCGGGACAATGCGAATGGCAACATGGCGATAGGGACCTATCGAGTGCCCCTTCGCGAAGATGCCGAACTCCGGCAGTACCCGCGGAGCACTTTGGCCCGCGGGATTCCCTTTAGGCGCCCCGCTGTAAAGGGCGGCGTTGAATGAGAACAGGGCCTCATCGATTGATGGGCCTTCAACCGCTCTGATGCCTGCTCCCGCACCACCTCGGCCGATCCACAGACCATTCTCTACAGCGCTAGCCGGGTTCAGAAGCGGAACGGTGGCTGTTTCAGAGACGGCGCCATTGCCGTCGACCACGGTTAGTACTCCGGTTCCAGCTTCGTGTACAGCAATGCCGCCATCCGCGAGTAATGCCACAGGTGCACCGCTGGCAGGAGACGTCCATTTCGTTGCCCCGCTGGAGATATCAATCGCGCGAGGGAGATGTTCGGCCGTGAAGATCGTGCTATCACTGACCGACGCAATCGGTGTGTTAGTGGGAGCGCTGGATTGCAGCTCGAGCGTGGCCCCTTGGCCGACCCGGGTCAGCTGCCACTCATCCGTGTAAAGGTTGCCGATGCCATTCGGGTAAGAACGTCCCCAACTGACGACAGCGCCACCGGTCCCGTCCGGAATGGTTTGGCCAATCATGCCGAACGGCTGCAAGGCGTAATACGTTCCCTCGTATCCGTGCTGCCACAGGACGTCCCAGGAGGTGGCCCCAGTGGGGGCAACGGTCAATAGCTTCACAGCGTGGTAACGCTGCTGGAATGGCGGTGTGTTTTGGCCGCCACCGGACAGGGTCTCTTGTTGGGTTGCGACATGGACACGCAAACGTCCTTCCTTGTCGACGACTAAGTTGCCGACTCCAGAGACCCATTCAAGGTGCCCCGCACCGTTACCGGTCCAGGCCGTGTCGTCATAGAACGAAATAGGGATGGGGATTCGCGCCCTGCGCTGGCCGGTCCCCCCGTCGATGACGGCGATGCTGTCGACATTATAGGTATGAGAATAAGCCGCTTGATTGTCTGGATCGAATTCCAAAACATAGATCGTGCCGTCCGGCGCCTGCGCTATTCCCAACGGTGTCCATATGTGACTCCCGTCAGCGCGTTGGGTTACTGTCGCAGAGATGCGACCGCTGCTCTGGTAACGCCACGGGAGCGAGTCTGCCGGAGCCGCCACTCTGGCCAGACCGGTGGGAAATCCGCCGGAGTGAACGAGGGTCACCATCCCGCCGAATGAGTCGGCAAAAAGCGGCTCTCCAGGCGTTTGTTCGGACCACAGCACTTCGCCGTCAGCCGTGACGCCTTTCGCAAAGTAATTGGTCTCGCTATGCTCAATTGCAATCTGATCGGCCACGCTGCGGTTGACTCGGTTCGGGTATAAGATGCCGTCCGGCGTGAGGCCAGGAGAAGGCAGGACCATCCAGCGCTCTGCGCCGGCCGCAAGCGCGACGCCTGCGACGACAGTGACAGATGCCTCGGCGACGAATGACCCGATTGTCGCGGAGATGGTGGCTTCTCCGGCGGCTTCGGCCGTGACGAAACTCGTCGCACCCGCCGAGACCGACGCCACGGCCGTGTCGCTGCTCGCCCACACGGCAGGCTCGGTAACTGGCATGCCATCCTGGTCGACGACTTGGAATGCGGCGGACTCGCCGATCAGCATCGTCCGCCTGGCGGGCGTCAGCGACATCGACGTCGACGGGCGCATTCGGATGACCGTGGCACCGGAGGAGATCCCATTTCCTGCGGAATCGCGGGCATGAAGGACGACCGAGTTGCGCCCCGGCGTCAGCGCAACTTCACATTGCGTGGCGCCCGCCGAGATCGTCGCCGGCACATCGTTGCATGTTGCCTCCACAATGCCCGACAGGGAGTCCGCAACTAGTCCGGTGAGTTCGACGGTCGCTGCGCTCGTCGTCAAACCGTCGGCTGGTGCTGTGATCGTGGCCGTGCCCGGTGTCTTGTCGATGTTAACCGTGACGCTCAACGTGGCCTGTAGCCCCCCTGCAGCGGTTGCCGTACCTACGACCATGAAACCTATCCCTTCTTCAGTCAGGGTGACCGGGCCTGAGCAACTCGCAATCCCTTGGGGATGGCTGCAGGCAAACGACACGGTGACCTCAGAGTTGTTCCAACCAGACGCGGTTGGCAAAGGGGAGACAGACGCGGTGATCGTCGGCGGCGCTGCTATCGCGTAGGTCGCGGTCGCAACGGCGCTGGCAACCGCGCCGTCCTTCCACGCCCCGACTTTGAGCGTGTATGCCCCGATCAGCAGCGTGCCGCCGGACGCAATCACCGGATCGGAAGTCATGGGATCCGCACCATTGGTGGTGTAGTGCATCGTGGTCCCGGGTGTTGTCGAGACGACGGTGACCAGCTGGCCTTCTGGATAGGTGCCCGTTGGTGGGTCGATCGTCGGCGCCGCGACAGCAACGGTGTAAACACCCCACGCTTCGTCGCTCGGCATCTCATTGGAGAACGCCCGAGCCCTGACGGTCGTTGTCCTGTCGAAAAGGAGCGCGGCTGTATACAGCGGGGACTCCGACGTGGGACTCGTGTCATCGATCGTGTAGCGAATCGTCGCGCCACTCGGCCCTGCGAGTGACACCTCTACTTGACTCTCGTACGTGCCTGGCGGCGGGGCGAATGAGGGCGGCGCGATCGCAATGTTGAAGTATGCGCTCCCTGGGATCCCCGCAGACCAACCAACCCTGAACGCCGTGGCGGTCAGCGTTGCGGTGGCATCGATAACAAGTGGCTCCGTATACAACGACGAGGATGCCGATGGAACCGAACCGTCCGTGGTGTAACGGATGACCGCCCCTGCCGTCTCGGTGGTGAGCGTTACGCTCTGCGGCGCGTAGAAGGTCCCGCCCGCAGGACTCATGGTCGGCGGCAGGGGCTGCAGGACATAGCTCGCAGTCACAGCGCGACTCGGAGAGCGGCCCGGAACCCACGCGCGCAGGATGAGCGTCGTGGTCGCATCCGCGGTGAGCTCTCCGCTCGCGGGAACTTCGGGGTCGCTCTCAGTGGGCGCGACACCCGTCGTCGTGTAGCGAACGATTGCCTCCGGCATTGGGACCGAAACCGTGACCGTCTGAACGTCGTGATACATGCCGGGCAACGGACTAACGGTCGGTGCCGGGGCAGCCGCACCCCACACGCCTGGGAACGTCGCGACATCCATCGGCGTCGGGCGCGCGGTCGTCGTCCCGTCACCGAGCTGCCCAACGCTGCCCGCGCCCCACGTCCAGAGATGGCCGTCGGGCGTGATCTCGGCGGCATGTGTCCCTCCGGCGGAGAGCAGGGCGATCGCTGTGGCGTCCGACGCGACCGTCGGCGTGAGTCGCTGCGTCGTGGTCGTGTCGCCAAGTTGACCTGACGCGTTCGCGCCCCACGCCACAGTGGCGCCGTCGTCACGCACCGCGGCGCTGTACGCCGTGCCGGCGACGATGTCAGCCGCTGTCAGGCCGGGAATGAGCTGGGGCGTGCTGCGGTTGTTCGTCGTGCCAAGTCCCAGCTGGCCGTTGCCGCCAGCGCCCCACGCGTACACCGCGCCGTTCTGCAGCCGCGCAAGGCTGTGCGACCCGCCGGCGGCAATCGCGACCACATCGGTCAGGCTCGCGATCAAGGTTGGGTACGTCTGCTGCACGTTCGTGCCATCACCGAGCTGAAAGCTGGAGTTGAGACCCCAGGCATACACCTGCCCGTCGCCGGTGACGGCCAGGCTGTGCGATCCGCCGGCGGCAATCGCCACGACGTTCGTGAGGTTCACTTGCATCGGTGTGCTGGTGGTGCCCGTCCAGCCAAGACCCAACTGCCCGTTCGTCCCGACACCCCACGCATACACCAGACCGTCCGACGTCAGCGCGAGGCTATGGCCGTTCCCGGCCGCGACCGCGACCACGTTCGAGAGCGTCGCGATGTGAACGGGTGATGTGCGGTTTGTCGTCGTGCCGTCACCGAGTCGTCCGGACCCGTTCGAGCCCCACGCGAAGAGCCGCCCATCCCAGGTCACGCCAAGCGTGTGAGCCTGTCCCGCGGCCAGCGCGGTCACGCCGGTCAGTTTGTGCACCAGCTTCGGCGTGGTCCGGTTCGCGCTCGTGCCGTCGCCGAGTTGGCCGCTCGTGTTCAGCCCAAAGCCGTACACTAGGCCCCCGGGTGTGGACAGCAGCGTGTGCGATCCGCCGGCCGCGAGCACGCCGCCAGTCAGCGGCTCCGTCAATGCGTACGTCGCGGCCGCGACCGTGCTCTCCAACGCACCGGTCTTGAACGCCTTGGCCTTAAGCGTGAAGTCGCCGACCAGCAACGTCTGTCCGGGCGTAAAGATCGAATCAGTAGCTGTCGGGTTGACGCCGGTGAGCGTGTACCGAATCGTGGCGGCCGGATCGACGTGCGTGACGGTCACCGTCGTGCCGGGCGCATGTGTGCCGGCGACCGTAGAGATCGCCGGTGCGGCCAAACGAATGGTGAAGACCTGCGTCAGCACCGGGCTCTGCGTGTAGTCCGGATGAAACGCCCGCGCTTTCACCGTTGTCGTGGACAACAGCGTCAGCGGCTCCGTATAGATCGACGAGCTCTGCGTGGGCGTGCTGCCGTTGGTGGTGTAGTAGATCGTCGCGCCGGGCAGAGACGACAGCGTCATACTGAGCGGCCCCTCGTGCGTGCCGGCACTCGGTGTTGCGACCGGGGTCGGCAGCGGGCCGAAGCTGAATGTGAAGTACGCGCCGCCGAGAGGGCTCGGCGTCCAACCCGACTTGAACCCGATCACCCACAGGTAGCCCGACGCCGCAATCTGGATCGGCCCGGTATACACCGGCGAACTCTCGGTGGGCATCGACCCGTCGGCCGTGTAGCGCAAGGTCACGCCGGGCGTGGCTGACGAGACCGATACGTGCTGCGGCGTACTGAACGAACCGCCGGGAGGGGACACGACCGGGGCGGCCACTCTCATCTCGTACTGCCCACGGTTGCTGCCGCTTGGAGGGATCCCGGCCTTCCAAGCCCGCGCCGTCAGGGTTTGCGACGCCTCGACGAGCACCGTGCCGCCAGACGCGACGACCGGGTCGGACTCCGTCGGCTCGTCGCCGTTGCGCGTGTAATGGATGGTCGCTCCGGGTGTGTCGACCGTCACGACGACGGACAGGTCATTCTCGTAGTAGTACCCGAGGCCCCCTGGCGGATCGAAGGGGGCTTGGCCGCGCGCCAGACGCG
>DAINCF010000185.1:0-12782 GCA_036732565.1 Vicinamibacterales bacterium
CTCTCCGAGCTGGACAAGGCTGCGCCGCGCGGTGGGGAAGACGAGGAGCTGGCGGTCGCCCGCCAGGTGCTGCGCAACGCCGATCGCCTCGAGCGGCTGTGCACCGAGAGCTACGCCGATCTGTACGACTCAGAGCAGTCGGTGCTCGCCGGGCTCGGCCGCGTCTGGAAGCGTGTCGGGGAGCTCGCGGATATCGAGCCGCGCTTTGCCGGGTATGCACACGCGCGCGAGGACCTCAAAGCACAGCTCGAGGACCTGGCGCTGGCGCTTCGGGATTTTGCCGCGTCCCTTGACAACTCGCCTGGCCGGCTCCAGGACACCGAGGATCGCCTCGCGCTGCTCGAGCGGCTCAAGCGCAAGCACGGCCCATCGCTGGATGACGTTATCGCCAGGTGGACCACCTTGAAGGCCGAGCACGGCTTATTGACCAACGCCGACGCGGGCGCGGCGGACTTCGAACGCGCGCTCGAGGAGGCCTCGACGAGGTTCCTCTCGAAGGCGCGCGAGCTGTCGAAGAAGCGCCGCGAGGCCGGCGGTCGGTTCGCCCGCGCCCTGAAGGGCGAGCTCGCCGGGCTGGCCATGGAGCGGACACGATTCGACGTGCGCCTCGAGACCAATGACACGGCGGAACACTGGACGGGGCAGGGCATCGACCGCGGCGAGTTCTTCCTGTCGCCGAACCCGGGCGAAGACCTCAAGCCGCTGGTGCGCATCGTCTCCGGCGGCGAACTGTCGCGGGTGATGCTGGCGCTCAAGACGCTGGCGGCCGCGGAATCCGCCGGGCGCACCCTCATCTTCGACGAGGTCGACGCCGGCATCGGCGGCCGCGTCGCCAGCGTGGTAGGGGAGAAGCTCCGGGCCCTGGGCGATCGGTTCCAGGTCCTCTGCATCACCCATCTCCCGCAGATCGCCGCCGCCGGCGATACCCACTTCCACATCCAGAAGCGCATCGAGCGCAACCGCACGACGACCTCGGTGAGCCGCCTCGATGAAGACTCGCGAGTGGACGAATTGGCTCGTATGATCAGTGGACGCGACGCGGGAGAGCAAGCCAGAGCCGGCGCGCGCGAGCTGCTGAATTCCGCCCGTTCCGGGGCGAAAGCGAAAGGCGAAAGTCTCAAGGGGCGAAAGCGAAAGTAAAGAATAGGGTGCGCAAGGTGCGCAAGGTGCGCAGGGTGCCCGAGGTGCGTGGGGCACAAAGTCGTCCGCGGGTACCCGGACACACGTGAGCACCCTGAGCACCTCAGCACCCTGGGCACCTTGGGCACTAGCACCCTGGGCACCTCGGGCACCTTGCGCACCCTGGGCACCTTTGATGACCACCTTGACCATGAAGTACTTCATTGAGACCTACGGCTGTCAGATGAACGTGCACGACTCGGAGCGGATGGCCGGCCTGCTGGAGCAGGCTGGTTACGATCCGGCGGAGGCGGACGTCGATGCCGATCTGGTCGTCATCAACACCTGCAGCGTCCGCGAGCGGGCCGAGGACAAACTCTATACGCGGCTTGGCGAGCTCAGGGTCATGGGCCAGGAGCGCGGGGTGGAACCGATCGTCGCCGTGACCGGCTGCGTGGCGCAGCAAGAGGGCGAGCGGCTGCTGCAGCGCTCGAACGTGATCGACGTAATCGCCGGCACTCAGCGCCTGAAGATGCTTCCGGCGCTGGTCGAGCATGCCCGGCAGGCCCGCCGCTCACCGTCGATCGACATCAGCACACCCTACGACGAGCCGTCATTCCCGCTGGGGATCACCCGACACGCCGATCCGGTCAAGGCCTACGTCACGATCATCGAGGGCTGCAACGACTACTGCGCCTTCTGCGTGGTGCCGTACACGCGCGGCCACGAACGGATGCGCACCAAGGCAGAGATCCTGGACGATGTCCGCGAGGCGGCGCGCCAGGGCCGGCGCGAGGTGCAGCTGCTCGGGCAGATCGTCAACCACTACCAGGCGCCGGACGACCCGGCGTGCAACTTCGCCGGGCTGCTGGAAGCAGTCCACGAGGTCGACGGCATCGACCGCATCCGGTTCGCGAGCCCGCACCCGCGGCACGCCTCGGCGCGGCTGATTGCCGCCATCCGCGACCTGCCCAAGGTCTGCAAGCACCTGCACCTGCCGGTGCAGTCCGGCGCCACGTCGGTGCTCGAGCGGATGCGCCGGCGGCATACGCGGGACCAGTACCTCGACCTGGTCGACGCGATTCGAACCGCGGTGCCCGGCATTCAACTCTCGACCGATGTCATCATCGGCTTCCCCGGGGAAACCGACGCGGAGTTCGACGAGACGCTCTCGCTCGCCGAGACAATCCGCTACCACAGCATGTTCTCGTTCAAGTACTCGGTGCGACCGAACACGCTGGCGTCGAAGCGGATGGCGGACGATGTATCCGAGGAGGAGAAGACGCGGCGCATCGTCGCGCTCCAATCGCTCCAGCGCCGCATTCAGCTCGAGCTGCACGAGGCCTCGGTCGGCCGCACGGTGCAGGTGCTGGTGGACGGGGTGAGCCGCCGGCGCGAGTGGGAAGTCTCGGGGCGCACGAGCGGCAACACCGTGGTGAACTTGCCGGGTCAGCCCGAGTGGCTCGGCCAGTTCGTCGACGTCACCATCCGCCGCGCCGGCCCCAACAGCGTCTGGGGCGAGCCTCGACGACCCGCTCCGGGCACGCCCGTTGGCCTCGCGACGCTCGCGCCAAGCACGCCCGACGCACCCGCATCGCTCGCCGAAGGCAAGTCGCTTGACAGGTTCAACCCGCGGTCTTAGGTTACAGACAACATGCTGATCGAAATGACGATCAAGGGGCTGATGGTGGATCCCGTCACGAACATGCCCATCATCATCCTGCGCGATCGAGACGGACAGAAGGTGCTCCCGATTTGGGTCGGCGTGTTCGAGGCGAATGCCATCGCGCTCCAGATCGAGAACATCCACACGCCGCGTCCGATGACGCACGACCTGCTCAAGAACGTGATTCAGGATCTCCACGCCGCCGTCGAGCGCATCGTCGTCTGCGACTTGAAGGACAACACGTTCTTCGCGTTGATCCATCTCCAGACCGCTGGCGGTCCGGTCGCGATCGACGCGCGCCCGAGCGACGCCATCGCGCTCGCGCTCCGCACGCGCGCGCCGATCCTCGTCGAGGAGACGGTCATCGACAACGCCAAGCACGTCGACTTCGCCGACGACAAGCAGAACAGCGAGCGGCTGCAACAATGGCTCGAGTCGTTGGACACCGACGACCTCGGTAAATACAAGATGTAGTCGGCCGGCCGACATTTCGCCCAACCTGTTGATAGCTAGTGAGATACAGCCGGCAGTTTCTCGCGGTTGCCCATGCCCGCTCGGGATTTCTTGACGCTGGGGCAGGACGTCCCTAGAATGCGAAGGCAAGTCTCTCACCACACCAGCTCATTTCCAGTCGCCGATGATGCCCGCCTGCCGCCGATGATTCTTGCGATCGCCAATCAGAAGGGGGGCGTCGGCAAGACCACGACCGCCATCAATCTCGCCGCTGCCTTGGCGATGCGCGGGCGCAAGACGCTGCTCATCGATCTCGACCCGCAGGCGAACACCAGCATGTCGTTCGTGGACCTGCGCGAAGTGCAACGGAGCATGTACGACGTGTTCGTCGACTCGACCGTGCGTCTCGCCGATGTGATCTCGCAGACACCGCTCGAGCATCTCTGCGTTGCACCCGCGCGGATCGCGCTCGCGAAGCTCGAAGCCCGGATGACGGGGGAGTTGGATGCCCCGTTCAAATTGAAGGATCAGCTGGCCGCGGTCCAGGACCGGTTTCAACACGTGGTGATCGATTGCCCGCCGGCCCTCGGTCTCCTGACCGTCAACGCGTTGGTCGCGTCCACGCACCTACTGATTCCGATTCAGTCCTCCTACTTCGCGCTCGAGGGAACCGACGACCTCCTGGAGACGATCGAAAAGGTGCAGCAGCGGCCCAACCCGGAGCTCCGCCTCCTGGGGGTCGTGATCACGATGCACGACCGGCGCACCGCGTTGGCCCGGGACATCCGAGAGCAGATTCGGAAGGTGTTTGGCGACAAGGTGTTCCGTACGGTAATCAGCAAGAGCGTGCGCCTGGAGGAGAGCCCCGCCTACCGGGAGTCGATATTCACCTTCGCGCCCGAATCGAGCGGCGCGACCGAGTACTACAGTCTTTGCGAGGAGGTGATCGATCGTGCCTAAGCGGGGTTTGCCAGACACGGCGCGGATGCGCCACGACCTCCACTACGTGGAGACCCTAGCGGCCGCCGCGGGCGCCCCGGTTGGTCGCATGGTCCCGATCGACCTGATCGACCCAAATCCCGACCAGCCGCGCCAGGCGATGGGCGACCTGGCCGAGCTCATCGCCTCGGTCGCCGAGAAGGGGATTATCGAGCCGCTGGTGGTGCGCCAGCGCGGGTCCCGGTACCAGATCGTTGCCGGCGAGCGCCGCTATCATGCCGGGGTCCAGGCCGGCCTCCAGGAGCTCCCGGTCGTCGTCCGCGACGTCGACGACACCGAGATGCTGGAGATTGCGCTCGTCGAGAACATCCAGCGCAAGGACCTGACGGCGTTCGAAGAAGCCGAAGCCCTCCAGAGTCTCGCGCAGCGCTGTGGCTATACGCACGAGGACTTGGCCAAGCGCCTGGGGAAGTCTCGGACCTCCGTCACCGAATCCCTGAGCCTCAATGGCATGCCCGCCGACGTCCGCAAGGTCTGCCGCCTGGCGGACATCCACACCAAGTCGTTGCTGCTGCAGGTCGTCCGCCAGGGCGATCCGCAGAAGATGCTGGGCCTGGTTGAAAAGATCGCCACCCAGGGCGTCGCGACCCGCGAGCAACTCCGCCGCGAGGCCCAGAAGCCGCCCGCCGTCGGACGCCCAAAGGCGTTCGTCTTCCATTTCAAGCCCCAGAACAAGTCGTTCAACCTCAGTCTGAAATTCAACAAGAAGTCGGCGTCGAAAGACGAGGTCATCGCCGCGCTCGAGAACATCATTCACGAGCTCCGGGCGGCGAAAGACTGAGACGGGACGAACGCTGGCCAGTCCCGGGTCCCGAGTCTCCCGAGGCCCGAGTCCCGAGCCCGAGTCCCGAGGCCCGAGTCCCGAGTCCTGGGACCCCTGGGACCTCGGACCTCTGGGACCTGAGACCTGAGACCTGAGACCTGAGGCCTGGGACCTGAGACCTGGGGCCTGGGGCCGACTCGGGCTTGGGTCTTGAGACCTGGGCCGCCTTCGGAGGCTCCGGAGGCTCCGGAGGCCTTGGGTCTTGAGACCTGGGACATAGGGCATCAGGACCTGGTTCAGAATCTGGGTCCAAGGACCCGGGCCAAGCTGGCGGATGGCCCAAGCCCAAAAGCCCAAGACCGAAGTCCCAAGACCCGAGCCTGTCGTTTAGTTAACATAATACCTATTATCGGACTCTGAGAATATCGACTGAAAACACCGGCTGTTGATGGTTTGCGGAGCTGCCCTGCGGGCGCACGACCTACATGACGCGCGCGGCGGTCCGTGAAGATTCACGTGGCGCGAACGCCCGCCGCACCCCACAATGGATCTCGGTCCGCATGCGCATTCTCGACCGCTACATCATTCGCGAGACGATCGGTCCCTTCGTCATTGCGCTGCTGGTGTTCACCTTCGTCCTGCTCATCCCTTACGTCGTCGAGTTGGCCGAAAGCATGATCGCCAAGGGTGTCCCGTGGCCGATGTTGCTGAAGGCGATGGCCACGCTGGTGCCAGCCCAGCTCGGTCTGACGATTCCGATGGCGCTCCTGATCAGCTTGCTGGTCGCCTTCGGCCGGCTCTCCGGCGACCGCGAGATCGTCGTCATGATGGCCTGCGGCGTCAGCCCGTACCGGCTGATGCGCCCGGTCGGCGTCATGGCGACCGTGGCATGGGCCGCGACGTCATGGGTGATGCTCGAGGCCATCCCGAGCGCGAATCAGTCGTTTCGTGAGCTGAGCGTCCAGATCGCGCAGGACCGCGCCGAACAGGAGGTCCGGCCACGGGTCTTCTTCGAGGACTTTCCGGACACCGTGCTCTATGTCCGCAACGCCACCGGCGCGGGCGCCGGCTGGGAGGGCGTGCTCGCCGCGGACACCCGTAACCGGGCCAACCCCGAGCTGTTCATCGCCGCCAAGGGCCAGATGCTGGTGGATCGCGAGGCGAAGACCATTCAGATGCTGCTCTACAACGGTACGCGGCATCGCACCAGCACGACCGACCCGACGTTCTACGAGGTCCTTCGCTTCGACACCACGATCGTCAATCTCAATCCCGAGAGCGTCTTCCCGCGCACCGGCCCCGCGCCGGGTGACCGCGAGATGACCATTGCCCAGCTCCGTGAGCGCATCGCCACCATGCAGGCTCAGGGCATCTCGACGCACAACCCGATCATGGAGATCCACAAGAAGTTCTCCATTCCGGTGGCGTGCTTCGTGTTCGCGCTCGTCGGTCTGGCGTTGGGCGTCAGCAACCGGAAGGACGGCAAGATGGCGAGCTTCGTGCTCGGCATCGGGGTCATCTTCGTCTACTACGTCGCGATGTTCACCGCGCAGTCGATGACCAAAGGGCACCTCATGCCACCGCAGCTCGCGATGTGGGTGCCGAACATCGTCCTCGGCTTCGCCGGCGCGTTGATGCTCTTCTTGCGCAGCCGATCCGCCGACCAGCCCATCCGCATCACCTTGCCGGGACTCCCCCGTCCCGACAAGCTCATGAAGTGGTTCACGCGGAGGGCGCCTTCGGCACCATCGCCGATTCCCGCGTTGCAGACGCTGACGAGCGACACGCCGAGCCGGCCCAAGAACGTGGTGCTCGTCATCCGCGTGCCGCAGTTCACACTGCCCCGTCCCAAGCTCCTGGATCTCTACGTCGGCAAGCTCTACCTGCGCATCCTCGGCATGGCCGCGGTCGGGATGGCCGGTCTCTTCTACATCGCCACGTTCATCGACCTCTCCGACAAAGTCTTCAAGGGCGAGGCGACGATGATGATGGTGCTGAGCTATCTGTATTACGAGACGCCTCAGTTCCTCTATTACATCCTCGCACTCGCGGTGCTGCTCTCGGCGCTGGTCACGGTTGGCCTGCTCACGAAGAACAGCGAGCTGATCGTCATGCGGGCCTGCGGCGTCAGCCTGTATCGCACGGCCTTGCCACTCTTGCTGTTCGCGTTCCTGGCCAGCGGCGTGCTGTTTGGTCTCGAGGAGCGCGTCCTGGCGGCGTCGAATCGGCGTGCCGAGCAGCTGAAGCACGTCATCAAGGGCGGCTCGCCGCAAACCTTCGACGTGCTCAATCGCAAGTGGATCGTCGGACCGAAAGGCGAGATCTACCACTACATCGTCTACAACCCGCAACGGAAGGAGCTCAACGGGCTGACGATCTACGAGTTCGACGACAGCAAGCAGATGCTCACCCGCCGGACGTTTGCGTCCTCGGCGGCGTTCGATGAGCCCGCGAGCCGCGGCACCAAACAGCCGCTCTGGCAAGCGCAAGGCGGTTGGGTCAGGGAGTTCTCCACCGAGGCGCAGTCAGGCACGTATCTGCCGTTCAACGCCACGACGCTGCAACTCGAGCCGGCGCAGTACTTCGTCACCGAAGCCCCGGAGCCGGAGCGCATGAACTTCGGTCAGCTCCGCCGCTACATCGACGAGCTCCGCGCCAGCGGCTATCACCTGCTGGAACACGAGGTCGCGCTGCAGCGCAAGCTCGCCTTCCCGTTCGTCACCCTGGTGATGACGTTGATCGCGGTACCGTTCGCCGTGACCACCGGACGCCGCGGGGCGATGTACGGCATCGGCATCGGCATCGTGCTGGCGCTCGTCTACTGGACGATGATCAGCGTGTTCGCGGCATTCGGCGCCGCCGCGGTCATCCCCCCGACGTTGGCCGCATGGGCGCCCAATCTCCTCTTCGGCGCCACGGCTGCGTACCTCCTGCTCACGGTTCGGACATAGATTCCGACGATAGCCTTGGTGGCCAACCCCGTCTTGGGTGGGCTTGGTGCCTCTGTGGCGAGCGTCTCGTCTTCCCTATCGTTCCAGTGATATGCGGCTGATGCGCAGGGTGTTCGCGCCGCCTGGAAGGGTGTTCAGCGTGTCCGCGACGATCAGTAGCGAGTCAATCTGATCCAACGGCGGCCGCGGTGTGGCCGTCACGCCGATCGGCGCGAGGTCGGCGAACGGCACCGTCACGTCACGCTCAGCGGTATCCGCGTAGAACGAGGTTCCCCACCGCTGGCCGTTGGCCACCGACGCCGACGCCGCGCGGAGTTGCGCCGACGCACGCATGGGATGGTCGGCGCTGACGCGCAGCGTGATCCGATCGCCGCTCGCGAGCTCGGTCACCGGCATTCGCAACGCGGCGTATTGTCCGGCGCGCGGGCCGTCGCTCACGCGAAATGTCCAGGCGCCTGTCGCCAGCGTGCTGGTGGATCGCGAGTCGGCTTCGGCCTGTGCGGAGCTCACGTCGATCTCCCTCACGATTGTGGTCGGCGGGGGCAGGTGCGGCGCCAGCTCCGCCGCATGCCGCTCTCTCAAACCAACGTAGATTGGATTGCTGAGCAGCCACGGGATCGGCGGCTTCCCCGCTAGCCGAGCCTCCACGCGGTACGCGCCCGGCTCCGAGACCTCGACCTTGAATCGCGGCTCATTGGACATCGACACCGGCATGCCGTCCCTCAGCAGCAGCACGGTGGCCTCGGCAGGCGCCGCGACGCGCCCCTCGAGCGAGACCGGCCCCTGCATGTCCAGATACTCGCCGGTCCGCGCGAGGGCCGTGCCGCTGCGGCCGACGAACTCGAAGGGGCCCGCCGGCGCGAAGCCATCGATGGTGCTGAACAGACGGCCTTCGCGAATGGCGCTCAACACGCTGGCCGCGTCGCGCTGCGCGTCCTTGGTCAGGGGCTCGTCCAGGATCGCGTGATTCCGAAACATGCGGAACGACACGTCGTAGCTGGGCACGTGCACCACGGCGCGATCGCCGTACGGATCGTCTCGATCCGCGCCGATCCGCGCGTGCGCGTCGGCGCCCGCCAGCACCGGCACGCGGCGATGACCGCTCAACGTGTCCCAACGCTCGATGGTCTCCACCGGACGATCCAACGCCGACGCGAGCGTCTCGACCGGCCGAAACCAGTAGGTCACCAGCAGCTTCGCCAGACCCTTGCGGCTCTCGTTGCGCCACTCGCTGTCGGCGTTGAGCCACTCCAGCCCGTTGAACCCCGCGCGCCAGTCGCTCCACGCGAGCTCCGGCTTCGCCGAGTCAGGGTGAGCGACGATGCCGATGCCTTCGAGCCGGGCGACGTCTTCGACCACCGCCGCCGGCGAGCCGCCCAACGGGTACGGTGCGGCGGACATCCCGAGCGCCACGTAGTGCCCTCCGCTGGTGCTGATCTCGACGCCGTCGATGCAGAGCACGCCCGAGCGGTACGTCGGCGGGTCCGGCGTGCGCGTGCCGTCGCCGTGATCGGTGAGGATCACGAAGTCGAGGCCTTCACGAGCGGCCGCCGCGGCGATCTCCTCCACCGTGCCCGACCCATCCGAGCGTTGCGAATGCACGTGATACGCGCCGCGCGCGATCGGGAACGCTGGCCGCCAGTCCGCGTTGTCCAGCACCTGCATCCGCGGCGGCAGCAACAGGAAGACGCCCACGCCGGCGATTAGCAGCAGTAACGCGGACCCGCGAAGAAGCACAGATGTCAGCTTACCGGACAAGCCAAGGATGGCGCAGATTGAGCCTGGCCGCCAATTGCACAGATTCAAGCCTGGGATTTCAAAACCAAGAAAATAGATTGGCGCAGTCTGCGTAATCTGCGGCCAAACCTCTCTGTGTAATCGTTGTTCATTCGCGCGGGTGATAGCGGTCGTAGAGCGTTCGCAAGCGCGCCTCAAGAACGTGCGTGTAGATCTCGGTCGTCGACAGGTCCGCGTGGCCGAGCATCATCTGAATGGCACGCAGGTCGGCGCCGCGCTCGAGCAGGTGCGTGGCGAACGAATGGCGGAGCACGTGCGGGCTCACCATCCGATCGACGCCCGCCTGTCGCGCGTACGCCTTGAGGATTTTCCAGAATCCTACGCGGGTGAGTCCGGGACCGCCGCCGCGGGCGTTGACGAACAGGCGTGGCGACTGGCGCCGACGCAGCAAGGCGGGCCTCGCCTCTCGAAGGTAACGGGTCACCCAGTGGGCGGCCTGGTCGCCGATCGGGACGATCCGCTGCTTCCGCCCTTTGCCCGTGGTCGTCAAATAATGGGACTCGAAGTTCAAGTCGGCCGCGCGCAGGTTGATCAGCTCCGAGACCCGAAGCCCGGTTGCGTACAGCAGCTCGATCAGCGCCCGATCGCGCAAGCCGCGAGGCGTGGCGACGTCCGGCGCGGCAAGGAGCGCCTCGACCTCGTCGACGGCGAGGTACTTCGGCAGCGTCCGCCAGGCCCGCGGCGCGTGGAGGTCGTCCGACGGGTCCGCCGGCACATCGCGATGGAGCGTCAAGAACCGATAGAAGCCGCGAACGCAGGCCACGGCGCGCGCCACCGAGCGGGGCGCCCGCCCCTCCGACATCAGCTGGCGGACGAACGCTTCGAGGTCTTGTCGAGACAGCTGCTCGACCGCCGTCGTGGCGCCAGCGGCGAATTCTTGCAGAAGCAAGAGATCTCGTGCATAGCCTTGCACGGTGTGCTCGGAGAGGCGCCGTTCGACCTGCAGATGGGCCAGATAGGCGTCGACGAGCGCGCTCACGCGGCCAGCATACAACGCCGGTCGCTGTTGCTCCGCGCCCCGGGCGCATTGACACTGCGGCGAGCCGTGACTAGCATCACCTCTTTGGCGTGAGGGTGCAGGTCTTCCGCGATGGCGACACGGTCCAAGTGGCAATCTCTTCCAACTGAGGCGATCAACGCGGCATCACTCGGCATCGACAAGATGTCGGCCGGGGCGATCGTCGATCTGATGCTCGCCGAAGACCGCAAGATGCTGACCGCGGTGCAGCGGGAGCGCGATCGGATCGCGCTCGGCGCCGACATGCTCTCCAAGGCGTTACGCCGCAACGGCCGCATCGTCTTCGTGGGCGCGGGGACCAGCGGCCGGCTCGGCGTGCTCGAGTCGTCCGAGATGCCTCCGACGTTCGGCACGGCGCCGACCATCGTGCAGGCGATCATGGCCGGCGGCCGGATGGCGATTCTCCGCGCCAAGGAAGGGGCCGAAGACAACTACGAGGAAGGCGCCCGTCAGGTCAACCGGCTCGATCCGACCAAGCGCGACGTCGTCGTCGGCGTCTCGGCGAGCGGCATGACGCCATTCGTGCGCGGCGCGCTCACTTCCGCGCGTCAGGCCGGCGCGCGCATCATCTTCGTCACGTGCGATCCGCGCACCGAGCTCCAGACGTTCGTCGACGTCACGATTGCCCCGGCGGTCGGGCCCGAGATCATCGCCGGCTCGACGCGCCTCAAGGCCGGCACCGCGACCAAGCTCGTGCTGAACATGCTCACGACCGCCGCGATGATCCTGATTGGGAAGACCTACGGGAACCTGATGGTCGATGTTCAGACGGGATCGGAAAAGCTTCGCGACCGCGCCCGCCGCATCGTCAACATGGTCACCGGTCTAGAGTACGACGAGGCGGACAAGCTCCTCAAGCGCGCGCACTACGATGTGAAGGCCGCCATCGTGATGCAGAAGACCGGTCTGCCCTTCGCGAAGGCGCAGGCGAGGCTGCGGCGTTCGAACGATCGGCTGCGCGAAGCGATCGGCGAGGACATCGAGCCGCGGCTCAAGGAGCTTCTCGAGGCCGAGCGGCCGCCTCGGTCGGCCTCGTAGCGGCGCCTCGCGAGCCGGCCCTGCACTTGGCTGCCGCCGCACGATCGACCAACACGGTCACGTGCGGATGCAACTGCAGAAACGACGCGGGCAGCCACGTCGTCACCTGCCCCTCGATCATCCCGGCAATCGCGTCGGCTTTGCCCTCCCCCGTTGCCATCAGCAGAATCTCGCGGGCGCCGAGAATGCCGCCCATGCCCATGGAGATCGCTTCGGTCGGGACCCGCTCGGCCCGCCCCTTGAACCACCACGTGTTCGCGGCGCGCGTCTCGTCGCGCAGCGTGACACGGTGGGTTCGGGCCACGAGGCTTGCGCCAGGCTCGTTGAAGCCGATGTGACCGTTGGCGCCGACGCCGAGGAGCTGCAGATCGATGCCGCCGGCCGCGACGATGGCGTCGTCGTAGCGGGCACACTCCTCGTCCAGATCCCTGGCCACGCCATTCGGGACTTCGATGTGCCGCGGGTCGATGCCGATGTGATCGAACAGATGCGTCCGCATGAATGTGCGGTAGCTCTGTGGATCGTCGGCAGGCAGGCCAACGAACTCGTCCAGGTTGAACGTGCGAACGCCCGTCCAGTCGATGCCACCCGCTCGCGTGGCCTCCACGAGCTGGGCGTAGAGCGCAATCGGCGTGCGCCCCGTTGGCAGTCCGAGGACGGTTCGTGGATGCGCGCGCAGCCGCTCGGCAACCCGCAGCGCCGCCGTCCGCGCCAGCGTCAGTTCGTCATCGAAGATGTGGAGGTTCACGCCGAGGCCGCCCCGTCCCCCCTCGCACTTCGCGCGTCGGTGGACAAGGGCTCGAGATAGGTCGGAAGTCGCACCTCGCCGCGTGCCTGCTGCAGCGCGAGTCGAACAGCCCCTTCCGCGGGATCGATGTCGAGCGGCGCCATCCAGCTTCGCGGCGCGACGTCGCGCATGCGCCGGCCGACTTCGTCGGCCAACCAGGGGATCGCGCGGAACATGCCGCCGGCCAGGAC
>DAINCF010000186.1:0-12676 GCA_036732565.1 Vicinamibacterales bacterium
GGCCTGGCTTGGGTCCGCGGGTGCGGCCGCTGTCGGCCGAGCCGTGCAGCGACGTCATTACGATGATCTCGGCGGACGCGGCCTTCGAACGCGAGCAGGTCACGATGGCGGCGAACGGCACCACGGCGACCGTCGACCCGAATGTCGATATCAGCGATGGCCCGGACGGACGGGCCAACGATCTGCGCGTGGGTGATCTACTGATGATCAGACGAGGCAACGCGAGCGCGCTCATGCACATCACCGCCGTGGATGGCAATCAAACGGTGACGTTCGGTGCCGGCGACTCCCTCAACCTCAACCAGTTCGATCCCACGCGCGCGCGACTCGGGACCATCAATCGGCTGGTCACGGCAGAGCCGGGTCAGCCTCAACCTCCGCTCAACGACTTCGAGGCGACGCGCATTCGCATGATCACGTATTACGTTGAGGTTCCCACAGCCGATCTTGCGAATCCGCGCGTCATGCGCCGCATCAACAACGGACCGCCAAACGCCGTCGGCATCGACGTCGAAGCGCTGCGCTTCACCTACGACATCACCGACGGGGTCAACAACCCGACTGGCGTCCGTCTGGTGGCTGCGGACTTCGCGGCGGGTGGTGCGTGCGGCGCCAACCCATGCTCGCCGAATCAGATTCGCATGGTGAACGTGACGCTGGCCATGCGGTCGCAGGCCAAGCTGGACACCACCAACGACTACCACCGCAACACGCTCTTCACGCAGGTGAGCGCGAGGAGCCTCTCGTTCTTCGATCGGTATCAATGACTCCTATGAAACCGCAATCCGAATCCGGCGTCGCGCTGCTCTCGGCGATCCTGGCCCTGATGTTCATGTCGGCCATGGTGATCGGCTTCATGTCGATGGTGGATGCCGATCAGCGGTCGTCGATGATCAATCGCGACCAGACACAGGCGTACGCCGCGGCGCACGCCGGCGTGGAAAAGCTCACGGCGGACCTCGGACAGCTCTTCACGCAGGTGACCTACAGCCCCACGGGGGCGCAGGTCAATGCACTCACCACGACGGCCATGACGCCTTCCATCCCGGGGACCACTTACACACGACCGGAGGGTGGTTCGGGCTATCGCGTCACGTTTACGGACCTGACGGGCCCCAACGGCGTCGGCGGGCCCGACGGCAACCCTGACGTGGTGGGCCCCCTCGATGGCAGGCTCATTACCAGTGGGCCGTTCGAGGGGCTGAAGGGCCTGATGACGCCGTACACCCTCCAAGTCACGGCGCAGGCGACGGGCAATTCCGAGGTCCGCATGGAGCGGGAGCTCCAAACCGTTGCCGTGCCGGTGTTCCAGTTCGGCATGTTCTCGGAGAACAGCCTGAGCTTCTTCGCGGGGCCGGACTTCTCGTTCGGTGGCCGCGTGCACACGAACCAACACCTGTTCCTCAAGCAAGACGGCAACGCGACCCTGACGTTGCAGGACCGCGTGTCGGCGGTCGGCGAGATCATCAGGACCCATCTCTCGAACGGCGTCAGCTCTCATTTCGGCACCGTGCGTATGGCGCTAGCGCCGGGGTGTCCGGCCGCGCCCACCGCGGCCAACGGAGCGTGCCGCGACCTGGAAGAGGATGAAGGCAGTCAGATCGGGGCACTCGGCTCGGCAGACAATCCAGGGTGGCTCGACGTTTCGACGGACGATTACGGCGGGTGGATTACGAATGGGGACACCGGCGCACGCCGTCTCGACCTCCAGATCGCGCGCGACGGCGCACAGCCGATCGATCTGATTCGCGTGCCGCCTGCCGGCGAAGCGACCAACAGTCCGATCGGGCGACAGCGCTACTACAACATGGCGTCGGTGCGTATCCTGCTGGCGGATACGTCGGCGGATCTCACGGGACATCCAGGCGCAGTGGGGAATCCCGTCGCGCTCAGCGGGTGGTATGCCGCTCCGCAGGGCCTGACCGCAGTTCCACAGGGGATTGACGCGGCCGGCTTTCACCCTTTCGCGTGGTCTGGTGGGCTACCGACAGTCTTGCCGCTAATCGACAGCGGGTATCGGACGGACATCATCAGTTTGGTGCCCTTGCAAACTCCGTCCACGATCGGCGGCTTCATCTTGATCAACAAGCAAAACAAGAACGGCGTTTGGGCCGATGTCACGCGCGACGTCCTAAGCTTGGGCTTCACCGGCCGTCGACTCTCAACCGGCGTGCTCGATTCACCGGACACGGACAATATGTGTCCTGAGTACCACCCGAATGCGGTGATTCGCGTTCAGCGCGTGGCGGACGATGCGCCCAACGTCGCATCGTGCGGTCCGCTCGTTCCTACGGTTGCTCCCTCGCTGCTCTCGACCGGGCTCGCTTTCTGGCCGAACGTTCTCTACGATCCTCGGGAAGGGATGCTGCGAGACAACGAGGCTGGACGTCCGGCGGCTCCGGGCGGGCGGCAGCGGCTCTACTTCGGCGGCGTGATGCACTACGTCGAGTTGGACGTCAACAATCTCCGCCGGTGGCTCTACGGCTTGATTGGCAACGCCAACACCGGCTGCCCATCGGGCAATACGACTGTGACATGCCCAATGGATGTCACCGGCTACGTGGCGTACTTCTCCGATCGGCGAACGAACCGGAACCTGGCCAATCAAGAAACGGGCGAGTTCGGCTGGGAAGACAACATCAACAACAACGCCGCCGGCACGCCCAATGACCAGCTGGATGGCGCATTCGTCGACACAGCGAATGTCACTCGCTGGGCAGAGGACGTCAACCAGAGCGGTGCGCCCGTCGAGACGTATGGCAACATTGCCCGATCTGGGGGAAGCCCGATGATGGCTCTTGCGACGATGGCGTTGTACCCCAACGCGACCGCCGTCCCGCCCGTCACCAATTACAGCCTGTGGCAGAATCCGATCGATCGAAATGTCGCTCGTGTGAACCAGGCATTCTTCTTCCGTCGCGCGCTCAAGCTGACGCATGGCGGCCGTGACAACTTACCCAGAAACGGAAACCAGGGACTTACAGTGGCGGCTGAAAATCCCGTGTACGTCGAGGGCAACTACAACGCCTGCAACAACAACTCGCCCAACGAGGTCGGCGGAGTTGTCCCCAGGTTCGGGAACCAATACGGGACGCAGTGTGTCGGTGGCGTTGGCTTCGGCAACACGCCCGGTGTCGATCACGTCTCGGCGTCCGTGATCGCCGATGCGGTCACGTTCCTCTCGAACGCCTGGAACGACATCAAATCGTTTCGCAACCCTCACGCTGTGGATGCCACAGATCTCACGAACGCCTTCCCGGCAGAGTATCCCGGGGAGACAAATGCTCCCGCCAGTCCGAGCGCCCGGGAGGCGGTGGACACCTGGTATCGCCTGGGCATCATCTCCGGGAAGGGCCTCGGATTCCCACGCGCAGGATACGCCGGCGGGAACGATCACACCGATTTCGGGACTGATGGCGGCGCGCACAACTTCATTCGCTACATTGAGAACTGGGGCGGCGCGGAGTTGCGCTACCGCGGGTCGCTCATCAGCTTCTACACGAGCCGGCAGGCCACTGGCACCTACAAGTGCTGTGACATCGTCTATTCGCCTCCAGAGCGCCACTACGCGTTCGACACCGACTTCTCGAATCCCAGCTTGCTGCCGCCGCAGACGCCGATGTTCCGGGATCTCAACACGCTGAAGTTTCGCCAGCTTCTGCGTCCGACGCAGTAGGTCGAGGTCCGGCTGAAGCCGGACCCCACGCCTGTCAGGACTCTCACGCCTGACAGACCTCACGCATGACCGCAAGACTTGCGTGGGGTCCGCCTTCAGGCGGACCTGGGCCGGCTGAAGCCCGACCCTACGTACTCTCGCCGCAGCGGCGTGTCATCATAGGCGACGCATGTCGCCCGTTCGCACGTATCGCGCCGGGGAATCCATCGAGGACTACTGTCGCGCCTGCAAGACCGATCGCATGCACACCGTCATTGCCGCGGATTCGCAGGGACAGCCGATTCGCGTGTCGTGTGGCTACTGCCGGAGCGAGCACAACTATCGCGGCGGCCCGCGCATTGCCCCGTCGAGCTCGCCGTTTCAATTCGATCAGTCGGACGAGACGACGACGGCGCGGCCGCGAGCCGAGGAACGGCAGCCTCGCCGACCCGCCCGAACCGGCGAAAGCTTTCCGATTGTGAGTGAGCGCGAGAGGAGCGCCCCGCCCATCATGATGCCCGACGAGTCCACCGCTGATCTCGAGCTACTGCTGCGTCGCATCATCCGTGAAGAGTCCGGGGTCACCCCGGTCGTGCCCGCGGAGAAATGGCGCGGTGGTCAGCTCGTGCTTCGCCCCGGCGCAGAGGGGCTGCAGGAGAAGAGCTGGCCGATCGAGACCTTCTTTCACAAAGTGGTGATGCTGCGCAATCGACTGCGAACGCTCGAACAGCAGATCAACGCCTCGGAGCTGCCAGATGACGTCAAGGTGCGTCTGCAAGGCTACGTGAGCGGGTGCTACGGTACGCTCACCAGCTTCAACGTGCTGTTCGCCGACGAGGCCGATCAGTTCAAGGGCAGCAGCGAGTAGGGGCGGCTCGCGAGCCGCCCCGGCGTGGGTACACAAACGTCATTGTGTCGCCTTCCACTTCGCGGTGACGCGCTCGATCTCCCCGCCAGGCGCCCAGATCACCAGCACCTTCGCGCCGTTGGGGCCGGACTTGTGCCGCACGGTGTCCGTCGCGCGCACGCTGACGCTCGTGCCCGGGGTCAGCTTGACGCCCTTGCCGTTGATCACCTGTTCCAGCTCGCCCTCGAGGAGATAGAACGTCTCGGTGACGCCATGGCGATGATCGTTGGAGTCGCTGTTGGCGGGAAACACCAGCTCGGCGACTTCGACCTCGCTGCCGCCGAGCGACTGCGCATCGACCAGCACGCGCAAGGAGGTGCCCCCCGGGCTCTTGTAAGTTTTCCCCGTCGGTGCGGGACTCTGAAGGTTCGCGCCCACGTACGCGGTGAGCGCGATGGCGTAGATCACGGTCAGCGGGAGCAGGATGCGCTTCACGGTGTTCCTCCAGCGGTGGACGTTAACACGCCCCGGACGGATTTCGGCACCGCTAAAGCGGTGCCCTCCACTACGCGCACGACGAGGTTGGCAGGCCTAAAGGCCTGCGCTACGTACGCTGTCGTCAATTCGCCTTTACGGAGACGATACAGCCAACCCGTAGCATCTGGGCATGCCGTCCCTGGGATGGAAGCGACGCGACTTCTGCCTGAAGGCCTGCCGCACCGTGTCGGCGGTGACCATCGTCTCGGCCTTGCACGGCTGCGGCTCCGATAGTCCGACCGCGCCGAGTCAGCCGCCGCCGACCGGGACGACCCCACCGCCGCAGAATCCGACACCGCCGACCAACCCACCCGACGCGCCACCGACCAATCCGACGCCGCCACCGCCATCACCGATCGTGTCGCCGCTGCCGACGGTGTCTGCGGCTCTGATGGAAGGTGCGCTGGCCGTGACCGTCAACGGATCGCCGCTCGCGACGCTGTGGGGAGCGGGGCTCGCGCAGGTGGTCGTCGGCGGCATCGAACGGAGCGTGCTGCTCGCGCGCATCGGGCCCGAGGCGTTCACCGCGCTCAACGGCGTGTGCACGCACGAGGGGTGCGTCGTCTCCCGTTATGCGAGCCCGATCTTCGTCTGCCCGTGTCATGGCTCGCGCTACGACATCAACGGCTCCGTCGTCCAAGGACCCGCGCCGGCGGCGCTCCCGCGCCTCACGACCGAGTACGTAGATGGCGTGCTGAGAGTTCGCTTGTAGGGCGGTTCGCGACCTGTCCGCCCATGTTGGGACTGGTCGCCGTTACGGGACGTAGGGGCGGTTCGCGAACCGCCCCTACACCTGTGGCTCGGGTGGCACGCATCATGCCCTGCCACGCTCGACCGTAGGCAGCTCTGCAGGACATCCGTCACAGCGAACCATGACCATGAATGCGCCATTTTTTGGTTGTAACTACCGATCTGCGACCGGCAGGGCCGCTCGTCCCACGAACCGACAGCAGCGATGGCCGATTGCAATTTTGATCGGGATCGCCCTGCTCTGTAATGACGGGCCGGCGCTCGGCCAGCCCGCGGCGCCCGCGGCGGTGGACCGGAAAACGGCCGCGCATTTCCTGGAGCAAGCCACGTTCGGGCCGACGGCGGCTGACGTCGCGCTGGTCGCGGCGTCGGGCCCCGAAGCATGGCTGGCGGAGCAGTTCCTGCTGCCCGAAACCCCGATCGCGGACAACACCGATTCGAACGTGGTCCGCAACCAGCTGTTCTCGAACATGGCGAACGCGCCGGACCAGGTGCGGCAGCGCATGATGTTCGCTTTGAGCCAGATCTTCGTCATCTCGGCGAACAAGAACAGCAACGGCGAGGAGCTGGTGCCGTGGGTGCGCCTGCTCTCGCGCAACGCGTTCGGCAACTACCGCACGCTGCTGCGTGAGGTCAGCGTCAGCCCGACGATGGGGAAGTTCCTCGACAACGTATTCAGCAAGAAGGCCTCCGCCACCACGTCGCCCAACGAGAACTACGCGCGCGAGATGCTCCAGTTGTTCAGCATCGGCACGTGGGAGCTCCATCCGAACGGCACGCTGAAGCTCAATGGCCAGGGGCAACCGATCCCCACCTACACGCAGGACACGATCAAGGAGTTCGCCCGCGCGTTGACCGGGTGGACGTATCCGACGAAGCCGGGTGCGACCCCGTCCAACAACAACCCGTCGTACTTCATCGGCGAGATGATCCCGCGCTCCAGCACGCATGACACCGGCCCCAAGACGCTGCTCAACGGCGTGACGCTGCCGGCGCGCGGTCCGTCGGAGGATGCGACGCGGGCGGACATGGAAGAGGTGATCGACAACGTCTTCAATCATCCCAACGTGCCGCCGTTCATCGCGACCCGGCTGATTCGCTCGCTCGTGACGAGCAACCCGAGCACGGGCTTCGTGCATCGTATCGCCAACGTCTTCGCCGACAACGGCGCGGGCGTGCGCGGCGATCTGAAGGCCGTGCTGATGGCCATCCTTGCCGACCCCGAGGCGCTCGGGTTCGCGGCGCCGGAAGCCGGGCGGTTGAAGGATCCGATTCTGCACGTCATCGGCATGGGCCGCGCCCTCGGCGCGCTGATGACCGATCCGAATCAGTTCATGTACGTGTTCAACAACCTCAGCGAGCGCGTGCTGACGCCGCAGACCGTGTTCAGCTTCTTCTCGCCGCTGTCGCTGCTGCCAGGGCACACGGATCTCTTCGGGCCGGAGTTCCAGATCTATCCGTCCGCGCTGGCGATTCAACGCGCGAACTTCGTCTACGGGCTGCTGAACAACCAGTTCGGCAACGCCTTCAAGATCGATCGTGTGCCGTATCAGTCGCAGGCCGCCAGTCCCCAGGCGCTGGTGGAGATGGTCAACCAGAATCTGATGTTCGGGCGGATGTCGAACGAGCTCCGCGAGGTGATCACGGCCGCGACCATTGCCGTGCCCGCCTCCGACGCCGTGCAGCGGGCCCTGGGCGCGCTGTACCTCGCCGCGGTCTCGAGCGAATATACGGTCTACTCGAACGTCAACGGCGCCGCTCCAGTCACCGTGCAGCCGCCGACCGGCCTCGTGGTCTCCTCGGTCGCCGGCAACGTCGTGACTTTGCGCTGGATCGCGCCAGTCGTCGGTCCGACGCCGACTCAGTACATCCTCGAAGGTGGCGTCGATCACGGTCAGTCGCTCGTGAGCCTGCCGACTGGAACGTCGGCCCCCACAGTGACGTTCGCCGCGCCGGCCGGATCGTTCTACGTGCGGATTCACTCGCTGTCCGGTCACGCCAAGAGCCGCGCGTCCAGCGAGATTCGCGTCCACGTGGCGGTGCCGACCGGCCCAACGGCCCCGGCCAATCTCCTCGGTGTCGTAAAGGCCTCCTCGGTGGGCCTCTCGTGGCGGAACACGTTCGGCGGCGGCGCGCCGACGTCGCTCATCCTCGACGTGAGCGGTGCGGCGACGCTGTCGGTCCCGATCGGCCTTGCCGAGAGCTTCACGTTCGATGGGGTGCCGCCGGGCGAGTACAAGTTCAGCGTGCGCGCGGTGAACGCCGCGGGGAGCAGCGGCGGATCGAACACGGTCACGCTGACGTTCCCGAACAGCGGGTGTTCAGGACGCCCGCAGACGCCGATCAATTTCATGGCGACCGCGATGGGACGCACGATCACGTTGAACTGGCAAGCCGCCGTCAGCGGACCCGCGGCGACCAGCTTCATCGTCAACGTGGGCGGTGCATTCTCTGGGCGCATTCCCGTGACCACCCGCTTGTTGAGCGGCGAAGCGCCGCCGGGCTTGTACACGATCAACGTCCAGGCGGTGAACGCCTGCGGCAACAGCTCCACGACGGCCACACAGACGCTGGTCATCCAGTAGCGAGCGCAACTACTTCGTAGGGCGCCCCTCTTATGGGGCGCCGAGATTCGATCATGAGCCACACACACACACCCGCCCGCCGTGACTTCTTGAAGTTGAGCGCCAGGCTCGCCGCCTTGGGTCTCTGCGGCCTCGGCCTCGGTCCGTCGCGCAAGTTCTTCACCGCCGACGTCGCCGCTGCCGCGCCCGTCTCCGATTACAAGGCGCTGGTCTGCGTCTATCTGTTCGGCGGCAACGACGGCAACAACGTCATCATTCCCGTCGACACCGCGCGCTACACGGCCTACAAGAATCTGCGCGGCGGCCTCGGACTGGGGACCGACAAGCTCGTCGGCCCGATTCCCGATGCCCAAGGCAACCCGTACGCGCTGCATTACGGATTGACGGAGCTCCAGCAGCTGTACATGACCGGCCACGTGGCGTTCGTGCTGAACGTCGGCCGCCTCAACCGCCCACTGACACGCGAGCAGTACCTGGCCGGCGGCGCGAACCCCTCCAATCTCTTTTCGCATTCGGATCAAACGATTCAAGCGCAGACCGACACGTCGCAGCAGAGTGTGTCGGGCTGGGGCGGCCGGCTGCTGGACATCTTCGGCGCCACCGACACCCTCGCGGCGGTGTCGGTGTCGTCGCCGGCGCTGTTCCTGGATGGATCCGACGCCCGCGGCAACGTCATTCCGCCGGGTTCGAACATGGGGCTCTCGGGGATGAACTTCTGGCCGCCAGCGGCCGCCGATGCACGGCGCCAAGCCGTCAACACGATGGTGCTGCAAGACGGCGGCAACCCGCTGCGCGAGGCCGCCAACACCGCGCTCCTGAACGGACTGCAGCTCGCCGACACGCTGCAGTCGGCGGGCAACCTGCCGCCCACCAGCGTGCCGTTCCCCAGCACGTCGATCGGCGGTCAGCTGAAAGAGATCGCGCGGCTGATGCGCGTGCGCGCGCAGATGGGGCCAGGGCGGCAGGTGTTCTTCTGCTCGATCGGCGGCTTCGACACCCATAGCTCGCAGGATTGGACGCACTGGAACCTGCTGCAGCAGCTCTCGCAAGGTCTGGCCGCGTTTGCGACCGCGATTACGGAGCTGGGGTTGGCGTCGAACGTCACCGCGTTCACGCAGTCCGAATTCAATCGCACGATGCAGTGGAACGGCAGCGGCAGCGATCACGCGTGGGGCAGCCATCAAATCGTGCTCGGCGGCGCCGTGCGCGGCGGCATCTACGGCCAGGTCCCGACATTCGCGTTCGGCGGTCCGGACGATGCGAACAACCGCGGCGTGTGGATCCCGAAGATCTCCAACGCGCAGTTCGGCGCCACGCTCGGCCGTTGGTTCGGCGCATCGCCCGGCGAGCTCGCCTGGGCCTTCCCAAATCTCTCGCAGTTCCCGACCGCAGACGTCGGGTTCATGTACTGAATCATGCTGAATCGTCTCTGGGTGTCCGCTGCATTGTTCGCCCTATCGCTCGCGGGCGTCGGGCTCGCCGAGGATCAAGCCATCGGCACGTTCACGGTCGGCGGCAAGACCGTGACGTTCAGGCATGTCTATGCCACGCTCGCACCGAGTGCCAGCGACGCAAGCCAGCAGTACCTAATCCTGCTGGTCACCGACGTCCCGGTGGCAGCCGCGGAGCGCACGCCTGCCCAACTGCAGAAGGCCGCAAGCGCCGGCGCGCTGCGCGCGATTCGCATTCGCTGGAAGTACGGTGTCGATGAGGTCGCCGTCGCGCCGTATCACTCGGCCATCGCCGACAGCGGCCGCGCCTTTCCGGGGGTGGCGACTCTCAACTTGACGTCGCTCGACGACCACCGCGTCCACGCCGAGTTCAAGTCCAAGATGCTCGGACAGACCTGGCACTTCAACGCGGTCGTCAAGGCGGAAATCGCCAAGGGCGATGTCGCCGCGCTCGAGCCCACGGTCGAGACGACGGCCAGCAGCGGCGCGACGGAAGACGTCAGCAGCCTCAAGCAGCAGCTCGGACGGCTCGGGTACGAGTTCAAGCCGGATGCGTTCTTTCAGGCGATCGGCGACCACAAGCCGCAGGCCGTGACGCTGTTTCTGAAGGCGGGGATGTCGCCGAACCAGAAGAACGACCAGAATCGATTCGCGCTGAACCACGCGGTCCTGTTCTGCGCGACGGCGCCGAACGAAACCGCCGATGTCATCAGCGCTCTCGCTGCCGCCAAGGCGGATGTCAAGACGAAGGATCCCGACAACGGCACCACCGCGCTCGTCGGCGCCGTGCAGTCGTGCACGCCAGGCGCGGTCGAGACCCTCGTCAAAGCCGGCTCGGATCTCTCCGCAAAGAGCAACGGCGGGATGACGGCACTGCAGCTCGCCAAGATCTTCGGCCGCGCTGACGTGGTCGCTGTTCTCACCAAGGCCGGCACGAAGTAGCCGACCACCGGACTCTCGCGCTATTTGGCTGGGATGCGCTGAGTCGCCTTGCCGTTCTCATCGAGGAACTCGATGGTCGCGGCGCCCGCCGCATCGACCCTCAAGACGAGGCGTGGCTTACCCGTGGCGTCCGCGAGCGACACCGTCGCATCGCGCTCGGCGTTCTTGCCCACGAATACGCGACGTGGTCCCGGAGGCGCGGTGGCGCGCGCGGCTTTCACCGCTTTCTCGCGCTCGGCAGGATCCGCGACCGCGTTGGCGTCGTTCAGCTTGCGAATCAGCTCACTCAAGCGGGTATCCGAGCGATCCCAGACCTGCAGACCCGCCGATCGCTGACCGTTGGTCTCGGAGTAGCTGATGGCGACCGTCTGATCCTGCTTCAACTGATCGAACGCGAGCTGTGCCGTCGCGCGGCGCTCGCCGCCACGCTCCTGGCCAGTATAGGAAAGGCCACCGACCTCGTCGCCTTCGTCGTTGAAGAAGATCAACCCCGCGACCGGCCGCGGGCGATCGATCGTCACGCCGTCCAGCACGCCGGGGTGCATGCGGTCCTTGTTGGACATCACCAGTCGCAGCGTGCCGTTGGCGTCGACGACGTTGAGTCGCTGCACGGTGAGCTCATCGATCTTCTGCGGGCCAACGGGCTGGCCGAACGCCGCGACGGCGAGGACGATCAGCGCCAGCGAGCTGAGGACCGCGTAGGCATGCAGGACGCGAAGGTGACGACGAAGACGCCGGGTCATGTGGCCTCCAGTAGCGGGTCGAGCGATCATCTTAGCCTTGCAGCACCTCGCGCAGCAGACGGACGCCGGCGCGGATCTCCCGTTCGGTCAGGCTGGCATAGCCGAACAGTACGCCCGCCAGCCGCGGCTGTCGCATGTAGAACGGCGCCACGGAATAGATGCCCAGGCCCTTGCCCGCGGCGCGCTTGATCAGCCCGGCGAGCTGCGACGATCGGTAGTCGCGCAACCACCCGACGACGTGCACGCCGGCGTTGGCGCCGCAGATCTCGATGCGGTCGCCGAACGCCTCTTCCAGCGCCTCGAGCAGGGCCGCGCGGCGCGCGGCGTTCCGTGCCCGCGAGCGGCGCAGATGCCGTTCGAAATGTCCTTCGGCGATGAAGTCGGCCAGCACCTCTTGTTCGAAGGTGGACGAGTGAAAGTCCATCATGAACTTCAGCGCCGTCGTCGTCGCCGCGAGCGAGGGTGGGGCGACGATGTAGCCGAGACGGAGCGACGGAAACAGCACCTTGGAGAACGTGCCGACGTACAGCACGCGCCCCGAGCGGTCGAGCCCCTGCACCGCTTGCATCGGGCGCCCCTCGTAGTGGAACTCGCCGTCGTAGTCGTCTTCCAAAACGTGCGCGCCCGTGTCCTCGGCCCAGCGGAGCAGATCGAGTCGTCGCGGCAACGACAGCAGGCCGCCAAGGGGAAACTGGTGCGATGGCGTGACGTACGCCAGTCGGATGTTTCCCGATCGCGGCAGCCGCGACACATCGAGGCCCGTTTGATCGACCGGGATCGGCACGACGCGAGCGCCCATGGCGATGAAGGTGTTGCGTGCGCCCTGATAGCACGGTTCTTCGATCACCACGCGATCGCCGACGTCGAGCAACAGCCGCGCCACGAGATCCAACGCCTGCTGCGAGCCGTTGACGATGATGACCTGTTCGAAGTCGCAGACCACGCCGCGGGCCCTCGTCAGGTAATCGGCGATCGCCTGGCGAAGGGGCTCGAAGCCGCGCGTGCGACCGTAGCGGAGCGTACGAATCGACGCCGCGTGCGCGCGTCGCGCCAGCAGCCGGCGCTAGGTCGTGTGGGGGAAGGCCTCCACCGCGGGGATGCCATAGCGGAAGTCGTAGCGCAGGTTCGTCGTCAGCGGAGCGCCGGGCGCCGGCAGGGGCGCGAGC
>DAINCF010000187.1:0-12611 GCA_036732565.1 Vicinamibacterales bacterium
CGCGCTCGCGGCGGCGCAGGTGCAGGCCGGCGACGGCATTCGCGGCATCTTCACCCAGCTCGGAGAGAACCTGGCGAGCCCGTCGGATGCCGAGACCGTGACCCAGCACTATCTCGACGTGCTCGATCGCGTGGCGGCCTCGGGACTCGATGCCCAGATTGCCGTGAAGCCCACGCAGCTCGGGCTCGACTACGACAAGGCGCTCTGCCAGCGGAACCTCGATCGCCTGATCGAACGGGCCGAGGCTCGGAACAACCTCGTCTGGCTGGACATGGAGAGTTCCCCGTACGTCGATCCAACGCTGGAACTGTTCAAGACGACGCGGGCGCGGACCGCACGCATCGGGGTGGCGTTGCAAGCGTATCTGCACCGCACGCCCAAGGACGTGGAAGATCTGCTGCCGCTCGGCTCGGCCATCAGGTTGGTGAAAGGCGCCTATCTCGAGCCGCCCTCGGTGGCGATCGCGCGCAAGGCGGATGTCGACGAGGCGTTCTACCACCTCGCGTGCCGGATGGTGTCGAGCGAGGCGCGGAAGGCGGGCACCCTGCTGCACATTGCCACGCACGACATCACGCTGATCGATCGCCTGCTCGCGCACATCGACCAGACGGGCGTGCCGCGCGACGCCTACGATTTCGCGATGCTCTACGGCATTCAGCGTGAACAGCAGTTGCGGCTGGCGCGCGCGGCGCAGCCGATGCGCGTCCTCATCGCCTACGGCGAGCATTGGTTTCCCTGGTACATGAGGCGGTTGGCCGAACGTCCCGCCAACGTCTGGTTCGTCGTCAAGAACCTGGTGTAGGGGCGGTTCGCGACCCGTCCGCCGAAGCGCGCTGCGCGAAGGTGGAACCGCTCCTACGTGTCCGTGTGTCCTGCCTCGTTCTGCTACCATTCGCCCCATGCGTACCGTCCTGACCCTCGTACTCTCGGTCGTGGCTGGAGCCGTGGTGTCGACTCAACAGGGCGCAGAGTTACCCGGTTCCGCGGGCCTCGACGAAGAAACCATGCGGCACTTCCAGGCCCTGGTGCGTGCTGACACCACCGACCCGCCCGGCAACGAGAAGCCTGCAGCCGACTATCTGAAACAAGTGCTCGAGAAGGAAGGCGTCCCCGTCGAGGTCTTCGCGCTCGAAGCCAATCGTCCCAACATCGTCGCGCGGTTGAAGGGCAACGGCAGCCAGCGGCCGCTGCTGATCATGGCGCACACCGACACCGTCAACGTCGACCCGAAGAAGTGGACGTTCCCGCCGTTCAGCGCGCAGCGAGACGGCGGCTACGTGTACGGACGCGGCACGGTGGACGACAAGGACAATGTGGTCGCGTCCTTGATGACGATGCTGCTGCTCAAGCGGCAGAAGGTGCCGCTGGCGCGCGATGTGATCTTCCTGGCCGAAGCCGGGGAAGAAGGGACCGTGCGCGTCGGCATCAAGTACATGGTCGACAACCATTTCCCGACCATCGACGCCGAATTCTGCCTCGCGGAGGGTGGCGGCGTGGTCCGCGAGTGCGGCAAGGTTCGCTACGCGTCGGTCCAGACGCTGGAGAAGATCCCGCGCGCCATCGAGCTCACGGCGCGAGGACCGGCAGGGCACGGCTCGGTCCCGCTCGAGACGAACGCCGTCGCGCACCTGTCGTCGGCCGTCGCGTCGGTGGCGACCTGGGTGCCGCCGATCACGCTCAACGAGACCACAGGGTCGTACTTCAAACGCCTCGCGACCGTGTCCTCTCCTGAAGAGGCACAGCGGTATCGCGATGTGCTGAGCCCCGACCCGAACGTGTCCGGACCGGTCGACGCCTATTTCCGCAAGCATGAGCCGCTGCACGCCTCGATGCTGCGGTCGAGCATTTCGCCCACCATGATTCAGGCCGGGTATCGCGTGAACGTGATCCCATCTGAGGTGAAGGCGACGCTCGACGTGCGCGTGCTTCCGGACGCCAACCCAGAAGAATTCCTGGAACAGGTCCGGAAAGTCATCAACGATCCGGCGGTGGAAGTGGCCTGGGCGGCGCGCGACGTGCGCCCGCACGGCACGTCGAAGCTGGGCACCATCGCCTACCAAGCGATCGAGACGCACGCGTCGAAGCACTATCAGACGATCACCGTGCCGACGATGAGCACGGGCGCAACGGACATGGCCTACCTGCGCGCGAAGAACGTGCAGTGCTATGGCATTGGCCCGGCGTTGGACATAGAGGACGGGCCCAAGGGCTTCAGCGCGCACAGCGATCAGGAGCGAATCCTCGAGAGCGAGCTGTATCGCTTCGTCCGCTTCCAGTACGACGTGGTCGCGGACCTCGCAAGGGCCAAGTAGGGGCGGTTCGCGAACCGCCCCTACAATATCCCCGTGTCAGACGTCGATCGCATCTTCGGCAAGCGCGTCATCGTCATCGGCGGTGGCGCGCAGGTCGCGCAGGTGGCGCTCGGGGCCGTCAGCGAGGCCGATCGCCACAACATCCGCGGCGAGCGGATTTCCGTCGACACGATTCCGCTGGTTGGCGAAGCCAACATCGCCGGGGCGGTGCGAGCGGTCGCCGAGCTGCCGCGCGTCGCGATCCTCGTGCTCGCCGGGTCGATCATGGGTGGCGAGATCACGACCGCGGTGCGCGAAGTGCAGCAGAAGGGCATCCCGGTCATCGCCCTCAACATGGTCGGCGGCGTGCCTGGCGCGGCGGATCTCGTCGTCTCCGATCCTGTGCAAGCAGGAGTGATGGCCGTGATGGCGATCGCCGACACCGCCACTTTTGACATTGCACGGCAACGAGGGCGACGGTACTAACGTCGGGGACATCGGCCGAATCGTTGTTTCTGTCGAAAACCAGTCGGCAGCCGAGCTGGTCTCGTACGTGCTTCGCGACCGCGCCCGACGTCTATCTCTTCGACGTCCGGAGTCGGCGCATCGAGCGCGTGAGCGTGGACAGCGAAGGGGTGCAGTCCGCGGTGGGTTCGAACGGCCAAGCAAGCGTCGATGGCAATGGTCGCTGACTGATTTGCGGCTCAGACTGGCGTGGGGTCCGCCTTCAGGCGGACCTGAAGGTCGCGGATCTCTCTGATTGAGCGATGCACTCTACGAGCGTTTGCTGCCGGCGATGTAGCCGCGGCGCGAGCGGACGCGGTAGCCATCTCCCTTCACGCGGACGCGGAGCGTGTGGTACTTGCCATCGGGCCGTCGGGCGGGTGAGAAGCCGAGCATGTACTGCTGATTGAGCTCTTCGGCGATGCGCACGGTGGCCGGCCCAACGTCCGCGGCGCTGGCGACCATCTCGGTGTATCCGCCGCTGCGGCTGGTCACGTCCTGCAACGCGTACGGATTCCCGATGTCCGCAATCCGCCGATTCGACGACTGGATCGCGATCGCGTAGACGAAGACGTCGGTCGGCAGCACCATCGCTTGTAGGTTCGCGATGCTGACGTCACTGGCTGTGTCAGCGCCGTCTGATACGAGCACGATGGCCGCCCGGGGATGATTCCGCGAGTCGAACGTCGGCAGCGCCGTCGCAATCGCGTCGAACACCGCGGTGCCACCCGAGGGCTGTACGCGTTCGAGCTGTTCGCTGATCCGCGCGCGCTGGGCAGTCCATTGGGCCGTGAGGCGGGTCTCGTGATTGAACACGAACAGCTCGGCCTCATCGGTCGGGGCGAGCAGCTCCTCGACGAAGTGACTCAACGCCGTGCGTGCGTCGGTGAAGCGCTGCCCGAACATGCTGTCGCTCGAATCGAGGACCAGCGCCACACTCACCGGCACGCGCTCCTTCGTGAACGTCGCGATCGTCTGCGGCACACCATCGTCGAAGATCTCGAAGTCGTTCTTCTCCAGCGTGGTCACCAGTCGTCCGTCGGCCGCGACTACTGAGACTGCAGTGGTGACGAGCTCGACGTCGCTGCGGAAGATCTGTCGGTCCTGCCGCGCAAACGCGGACGCTCGACTCACCAGCAGCCCGGCGGACGCCAGGCCGATCTGTCGAAGAAAGACACGCCGCTCGCGATAGGCGGACATGGTTGAGGCCACTCAGATTCTAGCCTTAGACGGTTGCCGCTGGACGACCGGCGATGCTGCTTCCCAGGGCCGCGACCAGCACATCGGCAAGGGTCCGACCGGCCCTCCCGTCCGGGTCGAGCGCGGGATTGTAGATTGTGACCTCGATCCCGACCGCCTTGGGGCTGGAAACCGCGATTTCGAGCGCGGTTGTCAGCTCGTCGACCGAGAGACCATCAGGAAGCCGGTAGTCCACGGCCGGCATGACCTCGTCGTCCAGGCTGTCCGCGTCGATGTGAATGAAGAAGCCGTCCAGACCCTCCCGCTCGACGTGGTCGACCGCCGCGAGCGCGGCGACATCGGCGCCCAGCCGCCGGACCGCCGCGAGGTCGAACCGGCGCAGCGCCGGTACGAGCGGCTGGCTTCCGTAGTGGGCCTGCTCCTCGGCGTCCCGGAACCCAAACGCGACCGCATCCTCCGGTCGGACGAGCGGGCCGCGGCCCTCCAGGTCGGTGAGCAGCCGGGGGCCATGGCCGGTGACGAACGCCAGGTCCATCGAGGCGGCTTCACCGTTCGGGTTGACCTCGGGCTGATAGAAGTCGGCGTGGCCATCGACGAAGAGCAGGCCGTAGCGACCGCGCCGCTTCAGGGCCAGCATCGCGCCGAGCACGATGGAGCAGTCGCCGCCAAGGACAATGGGAAATTCGCCCGCGTCGACGCTGGCGCCCACCGCGTCGGCGAGCCGCGGCGACCACTGAGCAATGGCGTCGGCGTTGAGAGTGAGCGTCTCTGGATCGCGCTCGAAGTTGTACGGAGGCGTGGGCACCCGACCTGCCCTTCGTGCCTGGAGGCGTTCGGCAAGCCCGTGATCCAGCAGGCGCTGCGGCAACTGCTCAACGCCTGTGGGCTTCAAGCCGAGAATCGAGGGGGCTTCGATGATGGCGTATCGCGAGAAGCTCTGCATTGGCCACCGCCTGCCTGACGCGTGAGGCAGGCCCAACCGCCTCCGCCAAGGCTACGGCGTGTCTCGCCGAAGCGCAAAGCGCAGAGGCGGAAGGCCTGCGCGACGTACGTCCAGCATACGCCGAGCGTAGGTCCGGCATACGCCGGGTGTCCATGTAGGGGCGCTTCGCGAAGCCCTACCGTCCTGCCTGCGAGGAGAGTGCTTCGTAGGCGGTGATGGCCGATTCGTGCTGCAGGATGCGGCCGATGTCGTCCAGGCCTTCAATCAATCGTCGGCGCGCGACGGTGTCAATCGCGAATGGAAGCGTTCGCCCGTCGGCACGAATCTCCAACGCGTCGAGATCGACGTCGATCTCGAACGGAGGTCCATCGGTCGCGTGCTGCGCGATCGCGGCCGCGTCGGCCTCGCTCACCGTGGCCGGCAGCAGGCCGTTCGCGATCGCATTGCTGAAGAAGATGTCGGCAAACGACACCGCGATGACGACGCGAAAGCCGAAGTCGGTGAGCGCCCACACGGCGTGCTCGCGCGATGAGCCACAGCCGAAGTTGATTCCGGAGACGAGGATGCTCGTGCCGGCGTAGCGCGGCTGGTTGAGCACGAACGACGGATCCGCCACGCCCTCGGGACTGAGCTTCCAATCGTTGAAGAGATACTTGCCGAAGCCGGTGCGCTCGATGCGGGTGAGGAACTGCTTCGGGATGATCTGATCGGTGTCGACGTGGTTGCGCAGGAGCGGCGCGACGGTCCCACGGTGCGCGTGAAAAGGCCCGCGGGTCACGCGCGGAACTCCCAGGCGCGCACGTCGGCAAAATGGCCGCGAATCGCCGCCGCGGCCGCCATCGCCGGGCTGACCAGATGGGTGCGTCCGCCGCGCCCCTGCCGTCCCTCGAAGTTGCGGTTGCTCGTCGACGCGCAGCGCTCGCCGGGCTCGAGGATGTCGTCGTTCATGCCCAGGCACATCGAGCAGCCTGGCTCCCGCCACTCGAATCCGGCCTCCCGAAACACGCGGTCGATGCCTTCGCGCTCGGCGTCCGCCTTGACCTGACGCGATCCCGGCACCACGAGCGCGCGGACGCCGTCCGCGACGTGATGCCCACGGGCGACTCGCGCCGCATCGCGCAGGTCTTCGAGCCGCGCGTTGGTGCAAGACCCGATGAACACCCGGCTGACGGGGATCTCGTCAATCGGCGTGCCGGCTGACAGGCCCATGTACTCCAAGGCACGCTCGGCGGCGCGTCGTTCCGCGTCGGTCGCGGCCTGTCGCGGATCGGGGACACGATCCGTGACTGGGACCGCCATGTCGGGCCGTGTGCCCCAGGTCACGATCGGCGCGATCGTCGAGACGTCGAGGGTCACCGTGCGATCGAAGTGCGCGCCCGGATCGCTCACGAGGCGCTGCCACGCCAACGCCGCGGCTACCCAGGCCCCGCGTTTCGGCGCGTATGGCCGCTCGCGAAGATAGCGCAGCGTCGTGGCGTCGGGCGCGACGAGGCCCGCGCGCGCGCCGGCCTCGATGCTCATGTTGCACAGCGTCATCCGCTGTTCCATCGAAAACTGCTGCACGACGTCGCCGACGAACTCGATCGCGTGGCCCTGTCCGCCGGCGGAGCCGATGTGAGCAATGACCGCGAGCGCCGCGTCTTTCGCCGTGACCCCTGGCGGCAACGTCCCCTCGAGCCGCACCTGCATCGCCTTCGGCTTCACGAGCACGAGACACTGCGTCGCCAGCACGTGCTCGACCTCGGTGGTGCCGATGCCGAACGCCAGCGCGCCGAACGCCCCGTGCGTGCTGGTATGACTGTCGCCGCAGACGATGGTCAGCCCGGGCAGCGTCAGCCCCTGCTCCGGTCCGATGACGTGCACGATGCCCTGACGCGGCGAATCGAGGTCATGCAGCTGCACGCCAAACGTGGCGCAGTTCGCGCGCAAGGCTTCGACCTGCGCGCGGGCCAGCGGGTTGGCGATGGTGTAACGGTCGGCCGTGGTCGTCGGAACGTTGTGATCGACGGTCGCGATGGTGAGATCGGGCCGCCGTACCTTGCGTCCAGCGAGCGCCAGGCCTTCGAAGGCCTGCGGCGACGTCACCTCGTGTACGAAGTGACGATCGATGTAGATCAGCGCCTGTCCGTCGCCGAGGTCGGCAACCAGGTGTGCGTCCCAGATCTTGTCGAGCAGCGTCCGGGGTCGATCGGTCATCGTCATCTCAGGGGCGACTTGAATGCAGCGCCAACGGCGCGGGCTCTGTGCACGCTTGGCCCGAGTGTGCCGGTGTGTTGGGGAGCAGTTTCCCGGCCGTTCCTACGGAACGGCCGGTTGTGATTTCGGCGGTACATCCACTAGACGCCATGATACGAGTGTCGCCGGTCCGTCACCTCGGCCAGCGCATCGATCACGAGGTCGCCCATCTGTCGCGTGCTGATGGCCTGGCGGCCCGGTCCGACCAGATCGCGCGTGCGGTGGCCGGCGGCCAGCACGTCCTGCACGGCGTGGTCGATGTTGTCGGCTTCGTGCGGAAGGTGCGCGGCCAGGCGAAGCAGCATCGCCATGCTGGCGATGGCGCCGACCGGATTCGCGACGCTTCGGCCCGCGATGTCCGGGGCAGAGCCGTGGACGGGCTCGAACAGCGGCACGCGGCCGCCCAGCGTGGCGGATGGCAGCAGGCCGAGCGAACCGCCCAGGGCCGCCGCCTGATCGCTCAGGATGTCGCCGAAGAGATTTTCGGTCAGGAGGACATCGAAACTGGCCGGTGCCAGCGCCAGCCGCGTCGCACACGCGTCGACGAAGGTGTGCTCGAGCACGACGTCGGGATACTCGCGCGCGACCTCGTTCACCGTGGCGCGCCAGAGCCGCGAGGTCTCGAGGACGTTCGCCTTGTCGACCGACGTGACCTTGCGACGGCGCATCCGCGCCTGATCGAAAGCGACACGCGCCACACGGTCGATCTCCCAGCGCTGGTAGCGCATGGTGTTGACCGCCGTGCCGGCCTCCATGTCGATCGAGCGTGGCTCACCGAAGTACAAACCGCCCAGCAACTCGCGGACGACGAGGATATCCGCGCCGCGCACCAGTTCCGGGCGATACGCCGATCGATCGAGCAACGCGTCGGGACACGACGCCGGGCGGAGGTTCGCGTAGCCGCCCAGCGCCTGACGCAGCGCCAGCAGGCCGGCTTCCGGCCGCTCGTTCGGCGGATGGTGATCGAACGCCGGGTCGCCGACCGCGCCAAGGAAGACCGCGTCGGCGGACAAGCACGCGCGCAGCGTCGCCTCTGGCAGCGCCGTACCGGTCGCTTTCAGCGCGGCGCCACCAATCGGATGCTGCGACGCGTGGACGTTGTGCCCGGCGGCATCGGCAACGGCATTCAGGACGCGCAGCGCTTCGTCCGTCACTTCAGGTCCGATGCCATCTCCCGGCAGGACCGCGATCAACAAGTTCATGCCACCCCCTCGTGACCGAGCCCGTTCCGAGTCGCGGGGGCATCCATCATCATCTGACCGGCTTCCGCATGCAGCGCCGCCCGGATCTCGGCATCGTCGATCGCGTGCCCGGTGTCCGCGACGTGCATGAGGTGTCGATAGACGCGGTCGAGCGCTTCGCCGCGAAGATGATGACCGAGCTCGCGACAGCGGGCGTCCAGGCCGCGCTTGCCCGAGTGCTTGCCGATGACGATGCGCGTCGCGGCGGCACCCACCATCGCGGGTTGCATGATTTCGTAGGTCAGTGGGTTCTTCAGGACTCCATCCTGATGAATGCCCGACTCGTGCGCGAAAGCGTTGGCGCCGACGATGGCCTTGTTCGGCGCCACGGGAACGCCGACGACATCACTGAGCGTTCGGCTGCTTGGCACCAACGCGGTCGTCACCACACCCGTTCGGAAAGGCAGGCGATCGTGACGGACGTGCAGCGCCATCACGACCTCTTCGAGCGACGCGTTGCCGGCGCGCTCGCCGATACCGTTGACGGTGCACTCAATCTGCCGCGCGCCACCTTCGAGCGCGGCGAGCGAGTTGGCGACGGCCATGCCGAGATCGTCGTGACAGTGCGCCGAGAGGATGACGGCGTCGCCCACGTAGCTCTTCACGGTCTCGAACATCCGCTTGATGTCGGTCGGCAGGGCGTAGCCGACCGTATCGGGCAGGTTGACGACCTTGGCGCCGGCCTCGGTGACGGCTTCGGCGACTTCGCAGAGAAACGCGAGATCGCTCCTTGTCGCATCCTCCGCCGAGAACTCCACGTCATCAGCGAGGGCCCGGGCGATGCGGGTGGCCTCCACGGCCTGGCGCAGGCAGGTGGCGCGGTCGATTCTCAGCTTGTGGTGAAGATGCAGATCGGAGGTCGCGATGACGATGTGGAGGCGCGGGTGCGCCGCCCGGGCCAGCGCCTGGGCCGCGCGCTCGATGTCCTGACGCACGGCTCGAGAGAGCGCGGCAATCGCCGGCCGGCGGAACGTCTCGGACACCGCACGAACCGCCTCGAAGTCTCCGTCCGAGGCCACCGGGAACCCGGCCTCGATGATGTCGACGCCCAACGCGTCCAGGGCCTCGGCGACGCGGAGCTTCTGCGGCACCGTCATGCTGAAGCCGGGCGCCTGCTCACCGTCCCGCAGCGTCGTGTCGAAAATCCAAACACGCTCTCCAGGAACGTCGTACGGATCGATAGTCACGCCAGAAGTCTGGCGGCTCGTGCCAACATAAGTCAAAGTGATATTTCTTTGAGCAATATCACGTCACGTTATATTGTCAACTTGGGGCGTGGTGCCTCAAGCGGGGCCGGCCACGAGCCACAGACCCCGAGCCTCAAGCCAGCATGGACTTATTTCAACTGGAAGCGTTTCTGGCCGTCGTGCGAGAAGGCAGCTTTTCGGCCGCGGCCAAGGCGGTGTTGCGGACCCAACCGGCCGTCAGTCAGATCATCAAAAAGCTCGAGGATGAGATCGGGCAGCCCCTGTTCGATCGGTCCAGCCGGCGAGGGAAGCTGACCGATGCCGGCGAAGTGCTCGCGGAGCATGCCGAGCGGCTGATCAACTTGCGCAATCAGGCGTTCGCCGCGCTGGGCGATCTCAGCCAGCTCAAGGCCGGTCGGCTGAGCATTGCCGCGAACGAGCTGACCTGCCTCTACCTCCTGCCGCTGCTCGATGAGTATCGACGCCGCCATCCGGCTGTGCGGTTGACGGTTCGCCGCGCGTTCGGCAGCCGCATTCCGCTGGAGGTCCGGGATTACGGCGCCGATTTCGGGATCGTCACCTATCAACCCGATGGTTCCGCGCTGCGCTCGGTCGTCATCTATCGCGATGAGCTTGCGTTCGTCGTGCCGCCGGCGCATGCCCTGGCCGGGCGCCGTACCGTGACGTTGCGCGAGCTGGGCGAGGAATCCTTCATCGCGCACCACGTGGCGTCGCCGTACCGCCAGAAGGTCGTCGAGGCGTTTCGCAAGCGCAAGGTCACGTTGCAGATGCCGGTCGAGATGCCCACGATCGACGCCATCAAGCAATTCGTGACCCTCGGACACGGCGTGGCGCTCATCCCCGCGGTGGCCGTGACCCGTGAGCTCGCGACGGGCGAGCTCGTGCGCATCCCCGTCGCCGAGCTCACCTTCGAGCGTCAGATTCGGTTGGTGTATCGCCGTGGTGCCACGCTGTCCTCGGCAGCGGCCGCGTTTCTCGAGGTTGCCGAAGCCCAGGCGCGAACGGCCCGCGGGCGCCACGTGTTCAAGGAAGATCACACCGAATAGCGTCCCGTGCTTGCGCCGAGCACCCCGACGCAGCACGGATCGCGATCGCTCAGGTCAGCGACCACGCCATCGATCCGCGGCTCCTCGCTAGGCCGGGAATAACCCGGCCACGGGTGGTGTTTTCAAGGGCTGAACAGCATCACTTGATTACAGGAGGAGCCATGCGTCGCGGAACGTTTGCGGGGATCGCCATCGTGCTGGGGCTGGTGGGGGCGATGGTGCCCGGGCAGGCCTCGAGTCATCGCGAGGCGCCGCTCATCGCCCAGGATCCGTTGGCGGACAACACCGACGTCTACGCGTTCCGCTCGCCGGATCGGCCAGACACGGTGACGCTGATCGCCAACTTCATTCCGTTTCAGAAGCCAGACGGTGGACCGAACTTCTACTCGTTCGATCCCAATGTCGTCTACGAGATCCACGTCGACAACAACGGTGATGCTGTCGAGGACATCACGTTCCAGTGGCGCTTCATCACCGAAGTCCGCAACCCGGCGACGTTTCTCTACAACACCGGGGCCGTCACCTCGATCGACGATCCCGATCTGAACGTTCGGCAGTTCTATAGCCTGACGCGCATCGACGGCCCGCGTCGGAGCGGCACGACACGACTGCTGTCAGGACGCCTGCCCGTCCCGCCGCCCAACATCGGTCCGCGCTCGACGCCCAACTACGCGCTGCTCGCCGGCGGAGTGCAGGGGGTCGCCGATGGGATCAGCGTGTTCGCGGGGCAACGCGACGAGGGCTTCTACGTCGACCTCGCCGTCTTCGACCTGCTCGGCATCGGTGCGGGACAAGTGGAAGACAGCACTGCCGGCTTCAACGTCAGCACGTTGGCCATTCAGGTGCCGATCCGCCTGTTGACACGCAGCGCGACGCAGCCGGGCAGCGCGAGCGATCCGAATGCGATCATCGGGGTATGGTCGACGGCCAGCCGCTTCGCCACGCGCACGCTGGCGGCGGGAGGGCAGATGCACAGCGGCGCGCTGGTCCAGGTGTCGCGTCTCGGTCATCCGCTCGTCAACGAGGCCGTGATCGATCTCGCGCGCAAGGATGCCTTCAACGGTCTCGAGCCGACGGGCGACGCGGTGGCGCTCGACCGCGTGCTGGATCCCGAAGTGCCCAAGCTGCTGGATGCCATCTTCGGCATCAAGGCGCCGCCGGCGCCGCGCAACGACCTCGTGACGATCTTCCTGACCGGCATTCCAGGACTGAACCAGCCGCCGAGCGTCCGGGCCGCCGAGATGCTGCGACTGAACATGGCGATCCCGCCCTCGTCCAGCCCCGACACACGCGGCATTCTGCGCGGGGATCTCGCGGGCTTCCCGAACGGGCGCCGGGTTGGCGACGATGTGACCGACATCGTGTTGATGGCCGCGGCCGGCGCCACGACGCTCACACCGGCATTCAACCGCTCGCCGAACAATACCGTCGGGGATGGCGTCAACCAGAACGACGTCCCATATCTCAACATGTTCCCGTATCTCGGTGTGCCGCATGCGGGGAACAGGTGAGACGACGTCGGCTTGGGGCTTGTGTCCCGTGGCCTGGGGGCCTGGGGGCTTGGGGCTTGGGGCTTGAAGGCTTGGACCGAGGGTTCTGGTTCACCGAGCCTCCCAGCCGCCGAACCTCGCGAGCCTCCTGCCCTCCAGGCCCCCAGGCCCCCAGGCCCCCAAGCCCCAAGCCCCCAAGCCCCAAGCCCCAAGCCCCAAGCCCCTAAGGATGATTCATGTCACGACGACTCACGTTGGTCCTGATCGCGTGCGCGATGATGTTGGTGGCGGTGGCGACGTGGCGCGGCCTGTCCGCCGGAGCACACAGTGCGAAGGCGGATGACCATCGCCGCGCGTCTCCGTCCGGTGTGCGCGTCGAACGTGCGGCCGCGACGACGACCACGCGAGCGGCGTTGCACGCGACGGCGACCGCGGCCGAGGCGCGACTGGCGG
>DAINCF010000188.1:0-12546 GCA_036732565.1 Vicinamibacterales bacterium
AGCGCGTGCGCACGCTCGGCCAGCCGCATCGGCTGAAGATCGCGCTCGGGCACGCGGCCAGCCTCGGCAGCCACCTGCGCTTCGGCTTCGAGGCCACGTACGCGCGCGATACCGTCCGCATGCGTGCCGACAACATCGTCGACTACCCGTGGCTGTCGTTCTCGTTAGCGACGTTGATGGACGAGTACTCGCGCATGCGGGAGGCTGGCGTTCGCGGGGACGATCGCGATCGTATTGTCGAGGCGCTGCTCAGTGGCCTCTCGCCGGACGCGAGGGCGTTCGTGGGCACCCAGCCACCTGCGTCGCTGGCCGGTTGTGAGGCCGAGCGATCGGGGTTCCGCGAGCGCGTGTTGGACTACCGGCAGGATCTGCTCGAGGAGTTCGAACCGCATCAACCGACCGGCCAGTCGTACTCGCCCCTGGCATTGTTCTTCAACTTCTCGCACAACGTGCTCAAGGGCGCCGTCGTGGATGCGCTGCTCTGCGGCGATCCGTGGGCGCTGACGCTGAACGATCTGTTCTCCGGTGTGCCGCGGGGCGGAGCGGAGGACGAGTCGAAGCGCGTCCTGGCCGCGACCGTGATGACCTACGCACGATCCAGCCCGAATCGCATCCGCGGCAAGCTCATGCCCGTCATCGTCTACGACCCATGGTTGGCCCGACAGGCGTTCTCGGTCACGATGCGTAAGATCAGCGAGTGATCGACCGCCTCGAAGCGCAACTGCGTGCCGCGCTCGCGCGCACGCTGCCTGGTCTCGCCGCGCAAACGCAGATGGCGCCCACGCCGCGTGTCGGCTGGGATCCCGCGGTGGTTCCCGCCGGCCTTCGCGATGCCGCGGGGCTCATTCTGTTGTATCCGGTCGACAGCCAATGGCGGCTGCCGCTGACCGTGCGAGCGGCGAGTCTGCGAAGTCATACCGGCCAGGTCTCGCTGCCAGGCGGCCGCGTCGATGATGGGGAATCGGTCGAGACCGCGGCGTTGCGTGAGGCCTGCGAGGAGATCAGCGTCTCGCCGTCGTTGGTCCGCGTACTCGGCCGGTTGACGCCGCTGCACATTCCCGTCAGTCGCCACATGCTGTATCCCGTCGTCGGCGTCGCCGATCGACGGCCGGACTTCCGGCCTGCGGAACAGGAGGTGGCACGCATTCTCGAAGTGCCGGTGTCGACGTTGATCGATCCGGCCGTCGTTGGGCGCGAGACCTGGACGCGGACGGTCGAAGGCGCGTCCGTGGCCATCGAGGTGCCGTATTTCGCGATCGACGGCGAGCGCGTGTGGGGCGCAACGGGCATGGTCCTGGCTGAGTTTCGTGCGCTGATTCAATCGTTGTGATGTCGCACTCGTCCGCGGAAGCGCAATGGCGCGAAGGTGGATCCCGCGTCACGGATTTCGTCCCTCTGGCGCCCACAAGGGTAGACTGGGCCGGATACCGAGGAGGCCGAACATGCGTCGATGGTCCACGTTCCTGCTGCTGGCGGCGCTTGCCGCGCCGGCGTCGTTGTCGAGTCAAACCGCCGAGACGGTGGTCGCCGTGACCAACGTCACCGTGATCCCGATGGATCGCGAGCGCACGCTGGCCGACCACACCGTGCTGATTCGGGGCGCGCGGATTGCGGAAGTCGGTCCGTCGGCGCGCGTGCAGGTGCCAGCCGGCGCGACGCGGGTCGACGGTCGCGGCAAGTTCCTGATGCCCGGCGTCGGTGAGATGCACGCGCACATTCCGGGCGGGACGGCGCCCGACGCGTACGTGGAGCAGGTGCTCAAGCTCTTCGTCGCCAACGGCGTGACCACGATCCGCGGCATGCTGGGTGACCCGCGGCACCTGCCGCTGCGCGGGCGCGTGGCCAAGGGCGAAGTCATCGGTCCGACGATTTACACGTCAGGTCCCAGCTTCAACGGCAACAGCGTCACCTCGGCCGAGGTCGGCGTGAAGATGGTCCAGGACCAGAAGGCGGCCGGATACGATCTGCTGAAGATCCATCCTGGCGTGCCACGCGCGGCGTTCGACGCGGTAGCGGCGGAAGCCAATCGCATCGGGATTCAGTTCGCCGGTCACGTGCCCGCCGACGTCGGGCTGGAGCGCGCGCTCACGGCGAAGTTCCGCTCGATCGATCACATCGACGGCTATTTCGAGTACGCCGTCAAACCCGACGCGCCGGTGGATCGCAAGAATCCGGGCTTCTTCGGCGTGAACTTCGCGGCCCATCTCGATCAGGCGCGCCTCAAGAAGGCGGTCGCGGATACGAAGGCGGCCGGCGTGTGGATCGTGCCGACGCAGGGCCTGCTCGACATTTTCATGAGCTCGGACACACCCGATCAGATGCGCAAGAAGCCAGGCGTGGACCTCATGCCGCCGCAAGTCGTGGACGGCTGGGTCAAGCAGCGCACGGGCTTTCTGGCGCAGCCGGACTTCTCGGCGGCGAACAACGAGCGATTCCTGCAAGAGCGGCGCAAGCTGTTGAAGGCGCTGCATGATGCCGGCGTCGACTTCGCGATGGGATCGGACGCCGTGCAGACGTTCTCGGTCCCGGGCTTCTCGATCCACAACGAGATGGTCGCGATGGCCCGTGCCGGATTGACGCCCTACCAGATCTACGTGACCGGCACGCGCAACGTCGCGCGTTTCTTCAATCGCGAGAAGGAGGTCGGGACGGTGGAGGCCGGCAAGATCGCGGACCTGGTGCTCATCGATGCCGATCCGCTGGCCGACGTCGCCAACTTCGCGCGACAGAGTGGCGTGATCGTGCGCGGCCGCTGGTTCACGCGCGAAGAGCTCCTGCGGCCGGTAAGGCCGACCGACCAACGCTAGCCGAAGTCCAGGCCCTCAGGCCCCGATCGGCGGCTGTTGGCAAGTGGCACACGACGGACACGGACGACGCGTTTACACGTTCGTCACCCGGTTACAAATCTCGCAGGTGTGTTCACCGCGCTCAGTCACTGCGTTCTCTCTGACACAGGGCCATCCGCATTTCATCCCTTCGCCGCGCAGGCGCGCTACAAACCCGTGGCGTCGGAATTGCTCTGGCGAAGTCCGCCTGCGCCGGGGAGATCATCGTGCCGTAGTACGATTCGTTCGTGCACAACCCATTCGTTCCCGAAACACTCGAGGGCTGGAGCGTTCTGCATCTGCTCTTCCGGCTCGATTGGGCTGGTCTGAAACAGCGGTCGTCAGATGAGCGACGGCAGCTTGCCAGCCAGGCCGTGGCCGCCCTCGCTATCACTGATCCCAAGGACGGCGCGACCGCGCTCGTGCAGGTGCTCGGCCACAAGGCCGACCTCATGGTGATCGCGTTTCGGCGCACCTTCGACGACCTCGGTCGCGTCGAGCTCGCGCTGGCGCAGACCGAGCTGCACGCGTATCTCGAGCCGACGGCATCGTACGTGTCGATCGTCGAGCTCGGGATGTACGAGATGACCGCGAAGATCCACCGGCAGGTCGCCGAGAAGGGTCTTCGTCAAGGGAGCGACGAGTACAACACCGTGTTCGACGCGCTGCTCGCCGAGCAGCGGCAGCGCGTGATTGGACGCTTGTTTCCCGAAGTGCCGAAGGCACGGCACGTGTGCTTCTACCCGATGGACAAGCGTCGGGGAGAGACGCTGAATTGGTACTCCGAGCCCTTCGAGCGCCGCGCCGAGATGATGCTGGAGCACGGCAAGATCGGGCGGCACTACGCCGGCAAGGTCACGCAGATCATTTCTGGATCGATCGGCTACGACGACTGGGAATGGGGCGTGGACCTCTTCGCCGAGAACGCGCTGACGTTCAAGAAGCTCATTTACGAGATGCGCTTCGACGAGGCCAGCGCGAAGTATGCGGAATTCGGCCCCTTCTATGTGGGCCTGCAGTTCGCGCCGTCGCAGTTGGCGGCGCTGCTCGAGGGCGATCTGCCGGCGTCGTAGCGCCTGTTCGACGGCACGCCGGCTCTCATGGAGGTTGAGATGCTGCGTGCAATTCCCCTGCTGGTTGTCGGTCTTCTGTTGGCGTCGGTGGATGGGCTGTTTGCGCAACAGCGTTTGTTCGCGGTGGCGGGATTTGAGGTCGTGGAGCTCGATCCACGGCCGTCGTCTCTAGGCGTCGTGATTCGACGGTTCCGGCTCGGGCCACCTTCTGATTCAGCGGCGGCGCGAGACGGACTCTCGATCGATCCCGACTTCTTCGTGCCCTTTGGTGGTGGGCAGTTCCTGGCATTCCTCAGCACCGCCGGCGTGTCCCTCCTCGATACCCGAACCGGCGCCATCCAGCCGTTCACGTTTCCGGATTTCTTTCCGAGCAGGATCCTCGGTAGCGACGGCAACGCCCGGCTGGTGGAGCTCGGGACGAATGGCTCGCAGCATGCCGTCGTCCTCGTTGCCAACGCTCGGTCGGGCGACGTGCACTATGTCGATCTCGGACCGCAGGCCACCGTTGGAGCGGTGACCTACGCGGCAGGAAGTGACGTGCTGTTCGTCGCCAGGCCGCGAAGGCAGACGCCGTTTGGTCCGACCGATTTCTTCGATGTCGATGTGATCAGTGCCCGCACGAGCGATGTGATCAAGACGATGGATATCGCCCCTGTGCATGCCCAACTCCTGGCAACGAATTGGGCTGGCACACAGCTGTTCATCACCCAGCTTCAGAAGGGCACGGTTACCTTCGACGTCGCCTCCGGCGCCCAAACGGCGAGCAGTACCGAGCAAGGGCTGGCGTACGGGTTTCCAGGCGTTGACGAACGCCGCCAGCGCCTGTTGGTCACCACGGATGGCGTCGAAGCTTTCTCGATGGATTCGCTGCAGTCGCTGGGTAAGGTCAGCGTGCCAGAGCTGCCGTTGCCAACGCCCACAGGGCCGAATACCGCGACCCTGACACGAGAGCTCGACTTCAGCGGCCAAAGCGCCACGATGTTCATGCTGCTAGGTGTGCTCGTGGGCTACAACTACTATCCGCATACCTGTTACGACTCTCAGTTGGTCGCGCTCGATGCCGACACTGGTCAGGCTCGCGCTACGGTCAGCACCACTGCTGTCCTGGGCGGAGACGCATGCCAGGCCGACCTCGTGCGGATTACCGAGCCTGCGCAGCCGACTGGCTTCAGCGCAGAGGCATCTGGAGCACGCGTCGCACTGAGCTGGGAAGTGGCGAAAGACGCCACGGCGTATGAGATCGAAGCTGGAACGGCGCCTGGCGTGAAGAACCTCGTCACAATCCCCGTGGTTGACACGCGGTTGAGCGTCGGCAGCGTTCCACCTGGCGTGTACTACCTGCGCGTACGTGCGATCAACACGATCGGCACGAGCGCGCCGTCGCAAGAGATTCGTCTTGTCGTGCAGTGAATTGCAGCACAACCCAAATCCGAGGTGTATCGTGCGCCGTGTCATCCATTTCATCACTACGTGCCTGCTGACACTTCTCGCGGCTGAGCCGCTCTTCGCTCAGCAACGCCTGTTCGTTCGATTGCTCGACGAGGTCGTCGAGCTCGATCCACGTGTCTCGTCGTTGGGCACGGTCCTTCGGCGTTTTTCGGTGTCTGCGGAGGCGAACGTGTCCGTCCCTCTCGATACGGTCCCGTTCGGCGGCGGTGCGTTTCTCGCGTGGGTCTCCAACGGTCAGATCGCTCTCTTCGATACGGCGAGCGGCGCTGTCCAACGGTTCACACTCTCTGGCTTCCTTCCTGAACAGATTGTGGGTACCGACGGCGCGTACCGCCTGTTCGTGGAGGGCAAGTCCGGGCAGGATCACGTCATCCTGATAGCCGACGCGCGCTCGGGAAGCGTGCGTATGCTGAACTTTGGCTCGGCCGTGCTCCTCAGAACGGCGTACGCAGCCGAGAGCGACCTGCTCTTCGTCGCCAAGTCCACGGGGACGCCGTTCGTTACTGAGTTCAGCATTTCTGACGTCGACGTCGTGCACCTTGGCACGGGGGCCGTTCTCAAGACGATCGACCTTCGACCCGTATCGGTAAACAGTCTGTCGCTGAACGCTGCCGGCACCCGCCTCTTCGTGACGTCATCCGATCGCGGGCTGCTCGCACTCGATGTCGCGTCCGGAGGGATTGTCGCCAGCAACTCGAACGTAGTTGGCTTCTCAGTAGTCGACGAGCAACGGCATCGATTGCTGTCGTTGCAGTCCTTCTCGGACGATCTCGAAGCCTTCTCCATGGGCTCGCTCCAGTCCATCGGCAAAGTGGCCGTGCCGAAGGTGCCGCCGACCACCAGGGCGCGCAGCGGGAACCTTGATGTCAGCGCGCAGAGCGCGACGATGTTCCTGCTCCAGTCGGTGTCGCTGGGCTCCGGTACGTGCGGCGACATTCAGCTGCTCTCGCTCGACGCGGATAGCGGGCAGGTCAGAAGCGTCGCGAACATGACAGCCGTCGTCGCCGATCCGCGGTGTCGGTTCGACCTGATCCGAATCACCGAGCCGGGGCCGCCGACGCGCCTCGCCGCAGAATCCGCAGGATCGTTGGTCCTGGTCCATTGGCAAACCACCAAGGATGCCACGAGCTATCAGATCGAGGCCGGATCAGCGCCGGGCCTTTCGAATCTCGTGACGGTCACCGTCACGGATCCCCAGCTAACCGTCGATGGCGTGCCGCCAGGCGCCTACTACCTGCGTGTTCGTGCGATCAACACGATCGGCAGGAGCGCGCCATCGCAAGAAATTCGTCTCGTCGTGCAGTGAATCGCCCCAAGCCAACCTGGAGGTGTGTCGTGCGTCGTGTCCTCTCCCTCATCATCGCGTGCGTCTTGTCCCATACGGCTGCGGAGCCGCTCTTCGCGCAGCAGCGCCTTTTCGCCCGGATGTCGCAGGAAGTTGTCGAGCTCGATCCGCGGGCGGCGTCCCTCGGCACGGTCATCCGGCGTTTCCCCTTGCCAGAGGAAGCCTCCGGGCCATCCCAGGATGTGGTGCCCTTCGGTGGCGGCGAGTTCCTCACCTGGGTTGGCGGTGGCGTTGTTCTCCTGAACACAGGAACCGGGGCGATTCAGCGGTTCACGTTTCCCGACTTCTCCCCCACCAGGGTGCTTGGGACAAACGGGATAGCTCGGTTGCTGGTCCTCGGAAGGAATGCGTCTGGAGACGATCTGGTGCTCGTGGCTGATGCGCGTTCGGCGAGCGTGCGTTTTCTGGACTTGGGGCGGTTCCGAATCAACCCGCTGTCCCCGGCAATCACCTACGCGTCCGCCGGCGACATCCTGTTCGTTGCGAAACGTAGAGGCGCCGGCGCCGACACCTACCACGATGTCGAGGTGATCCAGGTGAGCACCGGTGCGCTCCTCAAGACGCTCGACATCTTCCCGGTCTCCGCGGCTGGGTTGTCCACCAATGCGGCCGGCACGCGACTCTACGTTGGAAATGGCGCCTTCGACGTGGTCACAGGGACCCAGTTCGCGAGCGGGCCGGGCTTCGGGGTGGTCGACGAACAGCGAAACCGCTTGATTGCTCACGTCGTGATTCCCCCCGGTGCAACCCCAGAGAACCGGCTGAAGCGGGGCATCGCCGTGTTCTCGGCCGACTCACTGCAGTTGCTCGGCAGAGTCCAGCTCCCCGAGCTTCCGTTGCCGGTGGGAACGCCGCAGCAGACCGCGGGATTCTTGACCGAGCAGATCGACGTCAGTGGTCTGAGCGCCACCATCTTCGTGTTGCAGGTCGTCGGGCTCAGCGACAAGTACTATGGCCCCTTCTCATGTAGGGAGTCACAGCTCATGGCGCTCGACGCCGACACCGGCCGGCTTCGCCAGGCCGTGAGCACGACGAACGCACTACGGTCCGGCGCGTGCGGTGCCGACTTGGTCCGCGTCACCGAGCCGGCGGCACCGCAGGCATTCACCGCGGGGGTTGCGAGCGGCCGGGTGAACCTGACCTGGCAAGCGCCCTTCGGTGCGACGCAGTACGAGATCGAAGCGGGCTCGGCGCCAGGCCTCACGAACCTCGCAAGGCTCACTGTCACCGACACGCAGCTCTCAATCGATGACGTGCCACCCGGTGTCTACCACCTGCGCGTCCGCGCGATCAACACGATTGGCAAGAGCAGTTCGTCACAGGAGATCCGGCTCGTTGTAGAGTGACCCGTGCGCCGCTTCGCGCGGTGCCTCCATGATGGCCACGTCACGCGCCTCGTCGGCGGTTGCGGTGCTGCTCGTGCTGCTCGTGGCACGTGCGCTCGCGCAAGCGCCGGCGGGGACGGCGCGGACGACAGCAATCGACAAGACCTTCGAGGACTTCTGGAAGGCCGACGATCCCAGAGACGCCGCGCGCGCCGCGGACCGCCTGCTGAAGACTGGCGTCGATTTCGAGACGCTGTGGGCGCGGCTCACGGCGGGCCGTGCCTACAAGAAGGAGAGGACCGGTGAGCTGACGTGGCGCCACTCCGCCGGTCTGGGCGCCATGTTCGAGAACCGAATCGAGATCCCCGCCGACTACGACCCCGCGCGGAAGTGGTCAGTACGCGTGCAATTGCACGGGGGGGTCGGCCGGCCCGCCACACCCATGCGCGGACTGGAGATGGAGGAAGAAGGCGGCAGCCAACCCCGTGGCGGCCGCGCGCCGTCGCTGTCACGCCGGCCCGCCGTCAACCGCATTCCCGGCAACGACCAGATCTACCTCTATCCCAGCGGCTGGGCCGACGCGCAGTGGTGGCACGGCGTGCAGGTCGACAACATCCTGCGTGCGCTCGACACCCTCAAGCGGCGCTACAACGTCGACGAAGCGCACGTCCATCTCACGGGCATTTCGGACGGTGGCACCGGCGCGTATTTCATGGCGATGAAGGAAGTGACGACCTGGGCCTCGTTTCTGCCGCTCAATGGCAGCATTCTGGTGCTCGCCAATCCGGATGTGCGTGCGGATGGTGAGCTGTTCGCCAACAACCTCGCCAACAAGCCGCTCTACATCGTCAACGGCGGCCTCGATCGTCTGTATCCGGTGACCCACGTGCAGACTCACATCGACTGGTTCAAAACGCTCGGCGTGCCGCTCGTGTTCAATCCGCAGCCGTCGGCCGGTCACGACACCAGCTGGTGGCCGCACGTGCGTGGACCGTTCGAGCAGTTCGTGCGCGATCATCCGCGGCCGCCCCATCCCGAGAGGCTGTCGTGGGAAACGGAGCGGACCGATCGCTACAACCGCGCGCACTGGCTCGTGATCGATGCGCTCGGGGCGACCAGCTCCGATCGGACGTTCGATGTCGCCGACCACTTCACGCATCGTGCGCCGTCCGGCCGCGTCGACATCACGCGCCGGAGCACCAATACGTTCGAGGCGCAGACGAGAGGCGTCCGCATGTTTCGATTGCTGCTGTCACCAGATGTGATCGACTTCACGAAGCCGATCACCGTGACCGTCAATGGCGTCAAGGCATTCGAGGGCATCGTCACGAAGGATCCGGCCGTGCTTCTTGCGTGGGCAGCGAAGGACAACGATCGAACGATGCTCTATGGGGCAGAGCTGAGCATCCGCGTGCATTGAGCCAGCGATTTCCGTTCGACGACCGCCACAACCTGCTAGCATCCCGCCTGCCCCCTCGTAGCGCAGGCCTTCAGGCCTGCCATCACTGAAAGAGAGCTAGCCATGCGCTCGGTCGTCCTACCCGAGGGAGCGCCTCCCGCCGTTCAGAGCTCGCTCGCCCAGATTCTCGCGGTTCATGCGGCGCTGTTACCCACGGGCAAGATCTTGTTCTTCGGCGGTGACGAGCACGATCCAGGCAGGCACCATCTCGGGTTGTTCGATCACGCCCGCTTGTTCGATTGTCAGACGTTCGCCATCACGTCGCCTGCGCCGGCCGCAGGCATCCGCGATCTCTTCTGCTGCGGGCATGCGTTTCTGCCCGATGGGCGCTTGCTGGTCGCGGGAGGCACCGAAGAATGGACCGTCGCGGCCGTCACGGAAGACCCGCATGAACATGCGGCGATGGGGCACTTCCGCGGTATCGCGGACGCCTACGTCTTCGATCCAGCCGCGCAGACGTGGAATGCGGTCTCGCGCATGGTCTTCCAGCCGTGGACGATGAGCGGCGGGGGACGCTGGTATCCGACGCTCGTCACGCTGGGCAGCGGCCGCGTGGTCGCGGTCTCCGGACATCCGCTGGATACCGATACGCGCCACTTCAACGACACCATCGAAACCTTCAGCGCGGCGCCCGCGCCGCTTGGACACTGGATCGATCGCGGCACCGTCCCCGCCGAGATGACGTTCTATCCGCGCTGCCACGTGATCAAGGACGGCACGCTCTTCTTTGCATCGCCGATTGCCGGGCAAAGTCGCAAATGGAACGAAGCCTCGGGTGCCTGGACGATCGTCGCAGCGGGACCGACTGCGGTCTACGACGGCATCGCGGTCACGTCCGTGCTGCTGCCGCTGCTGCCGGAGTTCGGCTTCCGCACGCGAGTGCTCATGTGCGGACACGTGACGGCGGCCTTCATCGATCTGGATGACGCGCCTCCCGCGTGGCAACCGACCGGAGCGCGCACGCTGCTCGTCAACGGCACGCCGCCGGCGCGGGTCCACTGCAACGCCGTCCTGCTGCCGACGGGCGACGTCGTCGTCTGCGGTGGCTTCCACGATCCCGCCAACGATCCCGCGGGTGGGGTGTGCGAGATCGAGATCTACCATCCGTTCACCAATACGTGGACGACGCGGCCCGCGGCCGCGAAGGCACAGGTTTGTCGCAACTACCACTCCGTGGCGTTGCTGATGCCTGATGGCCGTGTGTGGATGGCGGGATCGAATCTGGCGGGCAAGTGGAGCTTCCACAACCCTGCCGATTTCCCTGGCACCTTGCCGCACGACGCGCAGCAGGGGACTGTCGACAACCGCGACCTGCGGATCGAGATCTACGAGCCGTGGTATGTCGGCCGAGGGGATCGGCCAACGATCGCGGCGGCACCAGCGAGCGTGGCGGTCGGCAGCGCGATGCAGATCCAGACGCCGCAGGCGGCCACGATCAGTCGCGTCGCGCTGATGCGCGCCGGCTCGTGCACCCACGCGTTCAATTCGGATCAGCGCTACGTCGGCGTGCCGTTCACGCGTGGCGCCGGCGTCCTGAACGTCACAATCCCGGACAATCCGAACCTCTTGCCGCCCGGACCGTACCTGTTGTTCCTCCTCCAACCTGGGCAGAACGCCGGAGTGCTGGCCGACGTGCCGTCGGTTGGTCATCACATCCGAGTCGATCTGGCGGCGCCCGCGAGTCCGCCGTCGCTGACGCTGCAGCTCAACGCAGCCGCCTTCACGCCCGGCCAGACACTTGTCGTCACGGCGACGAGCGTGCCCGGTGTGCCACCGATTCCGGTCGACGCTTACATCGTCATCAAGCTGCCGACGGGACAGTTCATGTCGGCACAGCTCGGCGGCGGGTTCGTGCCTGGCATCGTGCCGGTGGCCACCAACATCGTGCCGCCACCGCTCACGCAACAGATCGCGCAGTACACGTTCAACGGCAGCGAGCCGGTGGGCACCTACACGTGGTTCGCCGTCTTCACTCAGCCCGGCACGCAGAACTTCGTCAGCGCGCTCGACCAGGACACGTTCATGTTCACGACGTAGGCACGGCGCGTGTAGGGGTGGCTCGCGAGCCGCCCCTACGGTAACAGTTGCCGCCAGTTGAGGACGACATGGATCGTCTGCTGCTCGATGCCGCCGACGGGTCGGCGAACCAGGAATCGCTGACCGTCCGCGGCAGGCGCGAACTGATCGTAGATGAGCGACGTCGCCAGGCCTGCCGGGAACAACACGCGAGGGACGGTCGCCTTTCGCGGATCGCCGCCGGGTAGATCCACGCTCATGACGCGACCTTGCATATCCAGGAAAAAGAGCTCACGGCCATCGGCTCGCCAGCGCGGCTGCACGCCTGCTTCAACGGAAATCTGAAAGGTCTCACCCGTCGGTGGGAACGGGATGACGTAGATGTGCGGCGTCTCGTCGACGGTCGCGTGATACGCGACCCAGCGTCCGTCGGGGGAGAAGCGCGGCTCGTCGGTCATGGCCAGGCCCCGGACCAGCGGTATTTCCTCCGGCGCGCCGTCGACTCGCAGGGCCCAGAGCTCGTACAGCGCGCCGTTCGGCCGGCCTATCGCGAGATAGCGGCCATCGCGGCTCCATGAATCCGGATAGCCGGCGCCGTCCGCCACTTTGGTTTCGTCGCCGCCGGCCGACCGGCGGATCACGACAGAGGCACCCCGTCGGTAAGCGATGCGCTGACCATCCGGCGACCACGTCGGATCCGAGACCAGGGTGGTCACGGGATCGATCATCGCAGCCGCGGATCGGCGAGCGTCATCGAGCAGCCACACCGCGCTGATCCCGGCGTCGCCGCGCCTGATCGCGGCGACCCGGGCGTTGTCCGCCGACAGGTCGAAGCTCATGAACGGTCCAGCCGGCCCCACCGTGCCGAGCGACCGGCCCGATCGGTCCAGCCACTCGAATTGCACCTGCGTCACGTTGCCGGAGCGATAGGCGAGGACTCCCGCCGGACTGATGTCCGCCGAGAGCCGCCCGCTCGAGCGTTCCATGACGACGTCGGTTCCGATGGTCACGGCCTCGCCGAGTGGCTTGAGCGTCGCGAAATCGAAGCGCTGAC
>DAINCF010000189.1:0-12528 GCA_036732565.1 Vicinamibacterales bacterium
GTCTAGACGCGTCCGCCGAGACGCCCACGCGGCTCGATCAAGTGCACGTCTGCGCTCCGCGCCGTGAGCTCGTAGGCCGCGGTCAACCCCGCGAGCCCGCCACCGGCCACCACCACGCGAACGCCGCGAAGCGCAGATGAGCCGTGCGCCGATCTCGTGGGCGCGCGTCGAACGGTCACGCCACCGATGTTAGACTGCCGTTACCTTCGGATGCCCACAATTCTCGTGACTGGCGGCGCGGGCTTCATTGGCTCGCACGTCACCGACGCGCTCGTCCGCCGCGGTCATCGCGTCACCGTGCTGGACGATCTCAGCGGCGGCTTTCACGACAACCTCGTCGCCGGCGCGACCTTCGTCGCAGGCAGCATCACCGATGCGGCGCTGGTCGACCGCGTCTTCCGTGAGCAGGCGTTCGACTACGTCTATCACCTGGCGGCGTATGCCGCCGAGGGCCTGAGTCATTTCATCAAGCGGTTCAACTACACGAACAACGTCATCGGCAGCGTCAACCTGATCAACGCCTGCATCAACACCGGCGTCAAGGGGATGGTGTTCACTTCCTCGATCGCCGTGTACGGCGGGCATCCGGATCTCCCGCTGCGCGAAACCGTCATGCCGCGTCCCGCGGACTCGTACGGCATCGCCAAGATGGCCATCGAGCAGGAGCTGCACGCCTGTCGCGACATCTTCGGGTTGGACTTCATGATCTTCCGTCCCCACAACGTCTTCGGCGAGCGGCAGAACATCGGCGATCGCTACCGCAACGTCGTCGGCATCTTCATGAATCAGATCCTGTACGGGCACGCGATGACGATCTTCGGCGACGGCACCCAGACCCGGGCCTTCACCTATATCGACGATGTGGCGCCGGTGATGGCGGAGGCGATCGAAGTACCGGCCGCGTGGAATCAGACGTTCAACATCGGCGCCGCCGCGCCCTGCAGTTTGAACGATCTCGCGCGGGCCGTGGCGCAGGCGATGGACGTGGAGCCGCGCATCGTCCATCTGCCCGCGCGGCAGGAGGTTCGTCACGCGTACTCGTCGCACGACAAGCTGCGCGCGGTCCTCGGCGCGCGTCCGAGCACCGCGCTCGAGCCTGGGCTGCGCTCGATGGCCGCGTGGGTCAGGCAGCATGGCGCGCGGTCGAGCGCCCCGTTCGAGCACATCGAGGTGACGAAGAACCTCCCCGCGGCCTGGCGGCAGGCATGACGCGTCGCGACTCCGTGTATCAGGGCGCCTACCATGCCGCCCACCTCCCCGCGCACCCCGCTCGAGAAGGGGTGTGGCGCCTGATCGCCCAGTACCTGGCGCCTTGGGTACCGCCGAGCGCGCAGGTCTTGGAGATCGGCGCCGGCTACTGCCACTGGATCAACAACGTCACGGCGGCGCGCCGCGTCGCCATCGATCTGTGGCCCGAGACCTCGAGACACGCCGCACCTGGCGTCGACGTGCGCGTGCTCGATGCGGCAACGGATCTTGGGAGCTTCGGCGATCGGGCCTTCGACGTCGTGCTCGCGTCGAACGTGCTGGAACACTTCGAACCGGATGTCGCGATGACCATCGTCGCGAGCGTCGCGAAGCTGCTGCGACCCGATGGCCGCTTCATCATCATCCAGCCAAACTTTCGTTACGCCTACCGGCACTACTTCGACGACTACACGCATCGATCCGTCTTCACCCACGAGTCGCTGGCGAGCCTGCTTCGCGCCAACGGATTCGAGATCGAGCTCTTGCGCCCGAAGTTCCTGCCCTACTCCATGCGATCTGCCAGGACGACCGTGCCGTTGTGGTTGGTCAAGGCGTACCTGATGTCGCCGATCAAGCCGATGGCTGGGCAGATGTTGATCGTCGCGAAGAGAGCCTAGCCTTCGAGTGCCAAACCAAATACAAATGCAACACAGATGGCACGGATGACACAGATGAAATTCACTTCGAGGCCGGATGAAGCTGCGAGCCAGGCGGTCGCATCTGTGCCATCTGTGTCATCTGTGTTGCCGTTGAACTCGCGGCCGAGAGTCAGGTCTGGCGCATAAATCGCATGTACGGATCCAAGTCGGTCACCGTCGTCTTCCCGGCCTATAACGAGGAGCAGTACATCCGGTCGGCAGTTGCGGACTTCTTCATCCCCGACGTCGTCGACGAGGTGCTCGTCGTCGATAACAATTCGAAGGACGCGACGGCGGCGGAGGCGCGGCAGACCAATGCGCGTCTCGTGACGGAGTCGAAGCAGGGGTACGGCAACGCCCTGCGACGCGGGCTGCGGGAGGCGACCGGCGATCTCGTGATCCTGGCGGAGCCGGACGGCACGTTCGTGGGCCGTGACGTGTTGAAGCTGTTGGCGTACGCGGACGACTTCGACATGGTGTGCGGCACCCGCACGACCCGCGAGCTGATTTGGGCACAAGCGAACATGGGCTGGTTCCTGCGGATGGGGAACTGGGCCGTGGCGAAGCTGCTGCAGGTCCTCTATGGCGGACCGTCACTCAGCGACTGCGGATGCACCTTGCGCCTGACCCACCGTACCGCGCTCAGTCGCTTTCAGGACGACCTGACGGTGGGAGGATCGCACTTCCTGCCCGAGATGGTGATTCTGGCGCTCAAGCGTGGATTGCGCGTGATCGAGGTGCCGGTGAACTATCGCGGCCGCGTCGGTGATTCGAAGATCACTGGCAGCTTGCAGGGCACGCTCAGCACCGGCTTTCGCATGATCGGCCTCATCGTGAAGTATCTCTTCAAGTGACAGCGGTGGCTCGTCTCGTCGTGTGTGTCGTCGCGTGCGCGGCGTATGCGACGACCATCCCAGCGTACTTCCTCAACGACGACTTCGGCGTCGTGGCGCTGCTCTCGGCGAAGCCCGCTACGTACTTCCCGCGCTGGTTCGTCACCTCGTGGATGGACACCATCTGGGGTTTCTACCCCGACGAGATCCGTCCCTTCCCGGCGGTCTCGTACCAGCTCACCGCGTTGGCCGGCGCCGGATCGCCGATCTTGCATCACCTGCTCAACGTGGCTATTCATGCGGTCAACGGCCTGCTGGTGCTGGCGCTCGCGCGGAGCGCCGTAGGACTCGGCCCGATCGCCGCAGCCGTCGCTGCGCTCGTGTTCATCCTCTTGCCCGTGCAGACCGAGAGCGTCGCCTGGATCACTGGCCGCGTCGACAGCCTGCCGGCGCTCTTCTACCTCGGCTCGGTCCTCGCATGGGTGCGATGGCGCCAGGGCGCGCGCAGCTACCTGGTGGCCCTGGCGTTAGGCTTCGCCGCACTCTTCAGTAAGCAGAACACAATCACGCTGGTGGCGGCGCTCTTCCTCTACGACGTCATCGTCGAGCGCCGGTGGCCGCGGCCCTCATGGTCCTGGCTGTGGCCGTACCTTCCGTTCGTGGCGATCACACTGGGCTATTTGTATCTCCGCCTGGCGCTTTTCGGGGAAGTGGTGCGCGAGAGCCTGCTGACGGCGCAGGGGATGACGTACGCGATCGACGTCATGCAACGACATGCGTGGCGCGTGATCGTCGGCCATGCCTCACCGCCGTCCGCGCTCGAGGCGTTGGCGCTGGCTCTCCTGATCGCGGCGGCAGCGGCCTGCGCGCTACGCGCGCGCCGCAACATGCGACGCGGTGCAGTCCTGTACTTCGTCGTGATCTGGTGGGTGCTCGGTGTCGCGCCGGTGCTGGTCGCCGGCTACGAGTCGCCGCGCCACATCTACCTGGCATCGGTCGCATGGGCGATGTGTGCCGGCATCGGATTCGAGTGGGCGTGGGCGGTCGGACGTACGCCAGCCGCGCGCGTCGCGGTCGTCTCGGTTGCCGTGGCGATCCTCGGCAGGTACGCCCTGCAATTGTCTGGCTCGATCGCGGATTGGAACGGACGCGCGCATGTCTCCCAACGCGCCGCTCAGGACGTCGAGCGCGAAGCGCTCGCCGCTCCGGAAGGCACGCTGCTCATCGTCGGCGCGTCTGGCTCGGTGTGGGAGTGGGCGCTGCCGTTCGTCGTCCGCCCGCCGTTTGCGCGCGTGGATCTCACGAAGACCGTGCACATCGTGTCGCCGCGTCTGCTGCACTGCTGCCGAGGACAGTGGGAGGCGGATACGCGTCAGACCATTGCGGCCTGGCGCGCGAGGCCTGATGCCCCACCCGTCATCGCGGTTCGTTGGAACGAGCAGACGGGCGCGCTGCTACGAACCACCGATCGCGAGACACCGGATCTACGCAGCCTCGTAACGTATCTGGCGGAGATCCCGGCGGGAGACGACATGGATCGGATCCTGTCGGGTGCATTGCAACGTCTGGTAGTGGCTGCCGCACGTTAAAGCGCGTTGCTAATTCGTACGTACGTAGCGCAGGCCTTCAGGCCTGCCACACGGTAGGCGGGCTCTCACCGCTGAGGCAGGCTTGAAGGCCTGCGCTACATACCGCTGCGGTGATTACGCACTGCACTCTCAGACCCAGGTCTCCCAGGCAGCGATGGCAACCAAGACGACGGTCGCCGCCGCGGCCAGCGTCAGCGGCGACATCGCAGGCGACAGCAGAGGGAGCAGCCCGAGGAGGATGAGGCCGATCACATGGGACGTCGCGATGACCCCGGCGATTGCCCATCGAAAGAGTCCGGTGCCGACGAGATACAGCGCCGGTCCAAGCAGGAGGGCGATCAGCGTGTGGGGATCGACATGACCGGAAGGGTGCGCGAGCACCAACTCGTCCCCGACGGCCGCGACGATGATGCCGGCGACGATGGGGAGGTGCACGTACGTGTAGGCCGAGCGGGCGAGACGTCCGGGATCGGCCGACGCCGAGATCGTCGCGGTGGCGACCTCGGCGGTCGTGTCGAAATAGATCCACCACATCGCGATGCTGCCGACGAACGCCGTGACGAGCGCGGCCGCGCTCGTCCAGGTCCACTCCAGCCCCGAGAACGTGGCGCCGGTGACCAGGATCGACTCGCCGAGCGCGATGATGATGAACAGCCCGCAGCGCTCGGCCATGTGGCCGCCCTCCACGTCCCAGTCCGTGGTCGGTGACGCGCCCAGCCATGGCACCCAGAACGCCACAATCGGCGAGAGGTAGTCGAGGAACAGCGCGGCAAGCCACAATGCGAGGCGAGCGTCACCCTCGGCAGTCCCGCCAGCGATCCACAGCATGCCCGAGACCACGAGCCAGGTGAGGATGCGCTGAAAATTTCGGCGCTGCGCGGGGATGTGTCGCACCGCCCACAACACGAATGCCGTGCGGCCCACCTGGATGGCGGCATACCCACCGGCGAACGCCAGCCCCCCGGTCGCCAGCGCCGTCGGAATCGCCGCCGACATCAACAAGCCGATCAGCATGCACGTCAGGAGCATGAGGCGGACGGGGACCTTGTCCGGATCGAGCCAGTTGGTCGCCCACGACGTGTACATCCACGCCCACCAGACCGCCATCAGGAGCAAGCCGGTGTGGAGCATGCCGGCCGTCGAGAAGTGCTCGAGCAGGTAGTGCGACAGCTGCGTGATGGCGAACACGAACACCAGGTCGAAGAAGAGCTCGATCGAGGTCACGCGATGGTGACCGTGCGTTGGGCGCCCGCGAAGAAGAGTAGTCATACGTTGATGCCCCACCGGAGTTGGGGGCCCGCTAACGCTGTAAATGCTACATTCCTTTCATGCGCGTGCTCGTCGTCGAGGACGACCGCACCATTGCGGACTTCGTGGCCGGCGGTCTCCGTCAGGAAGGCTTTGTGGTCGACCTCGCGGACAACGGCGTTGCCGGGCTCGACCTCGCGCAGACCAGTACCTACGACGCGGCCGTCGTGGACGTAATGCTGCCGCGGCTGGACGGCCTGAGCCTCGTGGCGGCCTTGCGCCGCGCAGGTGTGCAGACGCCCGTGCTCTTTCTCAGCGCCCGGCACTCCGTCGACGATCGCGTGAAGGGGTTGCAGACCGGTGGTGACGACTACCTGGCCAAACCGTTCGCGTTTGCTGAGCTGCTGGCGCGTCTTCATGCCTTGACCCGGCGCGGCAAGATGACGACGGAGCCGACCCGCTTCACGCTCGCCGATCTCACCATGGACCTGACGACGCGGCGAGTGCAGCGAGGCGACAACGTCACCATCGATCTCCGTCCCCGCGAATTCGCGCTGCTCGAGCTGCTCATGCGCCATGCGGGCAAGGTCGTGTCGAAGACGATGATTCTGTCGCACATCTGGAACTACAGCTTCGATCCAGGCACCAACGTCGTCGATGTGCTCGTCTTCCGCCTGCGCGACAGGATCGACAAGCCCTTCGAGCCCAAGCTGCTGCACACGGTGCGAGGCATCGGCTATGTCCTCAAGGTCGCCTGAGCACCTGCGGCACGCGTTGCCGTTCCGTCTTGCCTTGTGGTACGGCGTGTTGTTCGTCGCGGGCGCGACGGCGCTGATTGGCTTCACCTACGTCCTGCTCTCGCGCTCGCTCATCGCGCAGGACCACGCGGTGATGGCCGCGATGCTCGACCGCTACGCCACCGAGTACGAGCGGGGCGGTCTGGCGGCGTTGGATCGCGCCATCACGGCGGACCGGCTGGAAGGACGACACGAGCGGCTGCTGGTGCGAGTGGCCGGTCGCGGCGCCGATCTCGTGTACTTCAACGTGCCCGAAGGCTGGAACAACTTCGATCTATCGCAGCTCGATCGCCCGGCGCCGGTTGGCAGCGTCTGGTCGTCGCTGGCGCGAACCGCCGACGGCGCGGTGCTGGATGTCGTCGCCACGCGTCTCGTCGACCGCACGCTCATACAGGTCGGCCGCAGCTCGGATGTGCGAGACGAGCTGCTTCGACACTTTCGATCGCGCGTCTTGTGGCTCCTCGCGTTCGTCGTGACCATCGCGGTGCTCGGCGGCGCGATCCTGACGCACGTGGGCCTGGCGCCGGTGCGCGACATGGCCGAGACGGTCCGCGGCATCGTCGACACCGGCAAGCTGGAGGCGCGGGTGCCGGTGCGGCCGAGTGGTGACGCCCTCAACGAGCTGGGTGTGCTGGTCAACGGCATGCTGGATCGTATTCAGACGCTCATCACCGGGATGCGCGGCGCGCTCGACAGCGTCGCGCACGACCTGCGGACGCCGTTGATGCGTGTGCGCAGCGTGGCGGAGTCGTCGCTCAACGCCCCAACCGAAGCGGAGATACGCGAGGGGTTGGCGCACGTGCTCGAGGAGACCGATCGGCTCAACGCGACGCTCACCGCGCTGATGGACATCTCCGAAGCCGAGACCGGCACGATGAAGCTGACCCGCGAGCGGTTGCGTGTCGCGGACGTGGCGGCGGAAGCCGTGGATCTGTACGCGGATCTGGCCGAAGAGAAAGGCATCGCCCTGAGCGTGCGCGTCGACCCGCACGGGGAGATCGACGCCGACCGCGCGCGCGTGCGACAAGTCCTGGCGAATCTCATCGACAACGCCGTGAAATACACGGGACGTGGTGGGTCGATCGACGTGACGGCCGAATCCGACGCCATGGGCGTGACCGTGAAGGTCCGGGACACCGGCATCGGCATCCCTCCCGATGCGCTGCCGCACGTCTGGGAGCGGCTTTATCGCGCCGACGCCAGTCGGTCCGAGCGAGGTCTGGGCCTCGGCCTCTCCCTCGTCCGCGCCATCGTCGAAAGTCACGGTGGCCGCGTCGCGGTGCGCTCCGAAGAAGGCCAGGGCAGTGTGTTCTCGGTCAGCTTTCCGCGCGCGTGACCTCGCCCCAAGCCCCAGGCCCCAAGCCCCAAGCCCCAAGCCCCAAGCCTCGGATGATTACACCGATGTAATGCGCGTGGAAGCGGACGGTCATCCGTCGTGTCGTCTGATTGATCAGAGGGCTGCGGCCCCGAGATTTCGGAGGACCCACCATGACCGATTCACATCCGACTCCATCGACGCCGCGCCGTTCGGCGCGATCGCTCGCGACGCTCGTGGCCGCCGGCGCCTTGGCCGGCGTGCTGGGCACGTGGTATGCCACGGCGCCTCGCATTGAAGCCTCCACTCCCGTGCCCCCAAACGTGTCGGCCGACATGCAAAGCGCGAGGGCGGAAGCTCGCGATTCGTACGCCGACCTCGTCAGCCGGGTCGCCCCCGCCGTGGTCACCATCCGATCCCAGCGTATGGTGCGACAGACGCAGCTGCCGGGCGACGACGAGCTGTTCCGCCGATTCTTCGGCGAGCAGATGCCTCGAGAGGTGCCGCGTCAGGCCTCCGGACTGGGCTCGGGCGTCATCGTTTCGCCTGATGGCTACGTTCTGACCAATCACCACGTCGTCAACGGCGCGCAGAAGATTCGTGTCGACTTCACCGACGGACGCACGTTCGAGGCCCGCGTGGTCGGGAGTGACCAACCCAGCGACCTGGCCGTGGTGAAGATTGCGGCCGCCAACCTGCCCACGGTGACGATGGGCAATTCGGACAGCGCGCGCGTCGGCGACGTCGTCCTCGCCGTCGGCAACCCGCTTGGCATCGGACAGACGGTGACGATGGGAATCGTCAGCGCGAAGGGACGCGCCACGGGCGCGAGCGAAGGTGCATTCGAGGACTTCATCCAGACCGATGCCCCGATCAATCAAGGCAACTCCGGCGGCGCGCTGGTCAACACGCGCGGCGAGCTGATCGGCATCAACTCGCAGATCGTCTCGCCGGTCGGCTACAACATCGGCATCGGCTTCGCGATCCCGACGAACATGGTCAATCGCGTTATGGATCAGCTGATCAAGACCGGGCAGGTTCGTCGCGGCCAGCTGGGGATCACGGTCCAGGGTGTGGACGCCGACCTGGCCAAGAGCCTGGGTCTGTCGGACGTGCGCGGCGCCATTGTCAGCGACGTGCAGGCCGGCAGCCCGGCGGCGCGTGCGGGGCTGCAGGAAGGGGACGTGATTCTGGCGTTGGATGGCAAACCCATCGACTCCAGCAACGATCTCCGCAACCACATCGCGCCGCTGGGGCCGGACGCCAAGGTGACGCTCTCGGTGCTGCGCGACGGTCGAACGCACGACATCACCGCGACACTGTCGGAGCTGCCCGCGCAGTCGGCCGTCCGAGCGGATCGCGACGGCGAGCGGGCCAACGGAGAGTTCGGCATGAGCGTGCAGCCGCTGACGCCGGATCTGGCGCGCGAGTTGAAAGTGACGGGGGACAAAGGCGTGGTGGTGGCCGACGTGGGTCCTGACGGCGCCGCGGCCGAAGCCGGTCTGCAGTCCGGGGACGTGATCCTGCAGGTCAACGGCAGAGGCGTCGCCAACGCCGGCGAGCTGCGCACGGCCTTGCGCACTGCCCCGCGTGAGAAACCGGCCCTGCTGCTCGTCGCCCGCGACGGCCGCCGGGCCTTCGTGACCCTCGACAGCCCTGGATCGTAGAGCCAGCCTCACGGAGGGACGCTTCTTTTTACCGAAATCTAAGGAACGTTGGCGCCCTCCTCGTGGCTTACTAGTCGTCTGTTCATGCGGCGAACGCAACGAACACAAGGAGACACGGACAAATGAAGAAGGTAATCGCGTCGCTCGCGGCTGCGATGCTGGTCGTGACCATGCTGCCGATCGCGACGGCGGCGCAGACGACGACGGATGCGCGTCGCATCGACGACATCAGGGACGCGCTGTTACGCCTGCCGTACTACGGGGTGTTCGACTTCCTCACGTTCACGTACGAGAAGGGGTCGGTGACGCTCGGCGGCTACGCCTATCACGGGACGCTCAAGGGCGATGCCGAGAAACGTGTCAGACGCGTCTCGGGTGTCGACGACGTGGTCAACAACATCCTGGAGCTGCCGGTCGGCCAGAACGACGATGAGATCCGCTGGAACACGTTCTATGCGATCTACACGAACGCGTTCCTCTCGCGCTACGCGCCAGGCGGGGGACTGTTGTGGGGGCACCGGCATGGGTATCGCCGCAACATGATTCGCCCGTTCGGGCTCTTCCCCGGCATGCAGCCGGTGGGCAACTACCCGATTCACATCATCGTCGAGCGCGGTCGCATCCGCCTGCTCGGCGTCGTCGACACCGAGGCGGACAAGACCGCCGCCGGCCTCACGGCACGAGGAGTGCCAGGGGCCTTCGGCGTCGAGAACGACCTTTTGGTCGATCGCGGCAAATAGTGCACTGGTGAGGGGGGCAGACCCCTTCAAGAAATTGCGGTCGACCCCCAGAGCCGGGCGTATGTCGAAGTTTCGTTTCGTCGGCGTCGTGTTGTTGGGGGGCCTCGTCGCCATCGCGGCATCGCAGGGCGTGGAGATGTTCATCAACCGCGTCCTGCGATCGGACGCCGAGGCGCTCACGTGGATCGGCGACCTCGTCGCCGGTAGCGGGTTCATGGTGATGACAACGCTGTGGCTGAAGCTCCGGCAGACGCAAGACGTGCTCTCCCTTTTGGAACGTGAGCGCGTGATTCTGGACACGCAGCTCTCCATCGCCGCGGACGTGCAGCGCGGGCTACTGCCGCCAATCCCTTCGCCGACGGGCGGCGTGTCGTGGAGCGCGGCCGTCGAGCCGGCAGGCAAGATCGGCGGTGACTACTACGACTTCCTGCGGCTCGACGCCGCGACGATGTGCGTGGTCCTCGCCGACGTGTCGGGCAAGGGGATTCCCGCCGCCGTGTTCTTGTCAAACGTGCGCGCCGTTCTGCGGACGCTGGTACGCGAGACCGCTGCCCCCGCCGAGATCCTCGCCCGACTCTCCGACGCCGTGCTCGCCGATGCCGCGGTCAACCTGTATGTGACGTGCCTGGTCGCGGTCGTGGACACGGCGGGACGCACGTTGACCTACGCCAACGCTGGTCATCCTGCGGGACTCCTGTTGAACCGCAGTGGAGTACGGGTGTTGTCGGTCGGAGGTCCGCCCGTGGGGCTGCTGCCCGGCCCCTCGTACGAACAGGAGTCGGTGAGCATCTCGACCGGCGATCTCGTCGTGCTCGTCTCCGATGGCGTCACCGAGGCGCTCGAGGCGACGGGCGGCGATGGGCCCGGGAGGCTCGCCAACGAAGTCCGCCGAGCCGGCGATCTCGCGCCCGGCGCGGTGTGCACGCGCTTGCTTCGCGCGGCTCGCCATGGCCGCGGCCCACGCGGCGTCGAGGGATGGACCGACGATCGCACGGTGGTGGTGTTCGCGGTCGGTCCACGACCGGTCGAACACCTGCGGCGAGAGGTTGCGGTGGGAGCCGCATGACGATCGCGCGCTGCGTGCTAGTGCTGTTCCTGGCCTTCGCGGGCGTCGCCCATGCCGAGACCACAGACGCCATCGTATTGCGTGGCCACAGACAGACGCTGCATCTCTACGGCACCCGCGGCGTCGGCGATCCAATCGTGGTCACCAGCGGCGACGGTGGGTGGATGCATCTGGGCCCCTCGGTTGCGGCGATGCTCGAGGCGCGCGGATACTTCGTGGTCGGCTTCGATGCCAAGGCGTACCTCGAGAGCTTCACGACCACGACGACGTCGCTACGGGCCGAGGACGAGCCCGCCGACTTCCGAATCCTGATCGACTACGCGCAGCGAGGATCCCGCGTCAGGCCCATCCTGATTGGCGTCTCCGAAGGCGCCGGCTTGTCCGTCCTGGCGGCGACCGATCCCGGCGTCAAACCGCTGATTGCCGGCGTGATTGGCCTGGGCCTGCCGAACCTGAACGAGCTCGGCTGGCGATGGCGCGACGCGGTGATCTACCTGACGCACGGTACGCCGAAGGAGCCAATCTTCAGTACGGCGGCGCTCGCCGATCGCGTCACCCCCGTGCCGCTTGGCGCGATTCACTCGACGAGCGATGAGTTCGTGTCGCTGGCCGAAGTGCAGCAGGTGCTCGAGCATGCCGCCGAGCCGAAGCGGCTGTGGATCATCAAGGCCGCGAACCACCGTTTCAGCGACAACCTTCCCGAGCTCGAGGCACGCCTGTCCGACGCCATCGGATGGGTGCGGCAGCACGAGGCCCGGTAGTCCGAGGCGAAGCTTTGCTAGCGATGCGAGAACGTATGCGATCGGCGATTCCGGCGCTCGTCGCGCTGATCGTGTTCCTGGCTGCGCTCGAAGTGCTCCGGCACGAACTCGAGGCGGTCACGCTGCAGCGCCTCACGACGCACGTGCTGGCTACGCCTCCGTGGCGGCTCGCCCTGGCGGCCGCGCTCACCGCCCTGAATTACGCAGTTCTCACCGGATACGACTTCATCGCCTTCGCCACCATCAAGCGGCGCCTGGCCTGGTGGCGGATCGCGGTCGCCTCGTTCCTGGCGTATGCGATCGCCAACAACGTCGGTTTCGCGATGCTCTCGGGCGCCTCGGTGCGCTATCGCTTCTATTCGCGATGGCACGTCACCGGCGATCAGCTCTCGCGCATCTTCTTCTCGTACACGGTCACGTTCTGGCTGGGTTTGCTCGCGCTCGGCGGAGTGAGCCTGGCGCTGAGCCCGCTGCCCTCACGGAACCTGCCGATCGGAGGTGTGGCACCGCTCCTCGGCTGGTCGCTCGTTGCGGTGAGCATCGGCTATGTGGTGGCGACCATGGTGCGCTCGGCGCCGCTCCGCATCCGGCGACTCGAGCTGCCCCTGCCCTCGCCCTGGCTGGCG
>DAINCF010000190.1:0-12503 GCA_036732565.1 Vicinamibacterales bacterium
GGCGGGAGCGCGAGCGTAATGGTCGGCCGGCCTGAAGGCCGGCCGCTACGAAGAACGCGGCCGCTACGAAGAACGTACGTAGGGGCCGCCCTTTAGGGCGGCCCGAGAACGCAGATGCCCTCACTCATCGATATCCGTCGTCGCGTCCGCGCGGTCAAGTCGACGCAGCAGATCACGAAGGCCATGAAGATGGTCTCCTCGTCGAAGCTGCGCCGCGCCCAGGAGCGCATCGTGCGAGGGCGCCCGTATGCGCAGGAGATGCTGCGGGTGTTCAACCACGTCGCCGCGCGCACGGAACATGCGCGCCATCCGCTGCTGGAAGAGAAGCCGGCGGGGCGCACGTTGTTGATTGTGATCACGGCCGATCGCGGCCTGTGCGGCAGCTTCAACACGAACGTGATCAAGGGCGCCAGTCAGTTCATTACGGAACAGCCGTCGTCGCCGGGGCAGGAGATCGCGTTGGCGCTGGTCGGCCGCAAAGGTCGTGACTTCTTCGTCCGCCGCGGTTTCGACGTGCGCTACGAGGAGATCGGGCTGTTTCAGAACGTGAAGTGGGCGCACGCGCAGGCAATCGCGAACACCGCGATCAAGGAGTTCACGACCGGCGACGCTCAGTCGGTTTATCTCGTCTACAACGAGTTCCGCTCGATCATGTCGCAGCGCGTGGTCGTAGAGCGGCTGTTGCCGATCCCGAAGTTGCCGGACTCGGACTCGGACACGGTGGACGGGCACGCCGCGCCGGGCGCGGAAGTCGACTATCTCTTCGAGCCGGCGCCGGACGAGCTGTTGGGGAGCCTGCTGCCGTTTCACGTGGCCGTGCAGGTGAACCGAGCGCTGCTGGAGTCGTCGGCCGCCGAGCATGCGGCGCGCATGACGGCGATGGACGCGGCGACGCGGAACGCCCGCGAGATGGTGGATCGACTGACGTTGTACATGAACAAGGTGCGTCAAGCATCCATCACGCGCGAGATCATCGAGATCGTCGCCGGAGCGCAATCCGTCTAAGACACGCCGGCCTGAGACACGAGGCCTGAGGCTCGAAGGGCCTGAGCCTCGACGGGCCGCAAGACGCAGGCCTCGAGCCTGCAAGCGAGCGAGAGAGCAGGAATATGGCAGCAACGAGCGAGCACAATATCGGCACCGTCGTGCGGGTGATCGGCCCCGTCATCGACCTGGAGTTCGAGGATGGGCACCTGCCCTCCATCTACAGCGCGGTTCGCATCTCGTCGGATGGCGCCAGCAGCAGCGCCTCGACGATTGATGTCGTCGCGGAGGTCCAGCAGCACCTCGGCGAGAATCGCGTCCGCGCGGTGGCGATGAAGCCCACCGACGGCATGCAGCGCGGGATGAAGGCGATAGACACCGGCGCGCCGATCTCGGTGCCGGTGGGGCCCGCCACCCTCGGCCGCGTGTTGAACGTGCTCGGCGAGCCCGTCGACTTCCCGGACCGGCCGGTGGAGTCGAAGGAGCGTTGGCCGATTCATCGGCCCGCCCCGACGCTGGAGGAGCAGTCGACCGAACTGAAGATGTTCGAGACCGGCATCAAGGTCGTCGACCTGCTCGAGCCGTATCTCACCGGTGGCAAGATCGGCTTGTTCGGCGGCGCCGGCGTCGGCAAGACCGTCATCATCATGGAGCTCATCAACAACATCGCGATGAAGCACGGCGGTGTGTCCGTGTTCGGCGGTGTGGGTGAGCGCACGCGCGAGGGCAACGACCTCTGGCTCGAGTTCCAGGAGTCAGGCGTCATCGACATGAAGGACATGACCAAATCGCGTGCCGCGCTGGTCTATGGCCAGATGACGGAGCCGCCCGGTGCGCGTCAGCGCGTCGGCCTCTCGGCGCTGACGGTCGCGGAATACTTCCGTGATGCCGAAGGCAAGGACGTCCTGCTGTTCATCGACAACATCTTCCGGTTTACGCAGGCGGGGTCCGAAGTGTCGGCGCTGCTCGGACGCATGCCGTCGGCGGTCGGTTATCAGCCGACGCTGCTGACCGAGATGGGCGAGCTGCAGGAGCGCATCACGTCGACGAAGAAGGGGTCGATCACGTCCGTGCAGGCGATCTACGTGCCCGCCGACGACTATACCGATCCCGCGCCGGCCACCACTTTCGCGCACCTCGACGCGACCACCAACCTCTCGCGGCAGATCGCCGAGCTGGGAATCTATCCGGCGGTGGACCCGTTGGCGTCGACGTCACGCATTCTGGATCCGCGGGTCATCGGCGACGAGCACTACAACGTCGCGCGTCAGGTGAAGCAGATTCTGCAGCGTTACAAGGACCTGCAGGACATCATCGCGATTCTCGGTATCGACGAGCTCTCCGAAGAAGACAAGCTCGCGGTCACGCGCGCGCGCAAGATTCAGCGCTTCCTGTCGCAGCCCTTCTTCGTGGCCTCGCAGTTCACCGGCCGCGAGGGCAAGTACGTGCCGATTGCGGAGACGGTGCGCGGCTTCAAGGAGATCGCGGAAGGGAAGCACGACGGCGTGCCGGAGCAGGCGTTCTACATGCAGGGCACGATCGACGAAGTGCTCCAGAACGCGAAGCAGGCAAAGTAAGGATCACCCGTGGCGCTGCCAACGAAGCTGACGCTCAAGATCGTGACGCCGGATCAGGCCATCGTCCTCCCCGAGGTCGACGAAGTGTCGTTGCCGGGTCAGGAGGGGGACTTCGGCGTCCTGCCCGGCCACACACCGCTGTTCGCCGGTCTGCGCACCGGGCAGATGTGGTACCGTCTGGGCCAGGAGAAGCACTTTCTGGCCGTGTCGGTCGGCTTCGTCGAGGTCCTGCCGGAAGAGGTGACCGTGCTCGCGCAGGTCGCCGAGCGGGCCGAGGATCTCAACGAGGGCCGGGCCGAAGCGAGCATGAAGCGCGCTGAAGAGATGCTGCACGACAGCACCGTCGACGTCGACTTCGAGCGCGCGCGGCTCGCGCTGCTGCGCACCCTGCAGCAGCTCAAGGCCGAAAGCGCGCGCGCCGGCCGCGTCTAGTGGAGCGTATCCAGAATTACTACCATCTACCGAGAGCTCGGGGAGCAGTTCCCGGCCGTTCCTACGGAACGGCCGGTTGTGATTTCGACGGTACATCCCACTAGACGTCTTGAAGGCGGGTAGGCCTTGCATTTGAATCAAATTTGGAGCCGCACCGCATCTGCTCGCTGGTCCTGGGCGGAGCTTCGCTAGCCCTTGTTTCGTAACCTCGCCAATCTCTTTCGCTACCGCGCGCTGATTCAGACGCTCGTCGTACGCGACCTCAAAGCGCGCTACCGCGGCTCGGTCCTCGGGTTCTTCTGGTCGTTCGTCAATCCGCTCCTGCTGCTGTTGATCTATTCGTTCGTGTTCACGACGGTGCTGCCAGGCGCGCACCCGCCGGACATGGAGCCGTTCGCCCTCTTCATGTTCTGTGGCATCCTGCCGTGGACGTGGTTCTCGTCGTCGCTCAGCGAAGCGTCGAACGTCCTCATCGGCGGCGGGAATCTGATCAAGAAGGTGCTCTTCCCGGCCGAAGTGCTCCCTATCGTCACCGTCCTGGCGAACATGGTGCACTTCTTCCTCGGGCTGATCATCCTCGCGGCGTTCCTGATCTACTACCAGCGGCCATTGGACCCGCTCGAGCTGTTGTGGTTTCCCGTGATCGTGCTCGTCCAACTCGTGCTGACGCTCGGCCTGTCGCTGATTGTGTCGGCGCTGACGGTGCACTTTCGCGACATCAAGGACATCCTGGCCAACCTGCTGACGTTCTGGTTCTTCGCGACGCCGATCATCTACCCGATGCAGGCGGCCGGAGAGCAGTTCCGTTGGCTGCTCAACTTCAACCCGATGACGCACATCGCCATCTCCTACCAGGAGGTGCTGTTCTACATCGGGCCGCACGGGCACTGGAAGTGGCTGATGGGCGTGTTCGCGCTCTCGATCGCGATCTTCTTCGTGGGGTACTTCGTCTTCGATCGGCTGCGTGACTCGTTCGCGGAGGAAGTATGAACGCGATCGAGGTCGTCAACGTCACCAAGGTCTATCGACGGTTCGCGCGGCGGAAGCAGTTCGCGACGCTCAAATCCGCGCTGCTCAAGGGCAGCCTGATTCGCGACCTGCAGCCCGATGAAACGTTCCCCGCGCTGCGCGGTGTGTCGTTCTCGGTGCCGAAGGGCTGCACCTACGGCGTCGTCGGCCGCAACGGCTCCGGCAAGTCGACGCTCTTGAAATGCGTGGCGGGGATCACGCGGCCCAACGAAGGCCACATCACCGTCGATGGCCGCATCTCCGCGCTGATCGAGCTCGGCGCCGGCTTCCATCCCGAGATCTCCGGCCGGGAGAACGTCTTCATCAATGGCATCATGCTCGGCCTGTCGAAGCGCGAGATTCAGAAGCGCTTCGATGAGATCGTCGAGTTCGCGGAGCTGCAGGATTTCATCGACGCACCGGTCAAGACCTACTCCTCGGGCATGTACATGCGCCTGGGGTTTGCTGTCGCCATCCACGTCGATCCCGAAGTCCTGCTCGTCGACGAAGTGCTGGCGGTAGGCGATCAAGGCTTCACCCACAAGTGTCTCGACAAGTTCTCCGAGTTCCGGCGGCGCAACAAGTCGATCCTGCTCGTCACGCATTCGTTGGATCTCGTCGAGAAGTTCTGCGACCTGGCTCTCTGGCTGGATCATGGTAAGACCAAGGCCGAAGGCGACCCACGCAAGGTCATCGCGTCGTACGTGATCGACGTCGGCAAGGCCGAAGAGCAGCAACTGGCCCGAGAGGAAGCGGCGCGTGTCGCTCACGCGGCCGAAGACGCGGCGGCGGCCACCGGTCCGTTGCCGGCGAATCCCGTCGAGACCGGCGAGGCGCCGGCCGATATGTTCAAGGCCACCGAAGGGCGCTGGGGGACACGCGAGGTCGAGATCACCGAGGTTTTCCTGATCGGTCCGGATGGCACCGCCGGTCACGTCTTTCAGGCTGGCGATGCCATCGAAGTGCGTCTCAAGGTACGAGCCCACTCGGCGATCAAGGATTTCGTCTTCGGCTTCGGGATCTTCAATGCCGACGGCATCTGCTGCTACGGCACCAACACCAACCTCGAGGAGTTGAAGCCCGGGGAAATCAGCGGCGAGGGGGAAGTCGGGCTCAAGATCGACAGCCTGAAGCTCGTCGAGGGCACGTACAAGATCGACGTCGCCGTGCACAAGCTCGACGGCTTCCCCTACGACTACCACCGGCTGCTCTACACCTTCCGCGTCAAGTCGCCGGTGAAGGACGTCGGCGTCTATCGCCCCGATCACTCCTGGGTCTTCACGCCCAACATCCGATTCCTGACACTGGCCCAGTCGCGCGCCCGTGACCTCGAGGGATGACGTGCGGTCGCACTCCGAAGCCGTTCAATGGGTTCAACGGCTTCGCGCCCGCGGCCTCACGATCGTGTTCACCAACGGCGTGTTCGATCTGCTTCATCCGGGGCACCTTCGCTATCTGCAGGAAGCCCGGCGGCAGGGCGATGCGTTGATCGTCGCGGTGAACTCGGACCGTTCGGTTCGTGCGCAAGGCAAGGGGGCCGACCGGCCGATTCATCCGGAGACTGAACGGGCGGAGGTTGTCGCGGCCCTCGATTGCGTCGATGCCGTCGTGGTGTTCGACGAGGACACGCCGCATGAGGTGATCGACGCGCTGCAACCGGACGTTCTCGTCAAGGGCGCCGACTGGGCCCACGACGCCATCGTCGGCCGCGAGATCGTCGAGGCTCGCGGCGGCCGCGTCGTGCGCATCCCGCTGGCGGACGGTTATTCGACGACGACCTTGCTCGAGCGCATTCGGAAGACCTAGCCCTCGTGTAACAATAGGAGATTGCCTGTCGACCCGGGCCCGCGGCTGTGGGCTCGGGCGTTTGCTACGTACGCCGTGTCTACCGCAACATCCCTGACCGTCCGCTCGATCCTGAACGCCGCGCTCGCCAGAGCCGGGTTCGACGCCCGTACGCGCGGGTTCACGGGGCTCACGCCTCCGGCGAAAGCGCTGGCCGTGGCGTCCACCGCCCATCGGCTTCCGAGCGCAGTGCTCTACGTCGTCCCGACAGACGCCGAGCTGGAGCAGGCGACGAGCGACATCCGCTTCTTTCTCAGCGTCCTCGAAGGTCTCGCCGACGCGGTGGCCGAGTCGGTCGTGCTGCCGCTGCCGGGCCACCAGGTCGATCCGTACCGCGGTCTGGCGCCTCACCTGCGGACGACGTCGGCCCGCGCGCGCGCCCTCCACGCCCTCGCCACCCGCTCGGCGCGTGTCATCGTCGCATCCGCCCAGGCCCTGCTGCCGCGGGTGCCGTCGCCCGAGCAATTGCTGTCCGCGTCGTTCGACGTCAAGCCCGGTCTGGATCTGGATCCGCAGCTCCTTGCGGCGCTGCTCGTCGACGGCGGTTACGAGCGCCAGGACCCGGTCGATCAGCACGGCGAGTTCTGCCTGCGCGGCGGCATCCTCGACATCTTCCCGGCCGGCGAGCAGATGCCGGTTCGCATCGAGTTCATCGGCGACACGGTGGAGTCGATCCGCCGCTTCGACCCGGCGACGCAGCGTTCGATCGAGACCATCGACCAGTACCGCGTCATGCCGGTTCGCGAGCGCGCCGACGGCGAGAGTCCGGCCAAGGACACGCTGCTCAGCTATCTCCGGACGTCAACGGGGTTTCGCGTCGTTGTTGCCGAGCCCGACGACGTGCAGGCACAGGTCGAGCAGTGGATGACGCAGGTCGAAGCGTCGTATTCAGAGCGTCTCAGCGCCAACGCGAACATGGCATCCCCGGCTTCGTTGATGCTGACGAGCGAGGAGTTGGAGCCAATCCTCGCGAACGCCATCGCGGTCGAGGAGCTGGGAATCGATCAAGGCACGCTCGAGGACGCGTCGTCTGATAGCCCAGACGAGGCTGTGAAGGTCCGCCTAAAGGCGGACCCCACGCCCGATCCCGTGACGCCTCCAACATCGCCTGGTCGTACGTCGGGCCTGGCCGATCGTACGTCGGGTCCGGCTGATCGTGCGTCGGGTCCGGCCGATCGTGCGCGGGGTCCGGCTGATCGTGCGTGGGGTCCGGCTGATCGTGCGTGGGGTCCGGCTTCAGCCGGACCAATCATTCACATCCCCTGTCAGCCGACACTGGAGTTCCACGGTCGGGTCGCCGATTGGATCGCCGACGTCCGGCTGGCGCGCGATCGCGGTGACACGATTCTCTTCATCGCCAGCACCCACGGCCGGGCCGAACGGACGACGGAGCTGCTGCGCGACTACGAGATTCGGGCCCTTGCCGCGACCGAGTCCGCCGACCTCACTGCGGGGGCGGTCATCGTCGCCGAGGGCCTCCTGTCCCACGGCTTTCGCCTGCCGGGCGCCGCGCTGCAGATTTACGCCGAAGCGGATGTCTTCGAAGACGAGCGCCGCCGGACGACGACCAACCGCAAGCGATCGCTCGCGGCGACGTTCCTCTCCGACCTTCGCGATCTCAAAGTCGGCGATCTGATCGTCCACGTCGATCACGGGATCGGGCAGTTCGTCGGCCTCAAGCAGATTTCGATCGGCCACGGGGACATCGTCCAGGAGTTCTTGGAGCTGCGCTATCACGGCGAGGACAAGCTGTTCGTCCCCGTCGAACGGCTCGACCTCGTTCAGAAATACACGGGCGGCACCAAGCCCGCGCTGGACCGCTTGGGCGGGACGACGTGGGAGAAGGCCAAGAAGAAGGTCAAGAAGGCCATGCGCGACATGGCCGAAGAGCTGTTGAAGCTCTACGCGGCGCGCCGCGCCATGCCCGGTCATGCCTTCAGCCCCGATTCCCATTGGCAGGAGGAGTTCGAAGACGCCTTCGAATGGGACTTGACGCCGGATCAGACAACGGCGATCACCGACATCAAGCGCGACATGGAGGCGCCGACGCCGATGGATCGTCTGTTGTGCGGCGACGTCGGCTACGGCAAGACCGAAGTCGCGATGCGCGCGGCCTTCAAGGCGGTCATGGACGGCAAGCAGGTCGCGGTGCTGGCCCCGACCACGGTCCTCGCGTTCCAGCACCTCGAGACGCTCAGGCGCCGCTTCGCGGCGTTCCCGGCGAAGATCGACATGGTCAGCCGGTTTCGCACCAAGCAGGAAATCAAGGAGGCGCTCGACGCGCTGGCCGCGGGCCGTCTCGACATCATCGTCGGCACCCACCGATTGCTCTCGAAGGACGTGACGTTCCGCGAGCTCGGATTGCTGGTCGTGGACGAGGAGCAGCGCTTCGGCGTGGCGCACAAGGAGCGCATCAAGCAGATGCGGAAGAAGGTCGACGTGCTGACGCTGACGGCGACGCCGATTCCGCGCACGCTCAACATGTCGCTGGTGGGCATTCGCGACATGTCGGTCATCGAGACGCCGCCCAAGGATCGCCTCGCGATTCAGACCAACGTTGTCAAGTTCGACTCGAGCGTGATCACGCGCGCCCTGCGCCAGGAGCTCGCGCGAGGCGGGCAGGTGTACTTCGTGCACAACCGGGTGGAGTCGATCTACTCGATGGCCAACCTCCTGCAGCGGCTGGTGCCCGAGGCGCGCGTCGTGATCGGCCACGGGCAGATGAGCGAGGACAGGCTCGAGCGCGCGATGCACGACTTCGTGGCGCACCATTACGATGTGCTGCTCTCGACCACGATCGTCGAGAACGGTCTCGACATCCCCAACGCCAACACCATCATCATCAACCGTGCCGACCGCTACGGCCTCTCCCAGCTCTATCAGCTGCGGGGCCGCGTCGGCCGGAGCGATCGCCCGGCTTATGCCTACCTGATGGTGCCGCCGGAATCCTCGCTGTCGGCCGTGGCGCGCAAGCGGCTCGCGGCCATCAAAGAGTTCAGCGACCTGGGCAGCGGGTTCCGCGTCGCGGCGCTCGATCTCGAGATTCGCGGCGCCGGCAATCTTCTCGGTGGCGAACAGAGCGGTCAGATCGATGCCGTCGGCTTCGAGATGTACATGAAGCTGCTCGAGGAAACGATCCGCGAGCTCAAAGGCGAGGATCTCGAAGACGATGTGCGAGCGACCGTCAACCTCAAGGTCGACTTCCGGATCGACGACGAGTACGTGCCCGACATGAACCAGCGTCTGATGGTCTACCGGCGCATCGCCGCGGCCCGAAGCGAGGACGACCTGGCCCGCGTCGTCGAGGAGGTGCGCGACCGCTATGGCCCGCCGCCAACCCCGGTCCTGAACCTCGCGGACTATGGTCGCATCCGGGTCCTGGCCGACGGTCTTGGGGTCGAAACCGTCGACCGGGACGGCCCGCTCGTCGTCTTCAAGTTCAGGGAGAAGGCCAAAGTCGATCCCATGCGTCTGATCAAGCTCGTGCGGGAACGCGAGGATCTGCAGCTGATCCCGCCCGGGAGCGTCAAATTGGACCTGACCAAGGCCGCCAACGGGTCTGGGCAGGCGTCGAGGCGGCCTGGACGGCAACCGGCGTGGTGGACGGCCCGGGCGACGGCCGCGGAGGTCTCACCGGGCTTCTCCAAGGCGGAGATCCTCAAGCCGCAGGCCGAGGATCCGCGCGCGCCAGCCGGAGTGTTGGCGAAGGTGACCGAGCTGTTGCTGGCCCTCGGGGCCGAGCGGTAAACTGAAAGTTTCCAAAGTGCCTAGGTGCCTCGGTGCCTGGGTGCCTGGGGTGCCTAGGTGCGAAAGACATATCGGAGCCTTGTCGTCGTCCTGACGTTGTCGGTCCTGGCGTCGGCGGCGCCGCGGGCCGACATCATCGAGCAGATCCTGGTCAAGGTGAATGGCGACATCATCACCAAGACCGAGCTCGAACAGCGGCAAATCGCCGTCCTTCGTCAGCGCAATCCCAATCTCCGTCCGAACAGCGACGTCGAGCTGCGCAAGGCGCTGCAAGAGATCACGCCCGAAGTGATCGTCGATGCCGTCAACGAGCTGCTCTTCGTGCAGCGCGGCAAGGAGCTGGGCTACGCCTTGAGCGACGAGCAGTTCCGCAACATCGTCGACAACATCAAGAAGGAAAACAAGATCGAGAGCGAGGAGCAACTCCAGGCGGCCCTCAAGCAAGAGAACATGACGATGGACGATCTGCGGCGGCAGATCGAGCGGAACATGCTGATCACCCGCGTGCAGCAGGCCGAGGTGATGGGCAAGATCAGCGTCAGCGACGACAGCTTGAAGCAGTACTACGAGGAGAACAAGGCGTCGTTCACGAGCCAGTCACAGATCACGCTGCGCGAGATTCTCGTCGAGGTGCCGTCGAGCGAGAAGGGCGTCAACGTCGCGCAGGACGATGCCGCCAAAGAAAAGGCCGAGGCCGCTCGGAAGCGTTTGGAGGCCGGTGAGCCGTTCGCGCAATTGGCGGCGGAGTTGTCGGATTCCGGCTCCAAGGCGAACGGCGGCTTGATCGGCCCGATCAATCGCGGCGATTTGTCACCCGAGTTGCAGAAGGAGATCGCGACGCTCAAGACCGGTGAGCTGACGCCGGTCATGCGAACGACCCGCGGTTACCACATCCTCAAGCTGGAATCGGTGGTCGACTCGAACGTCAAGCCGTTCGATGAGGCACGCGAAGAGATTGCCGACAAGCTCGCCGGCGGCAAGCGTCAGGCCGAGATGGCGAAGTACGTGGAGAAGCTGCGCGAGCAAGCCATCATCGAGTGGAAGAACGACGAGGTCAAGAAGGCCTACGAGATCGGCCTGAAGAAGGTCGCGACCGCCTCCTGACGTCGATGCGAATCGGCTCCGTCAACCTCGCCTCGCCGTTCGTCGTCGCCCCGATGGCTGGGATGACGGACACCGCCTTTCGCCGTCTGGTCAAGCGCCAGGGTGGCTGCGGGCTCGTTGTCACCGAAATGGTGAGCAGCGAGGGCCTGGTGCGCGGCATCGATCGCACGCTGGAGTACGCGGAGTACACCGAAGCCGAACGCCCCGTCTCGATTCAGATCTTCGGCGGCGAGCCCGAGCGCATGGCCGAGGCCGCGCGCATCGTGGAGGGCATGGGCGCCGACATCGTCGACGTCAACATGGGCTGCCCGGTGCCGAAGATTGCCAAGCACAATGCCGGATGCAGTCTGATGCGCGAGCCGGCCCATGCGGCGTCGATCATCGCCGCGATGACCAGAGCCGTCGGCATCCCGGTGACCGTCAAGATGCGGAAGGGGTGGGACGACGGGGAGGTCAACGCGCCGGAGCTGGCCAGACGTGTCGAGGATGCCGGGGCGGCGGCGATCACCATTCATGGACGAACGGCCAAGCAGTCGTACAGCGGCCACGCGGATTGGGCGTTCGTCGCCGAGGTTGCCAGTCGGTTGTCGATTCCCGTTTTCGGATCTGGCGACTGCGTGGAACCAGAGCAGATCGTCGAGCGCATGAAGGCCGGCGTCAGCGGCGTGTTCGTCGGCCGCGGCGTGCTGCGCAATCCGTGGATTCTGGCGCAGGCGCAGGACTTGCTCGACGGGCGCCCAGCGCGCACGGTGTCGCTCGAAGAGAAGGGGCAGTTCCTCCTGGACTACATCGATCTCCTGCTCGGCGAGCCGACGCACGAGGAAGCGGGATTTCGGCACACTGCTCCGGGCACCGAAAGCCACGCGCCGGCGCGCGGCCGCGAGCGGTGGGTCGTCAACAAGATTCGCGCGCTCTGCTCTTGGTATACCAAGGGACTCGAAGGCGGGTCGGTGTTTCGGACCTCGGTCAACACGGTCGAGTCCATTCCGCAATTACGCGCGCTCGTTCAGCAGTACTTCTTCATGACCGATCCTGCCTTGTCGTGCTCCGTGTAGCGTTCGACCTCGACGGCACGCTCGCGGACATGGAGCTGGTCCTGCGAAAGAGAGCAGCCGAGCTCTTCTCCGGCGCGAAAGCGCGCGTTCCCGTCAAATCCGAGGAGGCACAGGAGATCGGCGGCACGCCACCACCCGATCCCACGGGCGCCGATCTCACGCCCAACGAGTGGCGGCGCCTCTGGGCGCACGTTCGTCGCACCGAGGATTTCTGGTTGTCCCTGCCGGAGACGGACGAGGGCATCGTCGCGCACATCGCTGCCGTGGCCACCGCGCGCCGATGGGAGGTGCTGTTTCTCACCACGCGCCCCAAGGTGCGCGGACAGACAACGCAGGTGCAGAGTCAGAAGTGGCTCGAGACGAACGGCTTCGCGCGGCCAAGCGTCTTCGTCGTGCAGCGCTCGCGCGGCGTGATCGCGCAGGCGTTGGAGCTGGACGCGGTCGTCGACGATCGTCTCGAGAACTGCGTGGACGTCGCGCTGGAATCGAAGGCCGCCTCGATCTGGATTCGGCCATCGGCCTCGTCCGAATCACTCCGAGAATCGCGGCCGGCCGGCGTACGCGTCGTCCAGTCGATTCGGGAAGCGGTCAGCCTGCTCGAACAGATCGACGACGACCACCATCGTCCAGGCGTCGTGCGATCGATCAGAAAACTGCTCGGACGGTAGAACGCGCGCGAGGGCGGCTCGCGAGCCGCCCCTACATCTGGCCTCGCGCGTAGGGGCGCTCGCGAGCCGCCCTACATCTGGCC
>DAINCF010000191.1:0-12500 GCA_036732565.1 Vicinamibacterales bacterium
GTGACGCTCAGCGTCGTCCCGCGTGGCCGCCGTGAGCTGGCGGCGCCAGACTCGTCGGAGGTCAGCGTCGTATGACCGGGATCGATCGTTCCAAGCTGCCGGCGGTCAAACCAGAGGGCGTGTTCCACTTCCCGCCGATTCACCGCGGTCGCTTGAGCAGCGGTATCGACGTTCGAGTGGTTCAGCATCGATCGGTGCCGATCGTGTGCGCCGCGCTCCTCGTGCCGGGTGGGTCCGCGGCGGATCCGTCTGACCGGTTCGGCCTGGCGGGGCTCACGGCCGACATGCTCGACGAGGGGTCCGACGGACGCGACGCGCTCGGCGTGGCCGACGCAATCGCCCGTGTCGGTGGCGATCTCGACGTCGATCTGTCATCCGATGCCACGGTCGTGTCGTTGACGATGCTTCGGCGCTTCCTGCCGGAGGGGATGGTTCTCCTCGCGGGCATTGCGACCAGACCGTTGCTGGCCGATGCCGACGTGGCACGCGTGCGGACGCTGCGTCTGGATCGTCTGCGCCAGTTGCGCGATCACGCGCCGGCGATCGCCGATCGCACGTTCACACGTGCGGCGTACGGTGCCCATCCATACGGCCACACGGGTCTCGGCGACGAGGCGTCGTTGGCGGTCATTTCGACCGACGAAGTCCGCGCGCTGCACGCGCGCGTGTTCGTGCCGGCACGCTCGACGCTGGTGCTGGTGGGCGATGCGACCGTCGACGAGCTCATCGCCGCGGGCGAGCGCGCCTTCGGCGGTTGGACGAACGACGCGAGCGGCGCGGAGACGTCGCTGGCGCTCCACCCGCCCGTGCCCTCATCGGATCGCTTGACGCTGGTCGCACGGCCGGGGTCCGCGCAATCCGAGCTCCGCATCGGCCATCTGACGGTCTCGCGCGCCACGCCCGACTATCACGCGCTCCTCGTCTTGAACACGGTGCTCGGCGGACAGTTCGTCAGCCGACTCAACATGAATCTGCGTCAGAACAAGGGCTTCACCTACGGCGCGCGGACGGGTTTCGATCTTCGTCGCGGTCCCGGCACCTTCAGCGCACAGACCAGCGTGCAGACCGAAGTCACGGAAGCCGCGGTCGCTGAAGTGCTGAAAGAGATTGCGGAGATTCGCGACCCGCGGCCGCCATCGGAGGAGGAGCTGGACCTCGCTCGCGCCTCGCTGACGCTCGGCTATCCCCGCGGGTTCGAGACCGCGCAACAGGTCGCGCGCGGCGTCACCAGCCTCGCCCTGCACGAACTGCCGGACACCTACTTCGAGGAATTCGTGCCGACTGTGCGCGCCGTGACGCGGCAGACGGTCATGCGTGTGGCCGAGACCTACCTCGATCCCTCCCGACTCCTGTCGGTCATCGTCGGCGACGCGGATCGCGTGGGGCCGCTCAGCGCCCTGCGATTGGGCGAGCCGGTCGTGACCACGGTATGAAAGCCGTTCGATTTCACGAGCACGGCGGCCCCGACGTGCTTCGTTATGAAGATGCGCCGGACCCCGTGGCGCAGCGTGGCGAAGCGCTGGTTCGCGTGCGTGCGTGCGCGTTGAATCATCTCGACCTGTGGCAGCGACGCGGGCTCGAGCGCGTCACCATTCCGTTTCCGCACATCTCGGGCGCTGACGTCGCCGGAGAAGTCGTGGAAGCGCCCGGCGGGGAAATGGCGCCGGGCCGGCGCGTGCTGGTCCAGCCCGGACTGTCGTGCGGCCGATGCGCGGCGTGCCTCGCTGGCGCCGACAATGAGTGCCCCCGCTACGACGTGCTCGGCTATCAAAGCGACGGCGGCTACGCGGAACTGGTGCGCGTGCCGGTGCAGAACCTCGTCGCTCTGCCCGACACCATCGGCTTCGTGGAGGCCGCCGCGTTTCCCCTGACGTTTCTCACCGCGTGGCACATGCTGATCACACGCGCGCGTCTCGTCGCCGGAGAGGACGTGCTGGTGATCGCCGCCGGCAGTGGCGTTGGCCAGGCGGCGATTCAGCTCGCATGGCTGCACGGCGCGCGCGTGTTCGCCACGGCTGGCAGCGACGAGAAGCTGGCAAAGGCCCGGCAGCTCGGTGCCTACGAGGCGTTCAATCACTACACCCAGGACGTGTCCGCCGAGGTGCGCAAGCACACGGGCAACCAGGGCGTCGCGGTTGTCGTCGAGCACGTCGGGCAAGCGACCTGGGAGCAGAGTCTGCGTTCGCTCAAGCGCGGGGGGCGTCTGGTCATCTGTGGCAATACGACCGGCCATGAAGCGCGGGTCGATTTGCGGTTTCTCTTCAGCCGGCAGTATTCGCTGCTGGGGTCCTACATGGGCACCAAGGCTGAGCTGCTGCGCGCGATGCAGTTCTTTTCGGCGGGTCAGCTTCGGCCGGTGATCGATCGCACGTTTCCGCTGGCCGACGCGGCCGAGGCGCACCGTCGGCTGGAGCGGGGCGAGCAGTTCGGCAAGATCGTCCTGGAGTGCTGAAAGCGAACCGGGGGACCCGGTTCGCCGTCAAACGGAAGGGGCCAGTGCTAAGATTCTCACGGCCCCCTCTGTCATGGCCACTACACGGCCGCGAGGGACGGTGCTCGGCAGTCTGAGCTTCAGCCTGGTCGGCATCGTTGGCATCCTTGCGATTATCGTTGCAGGTGCAACCATCTGGTTGCTGCTCACGGATCCGGTCACAGTCGCCGAATCCGTCGAGACGGGTGAGGTGTCGCCGCTCGTCCGCTCGCTCGCCGCCACGCTGTACCAAGCGCTGGTCGGTCTGTTGAAGTTCCTGTAAGGGCGGCTCGCGAGCCGCCCCTACGCAGACTCAGAGCCACCCTACCGTAGATCACAGCGCGCGGCGGAGAAATCGAATCAGGTAGTACGCGTCCAGGAACTTGAACGGCGCTTCGCCGGTCGTGTAATGCCCACAGGGCAGCACCGCGATTTCGGCCGGGATGTCGCGTCTTGTGAACTCATCCACGAACTTCCTGGACAGGTCGACCGGAAACGTCAGGTCGTACCGCGCGTACACCAGCAGCGTCTTGGGCCCATGCGCGCGATCGAGGTATGACCACGGGTTGATGGGACGCCACAGGCTTCTCAGTTGGTCCAACGAGATCTGACCGTCCATCCCTGCCCGGATGTGCTCGGTTGAAATACCGCGCCACACCACGTCAGCGAAGAACGGTGAGATGTGATTCAGCGCTTGCGCTCGGACCAACGGCTCGTGCCAGGCCGTCAACCCCGCCAGGCACGAGCCGAGGCTGGTGCCGAGCAGCCCCAGCCGATCGAAGCCCTGATCGCGCAGCCACCACAACGCGCGGCGTACGTCGAGCACCGCCTGCCTGCAGATCTGCAGTGTACGCCCGACGTTGGCGCTGACGATGTAGTCGGCGCGCGTCAGTTCGGGTGGCATTCGACGGTCGTGATAGGGCAGTGAGATGCGTAGCGCGCTCACGCCCGCCCGTGCCAGCAGGCGACACAATCCCACATGTCCTTGCGCATCGCTGTTCCATTGCGGCAGGACAACGACCGCCCTGCGTGGTGCGGTGGAGCGCTCGATCGCCGGGAACCATTGCGCGTGCACGAGGTTGTTGATCGGATGCGGCGTCGCCAGCGCGCTCGGAAAGCTGAGGGTGCCATCCGCGGGTCGAAACTCGTAGTCCGACGTCGGCTCGGGGGTGAAGAATGCGTCGGTGTCGCCCATGATGCGCTCGACCCATTCGTGCAGGACATCGTACGGCCCTTCGACTCGCGGGCCTGTCGGCTCGCTCAGGGCACGTGCCGCGCCGTTGTGCGCGCCATTCGCACTCCCACGCGCAGGCGCGTTGGGCACCCCGCGCGCATTCACCCAGTCCAGTCCCCACTCGAATGGTCGGACGACCCGCTCGGCTCGGCTCCTCTCGGCGAGTTGGCGTTCCCAGCGATGGAAGAACCCCTCGATCATCCAGCGAGCTCGAAGACTGCCTCGGCCGCGCGCGCCACCTGCAACAGATCGTGCGTGCGCCCCTGCGGGCCGACGATTTGCAGCCCGACTGGCAACCCGGCGGGCGTGTGACCGCACGGGATCGAGATCGCGGGGTGGCCCGTCAAGTTGAACGGCTGGGTGCACCGCAGCATCACGCTTCGTACGGCCTCCTCACCGCCGCGGACCGGCATGGTCGCCGCGCCAATCGGCGGCGCGGGGATGCCGAGCGCGGGCAGCACCAGCGCGTCGACGTCCGCCAGGGCCGCCGTGACTTCGTCTCGGACGATCGCGCGACCGGTGAGTGCGCGAACGTAGTCTTCGGCGAGGATGTAGCGCCCCATCTCCAGACGCAGCCGAACCGCTTCGGTGTAATCCCCGGGTCGGCGCTCGAGCGTCGAGGCGTGATAGGCGGCGGCATCCGCGAGGACGAGATGCAGGTAGATGGGGGCGATCTCGGTGGCGTGCGGAATCTGAAGCTTGCTGACCGTGGCGCCCGCACTCTTCAAACGCTCGACGGCCGAGACGAGCGCCGTCTCGACATCGGCATCGAGACGATCGAGGAAGTAGCCGCCGAGCAGCCCGAGCCGCATGCCGTTCAGCGGACGAGCTTCAATCGTCGAAGCGGTCTGGCGCGCCTCGCCGCGCAGCGCGTCGTACAAGATCCACGCATCGGTCACCGAGCGCGCCAGCGGCCCGACGTGATCGAGCTGACGGCTCAGAGGCACCACACCATCCGCCGGCACCTCGTTCCAGCCCGGCTTCAGCCCGACGATGCCGCAGGCCGCGGCCGGGATGCGAATCGATCCACCGGTATCGGTGCCGACGGTCCCGAACGACATGCCCGTGCGGATGGCGATGGCCGATCCACCGCTCGATCCGCCGGGCGATCGCGACGGGTCTAAAGGATGATGCGCGGGACCCCAGCCCGAGTCTTCGGTGGTGGTGCCGAATGCGAATTCGTGCAGGTTGGTTTTGCCGACCAGGATGGCGCCCGCATCGCGGAGACGCGCTGCCACCGGCGCATCGGCCGTGGCACGATGCGCGGCGCGCACCCGGGAGCCGGCCGTCGTCGGCAAACCGGCTTGATCGATCAAGTCCTTCAGCGAGATCGGGATGCCGTGCAAGAGCCCGCGGTAGCGTCCCGCCGCGATGTCACGATCGGCGTCGCGTGCGGCCGCCAGCGCTTCTTCGGCGCAGACCGTAATGAACGCGTTGAGCGTCGGGTTGAGTCGCTCGATGGTGGCGAGGCACTCTTCCGTCAGCTGGGTCGACGTGGTCTCGCCGCGTGCGATGCGCGGCGCCACCGTCGCAATGGTCGGTGCGTCCGTGGTCCTCATCCGCGGGTGTTCCCCAGATCGCGGACGGGCTCGTCAGCGGCGTCGTTCCAATCGGCCGCGCGGAGGGCAGTCGTCGCCTTGGCGAGCCCCTCGAGAATCGGCGCCAGCGCCGGAAGGCCGCGCCGGACGGCGTCGGCCTGTGCCAATGCGAGCCATTCGGCCACAGTCAAGCTGTCATCTCCTTCACCCGATACGCGAGCGCAACGCCGTCGCCCACGGGCAGGAACGTCGTGACGAACCGCGGGTCCTGCGCCAGTCGCTCGTTGTATTCCCTAATGTAGGCGATGCTCGCTGCATCGTGTTTCGGCGGGGTCGCGAGCCCTGGCACCACATCGCCATCCCAGAGCACGTTGTCGGTAATCAGCAGTCCGCCCGGGCGCAGCAGCTCGGCGAGCCGGTCGAGCATCGGCGAATACCGCGCCTTGTCGCCGTCTTGGAAGATCACGTCGAACGGGCCGGCGATCTTGTGAAGATATTGGCTCGCGTCGCCGATCATGACGGTCGTGCGACGTTCGAGCCCCGCGGCCGAGAAGTGCGCCCGCGCCCGCTTGGCTCGTGCCTCGTCACGTTCCAGCGTAATCAGCATCCCTTCGTCGGTGAGCGCGGTGGCGATCCAGAGACCTGAATAACCGATAGCCGTGCCGATCTCGAGCACGCGCGTCGCATTCGTGGCTCGCACCAGCGTATGCAGGAGCTCGCCGGTCGATCGGTGCACGATCGGCAGCCCCTCCGCGCGTCCCTCTTCGCCCACCCTGTCGATCTCGGGATGAGCCACGCGGCCGAGCGCCGCCGCGTAGTCCTCGATCGGCGCCGGTGTGATCTGGCTCATTGCAGCACCAAGCTCCGATTGTAAGCTGTTGATGTGCGGCACACCAAAATCATCGCCACGCTCGGGCCTGCGACCAGCGATCGCGCGTCGATCGATGCCTTGTTGACGGCGGGCGTGGACGTCTTCAGATTGAACTTTTCCCATGGCTCGCACGCGGAGCATGCGGCACGCTTCCACATCGTCCGCGAGGCCGCGCTGGCGCAGGGCCGCGCCGTCGCGATCCTTCAGGACCTCGGCGGACCGAAGATCCGCACCGGCACGCTCGAAGGCGGTCGGCCGATTATGCTCGAGCCGGGGCAGCGTCTCGCGATCGGCATCGGCGACTTCGTAGGCGGCCCCGGGCGGGTCTCGACGTCCTACGCGCCGCTCGCGCGCGCCGTCGCCGTCGGCGATCGATTGTTGCTGGACGATGGCAAGGTGGAGCTGCAAGTCGAGTCGGTCGCCGACACTGAGATCGTCACGCGCGTGCTGGTGGGCGGGCCACTTGGGGAGCACAAGGGCATCAACGCGCCGAACGTGCCATTGCCCGCCGTCGGCATCACCGAGAAAGACGCGACCGATCTCGAATTCGGCCTCGCGCTCGGCGTGGATCTCGTCGGCCTGAGCTTCGTGCAATCGGCGGAGGACCTGCGCCGCGCACGACAACTGACCGAGCGAGCGGGACGGCCGGACGTGCCGCTCGTGGCCAAGTTGGAGAGACCGGAAGCGATTGCGCGGTTGGACGAGGTCGTGGCGGCTGCCGACGCGGTGATGGTGGCGCGCGGCGACCTCGGCCTCGAGGTGCCGCTCGAGCGCGTGCCGCGCGTGCAGAAAGAAGTGCTGCGCGTGGCACGCGCGCGCGGGGTGCCGGTGATCGTCGCCACGCAAGTGCTGGAGTCGATGCGCACGTCGCCCCGTCCCACGCGCGCCGAAGTCAGCGACGCGGCTGGCGCGGTCGACGGTGGCGCGGCGGCGATCATGCTGTCCGGCGAGACCGCCGTGGGTTTGTATCCGGTGCGCGCGGTGCAAGTGCTCGACAGCATCATCCGCGATACCGAGTCGATACCGCCGCCATGGGTCGCCGGCCCGGCGATGCGAGCTTCCGCCGACTTGTCCGCCGGCTTGTCCGCCGAAGCGCAAAGCGCGAAGGCGGAAGCGCATGGCGCGAAGGCGGATCACGTCACCGCGTTGTGCGACGCAGCGGTCACCCTCGCCAGCGGCGGCCAGGCCGACGCCATCGTCGCCGTGACCCGCGAAGGACGGACGGCGCGGTTGCTCTCGGCACGCCGACCATCCGCGCCGATCTACGCCGCAACGGAGAAGGAAGAGGTCGCACGCCGCCTCGCGCTCTGGTGGGGTGTCGTGCCGCTCCAGGTGCATCTCGAGGGTCACGTCGACGAGGTGGCCGATCGCATCATCGATCGCTTGCGGACCGCGGGCTTCACGTCTCAGGCCACGGTCGCGATCGTGAACGCCAGTCCCAACCTCGATCGAGGGGCGGCGAACTTCATCGGAATCAGGCGAGTCGGCTAGTGACGATGTCGCCACCATGACACTAAGACCACGAATAATCTAGCCACCAAGCCAGTTCCTTCGCGTTCTGTGTCTTCGCGGCGCGCCGAGTCTCAGATCGTCGCGTCGTCCCTGATCAGCGCGCCGCGCTCGAAGCGGTCGGGGGCGAAGGGCGTGATGTCGAAGGTCTTGCTGCCGCCGAGCCTGATCAGTTCGGACACGATGTGCCCCGTGGCCGGCGACATCATCAGACCGTGTCCGCTGAAGCCATTGGCGAAGATGAAGCCGCTCAGAGCCGGGTGCTCGCCGAGCACGGGATTGTGATCCGGGGTCATCTCGTAGAGGCCGGCCCAGCCTCGTGCATCGCAGACATCGCGAAGCGCTGGGATGCGTCTCACCAGGGCCGGCTTGAACTCGGCTTCCCATCGCTGGTGGTCGGCGTCGAAATGCTCGCCCGTCGGCTCATCCCACTTCGTCGAGGCGAGGATGAGACCGTCGGTCATGTCCGGTTCGGTCGGATCGTCGTGTCGCCAGTGGACGCCGCCGGGATCGATCACCATTGGAAAGCGGTACGGCCAGTGCTGAGGCAGCGCGCAACGAAACAGCATCTGCTTCACTGGCTCCACGGGCACGGAGAGCCCGGCGGCGGTGGCAAGTCGGCCGGCCCAGGGCCCCGCGGCGTTCACCACGATTGGTGACCCGATCCTGGTTCCGTCCGCCAGGACCGCTCCGGACACGCGGTCGCCAGTGCGCTCGACCGATGTCACTTCGCCGCTCAGGTACTCGATATCCCGGGCTTCGGCGGCGTGGCGGAAGCCCCACAGCACCTCGCGCGGACTGCCGTAGCCGTCCTGCGATCCGAAGACGCCGAACACGATGTCGTCGAGCGCGAGATCGGGCACCAGTTGACGGATGGCATCGGGTGCGAGCATCTCGACGATCGCGCCGGCCCTGCGCTCAGCCTCGTAGCGCGCCATCAACCGAGGCGCCGTTGCGGCATCGGCGAGGAAGAGATAGCCGCGCTGCCGGAACCAGACACGGGGGGAGTACGTGGCCACCGTCATCCGTCGATCGAACACTTTCCACAGCTCGACGCTGAACTGCACCATCTGCACGGTGACCGGCGTGCAGAACTGCTGGCGGATGCCGCCCATCGCGAGTGCCGCCGACGCGCGTCGATACGAGGCGTCGCGCTCGATCACCACGATGCGTCCAGTAAACCCCTCCTCGCGCAAATGCCAGGCAACACTGGAGCCGACCACACTGCCGCCGACGATGACGACGTCAGAAGTCATGGGAGAACGTGCACGTTAGCCACCAGGACACGAAGGACACAAAAGGAAGTTAGCCACAAAGGCACCAAGGACACCAAGGCGTCTCCAAGTATTCTTGGTGCCTTGGTGCGTTGGTGGCCATTCGGTTTTCGTGCCTTCGTGGCAAATACCGTCGTGGTGTCTTTGGATGTTCACAATGTTCGCACCAGGCGTTTGGAGGCGAGGTAGAACGCCAAGCCGACGACGAAGAGCAGCAACGACTGGCCAATGAGGTTGGCTTCGTAATTCACGACGTTCTCCGTGCCCGTTGGCGGAACGAAGATCAGCACGACCGCGACGAAGGTGGCGAGGAAGCCGCATCCGCCGATGAGCCACGCGCCGACGTCGCCTCCCGGAATCCGAAACCGCAGCTGGTCGTCCGCGGTGTCAGTGGGCTCGCGCCGGAGCCACAGGAACGCCGCGAACACATACATGTAGGGCACGAAGTACAGCAGGATGGTAAGGTTCACCATGATGTCGTACGCCTCCTGGAGCGACGTTTCTCGCTCGCCGAGCGAGACGAGGACGCTGAGCAGGAACAGCACGCTGGACGCGAGACCCTGGACGAGCAACGCGACGTGCGGCGTCCGGTACTTCGGGTGCAGCCGTGCGAACGCCGGCGGCAGCACAGCGTCGACGCCCGCGGCAAAGGGGACGCGCGCCGATCCGGCGACCCACGAGCTGGTGCCGGCGATCGCCCCGATGGCGAGCAGCAGGCCGGTGAATGCGCCGAAGCCGGCCAGGCCGAGTCGGCTCGTGATCAGATCGACGGCATCGGCGATGCCGCTGCGCTCCGCCAGCTCACTCGCCGGCACCGCCACCAGCACCGATGCGGAGCTGAAGATGTAGATAGCGGTGATGGCGATGCCAGACAGGATGATGCCGAGCGGGATGGTGCGTCTGGGGTTCTTCACTTCCTGGCCAACCATGGAGGCGATCTCGAAGCCCGAGAACGCGAAGCACATGGCCGACCACAGGCTCAGCGTGCTCAACAGGTCGTCACGTGGCACGAGCTGATCCGGCGCGAATGAGGTTGCCGATCCGAACGTCGCGAACGCGATGGCGCCGCAGATCATCAGGAGCGCCGCCGGAATCCATGTGGCGATACTACCGACGTGCTGCAGCCACTTGCTGGCCGTCAGGCCAACGATGTTCAGCAGCGTCGTGGCCCAGAGAAACCCGAGCACGAAGAGGATCGAGTAGGCGCGATTGTCGGCGAGCTCCGGGCCACCGGCGACGAGCGTGACGTTCGCGGCGGCGAACAGCAACAGCGATGGGAAGTAGAACAGGTTGTTGACCCACATGCACCAGCCGCAGGCGTAGCCATGCCCCTGGCCGAAGGCGCGGCGCACCCACGCATAGATGCCGCCCTGTTCCGGATAGCGACGGGACAGATCGACGAGCGCGATTGCCAGAGGCACGAAGAAGACGAGGCACGCGAGCAGCCACAGCGTGATCGACGGTGCGCCCACTCGCGCGCTGCGCGAGATCCATCGCAGGCCGACGATCGCGACGATGTTCATCGCGACGACGTCCCACAGACCGAGGGCTTTGATCAGCGACAGCTGTGGTCGGGTCACGTCATCGGCCTCAGGCGCGAGCCAGATACATCTTGAGGTCCGCGAGCGCGCGCTCCCAGCCGGCAGTGACGATCATGAAGTACCTCGACCATCGCACGCCGGCATTCTCGCCGGTCTGGCGAATGGTTAGCTCGGTGACGGCACCGCCGCGCGCTGGACGGCACCGGACTTCCAGCGCCATCGGCCCAATGGGCTCGCCGACCGGGGGCTGCCAGTAGGCGTCGGCGACGAAGAACTCGACGCCTGGCTCGTACTCGATCACCGATCCATGAAACACGCCCCCCAGCGGTCCCAGCACATCATCGTCGAACGTCGTAGTCTTCCACTCGATGGCATAGGCACCGAGCGATCGTGGCACGGTGATCGATCGTTCGACCTGCCACCACTTCCTGAGATCGTCGGGGTCGAAGAACGCCGCGATGACGCGCTCCGCCGGCGCGTCGATGGTCACGGTGCGTTCGCAGGTCAGGCGCGACGGCATCAGGAATAGAGCAAAAAGGGCTCGCGCAGGCGCAGGAATGCCTCGACATCATGTCGCCATTCAGCGGCGATGTCATCGGCCGTGGCGCCGGCGTCGATGCTCTCGCGCAGGGCTGGCGAGCCCGCGAGGATGTCGATGGGCTCCTTGTCGTGCTCGTATTCGTACGGGGGCTTGCGCCAACTGAATCGCGAGGCGTCCGCCGCGCGCGCCGCCTCGATCAACGCGACGCCCGTGAGCACCGGTTTGAATGCGGCACGGTTGAGCACGTGAATCTGGCAACCGCCGCACGTCGCGCGGGCGTGCTTCTGAAACGTTGGCTCGAACACGACCGAACGAAAGTGCACGCCCGGCAGGTTCTGGGCGTTCATATGGCTGGTCATGCGTTCGGCGTCCACCCACGGAGCTCCGACGATCTCGAACGGGCGCGCGGTGCCGCGACCCTCCGAGGCCATCGTGCCCTCGAACAACACCGTCCCCGGATAGACGATCGCGGTATCGAGCGTGGGTATGTTGGGGGACGGCATGACCCAGGGGATGCCCGTGCTGTCGCCGTAGCTCGTGCGCGACCACCCGCTCATCGGCACGACCTCGAGCCGTGCGCCGATCGCGAAGTGCTCGTTGAACAGCCGCGCGAGCTCGCCAATCGTCATGCCGTGCCGCATCGGAATCGGGAACATGCCGACGAACGAGGTGTACGCGGGATCGAGCACCGGTCCTTCGACGTCGGCGCCGCCGATCGGATTGGGACGGTCGCAGACGATGACGTCGAGGCCATGCCTGGCGCTCGCGATCAGGCAGTTCGCCATCGTGTAGATGTAGGTGTAGATGCGCGCGCCGATGTCCTGCAGATCGATGACGAGTACGTCGAGACCGTCGAGCATCTCGCTGGTCGGGACGCGCGTCTCGCTGTAGAGCGAGTACACTGGCACGCGCCGGCAGTCGTCGCGTCCGTGCGGCGTCTCGATCATGTTGTCCTGGACGTCCGATCGGAACCCGTGCTGCGGCCCGAAGATCGCGCCCAGCGTCACGTGCGGGCTGCGCCGCACCTGATCGACGATGTGGGTGTAGGTGGCGTCGACGGAGGCGGGATTGGCGACGACGCCGACGCGCCGGCCGGCCAATCGTCCAGACGTCAGCAGCGCCGTGGAGCCAAGCGTCACAGGCACGGTACGAATTATAGACAGCCGGCTCGAGTCTTGCGGCCTGCGTCTTGGATCGGCGCAGGGAACCCATGGCCCCAGGTCTCGAGTCTCATGTCCCAGGTCTACCGCGAAAGGCCGACGAGCTGCCATCCTCCCGCCGTGCGCCGAAACACCAGCTTGACGGGTTCTGCCCACGTCTTCAGCGGCGGATCGAGCGCCGCGATGTCGACGCCGACGAGTGCGTTGGTGTCGGTCGGCAGCGCCGCCGGCGCCTTCATCGATGTGCCGCCTTCGGTCGTGCCGATCTCACGATCGTCTTTGGGATCGACGTTGTCCACGCGCGCCCAGCGTGCCGTGTACGCGCGCGGCGCCGCGGCGACGCCCGCGTCGACCGCGGCGTT
>DAINCF010000192.1:0-10743 GCA_036732565.1 Vicinamibacterales bacterium
AGGCGCATGAGCTGGTCGACCGCATCGGCGGCATTCGGCCACAGGGCGCGCGCGGCCGCTTCGGAGACGATGGTCACCGAGAGATTCGACGTGCGCTCCGCCGGCGTGAACGCCCGCCCGTGCACGACCGCGATACCGAGCACGCTGAAGTACTCGGGCGACACGAACTTGTAGGCGACGGCTGCCTTGGTGCCGCTGGTTTCCGCGAACGCCGCTCGGGCCGCGCCGGCGGCGTCCGGCCACGACGCAGCCACTCCCGCGACCGCCGGCTCGGCCGTCACCGCCTGCACGATTGCATTGCGGGTCGGCTCGCTCGCGATCTGGACGGCGACGGTGTCGGACGTTCGCATTCCAGGATCGAACATGGCCGCGACAAACGCACTTCGCAAGAACACGGCCGCGCAGATCAGCAGCAGCGCCGACGCGCTGACCTGCAGGCCGATCAGGAAATTCCGCGCCCGTCCTGGTCGCGCGTCCCTGACCACCTCGCCGCGCAGCGTCCTGATCGGTTCGATGCGGGTGGCTTGCAGCGCGGGGGCGAGCCCGAAAAACAGCGTCGAAACGACGGCACCGACGAAGAGAAACAGCAGCACACGCCAGTCCGCGTCTGGGACCGACAATCGGATATCCCCCAGATTCGCCATGCTGGCCATCAGCGCGGAGATGATCGCCTCGAGTGCCACGCGCGAGATCGCGAAGCCGACCGCGGCGGCCACGAGCGCAAGCTGCAGGCTCTCCATCAACAGCTGTCGGACGAGGCGGCGGCGCGTCGCGCCAAGTGACAGCCGAATGCCAATCTCTCGTTGTCGCGCCACGGCTCTCGCGAGGAGAAGGTTGGCGACGTTGGCGCAGCCGATCAGCAGGATGAGGCCGAACGCAAAGAACAGCGGCGCGAACACCGCCACTGCTTCAAGAGGCTGGGGCACGGTACCGCGCCTCGGCACGAGCGTGATGTTCGAAGCGCCGCGCTCGTCCCTCGACCTTGCTCGGAACGACCCTGAGCTTGTCGAAGAGTCGATCGGACTGTCGTTCGACTGGTTGGTATCCCAGACGGCGAGTCCCGCTTGTGCCGCCGGCCGTGACATGCCCGGTCTGAGGCGGCCGATGATGTCGAGACCGATAGTCGTTTCGCGACCGCCATCGATGGGGCGAAGGTGACCGAGCATCGACAGCGGCGCCCAATAATCGTCAGGTGCGAGGGTCAGTCCGCGAAATCGCTCGGGCATCACGCCGACGACCTCGAACGTGAACCCATTGACGCGTAGGCGGCGACCGAGAATGGCAGGGTCGCGCGCGAACAGCCGGTCCCATCCGCGGTGACTGAGGACCATCACCGCTTGTCCCGCGAATGGCTCGTCGTCGGCAGGCGTGAGCGGGCGTCCGAGCGCCGCCGGGACGCCGAGCACCTGGAAGAAGTTGCCCGTGACGAACGTGCCAAACATCAAGCGCCCGTCGACGTAGCTGTCGACGTCGGACAGCTGCGCGTAGGCGTCGGCGAAGACGCTGGTCTCACGGCGAAGCGAGTCGAACTGCGCGCGCGTGAAACGCAGGCGCTCGCCGTCGGAGGTTGGTGGCCGCTCGACCGCGAACATCTCATGCACGTCGGGCACGGCATCGACGCGAAACACGAACGCGCTGAGCACCGTGAACACCGCGGCGACCAGGCCGAGCCCGAGTGCGACGGTCAGGACTATGGTCACACTCACCAGCGGCGCGCGTCTGAACATGCGGAACGCATACACGAGGTCGCGAATCGTGTTGTCGACGAAGGCGGTGCCCCGTTCGTCGCGGCACCGATCGGCGGCGAGCGTCGTCGAACCGAAGCGCGCAAGCGCCTTCAGGCGCGCCTCAGCCGGGTCCGTGCCCTGCTCGACGAGCTTTTGCGTTTCCCGCTCGACGTGGAAGGAGAGCTCTTCGTCGAGCTCGCGCTCGACGCGTTTGGGCGCCACGAGTGCGCGGGCGCGTAGTTGCCAGTCGCGCAGATTCATCGGTGGCTATGCCAGCTTCATGACGCGGCCGATCGCGGCCGACATGCGTTCCCACTCCCGCGCCTCGATGACCAGTTGGCGTCGGCCAGAACCGGTGAGCCGATAGTACTTCGCCCGCCGACCCAGTTCGGAGATCGCCCATTCCGCTTCAATCCACCCCTGGTGCTCGAGGCGATGCAGGGCAGGGTAGAGCGACCCCTGGTTGATCTGCAGCACATCCTCGGAGATCTGCTGGATCCGTTCCGAGATCGCCCAGCCATGCAGCGCTTCGGTTTGAAGCGTGCGCAGGATCAGCAGATCGAGCGTGCCGGGAAGCAGTTCCGATGTCGCGCGGCGGGGCATTGGTGTCGATAGACGACACTAATACGATTGATGTCGACTGTCAACACCAACGCCTCGGATACACTTGCGGCGCACGCTCGAGCGTGAGACGGTCGCGAGCCAACAGGAGGGTGATGATGCGAGGGTATCGAACTGCCACGGTGCTGGCGGTCGCACTTGGCGTATGCGGCGTGGCGCGCCCGGCAGCGGCCCAACTCACGGCGTGCGCCGTCAGCGGAGAGTTTGTCATCGCGGCCACGTTGGCGACGGCGGCGGGCACGAGCCAGGTCGGAGGCTCCTTCGCCTTCACACCACCTGCCACGTGTACGCCCGGCGCCTCCGGCATAGTGGCGATCGATGTCGTCGTGTCGATGGTGGGAAGCGCGGCGCAGCCTATTCAGCTCACGCAGCCGTATCAGCTGAATGCCGGCACGGTCGCGATCGGGAATGGTGTCCTCGTGGCCGGCATCTCGGGGGTCTCTGGAAATGTGGTCACGAGCATGGCGATCAATGGAGGAGCCGGGCTGGTGCTGGCCGGGAGCCTGCTCCGGCGGACCCTCGAGGGTGTGACGATCGCGACTGGTCCAACGGGTGCAACCGGCGCCGCGGGTCCCACCGGGTCGCCGGGCCTCGCCGGCGCGACGGGCGCAACAGGCCCCACGGGTCCGGCAGGCATCGGACTGTCAGCCTACGGATCGTTCTCCAACAACCAGGGCAGTGCCTACAACGTGACCATCGGGGGGGTCAGCATCCAATTGTTCGATACCGCGGTCGCCACGAACATGAATCTATCAAGTCCCATCGTGACGCTGCCATTGGCCGGCACCTACCGGTTCTCCTACTGCGTGCGTCTTACCATGAACAGTTCGGCGAGCACGCGACTCGTCATCAACGGCAGTGCGATCAATGCGTCGGTCATCACTCCGGCGACCCCGACCGACAAATACTGTCGCTCGACGATGCTGTCGTTGATTTCGACCAACAGCACCGTCCAGGTGCAGCTCTTTGGCACGCTGGCACCCGTCACGCTCATCGCGCCCGGCGGCGCGGAGTTGCTGATCGAACGGCTCTCGCCCTGACAGCCTGTGGCAGAATCGCGACATTCTGCCGACGAGCTGAAAGGGGAGTGGCGATGAGATCCACGACGGAGCGGTCCAGACGAATCGGGAGCGGTGCGAGTGTCGGTGCCCTTGCGGTACTCGTGCTCGCGTTCGTGGTCCTCTGCGGTGGGGCCGACGCCTTGGCGCAACCTGGCCCCGCCGATCGCTGGGTGGCCACATGGGCGACCGCGGAAGTCGGCCGTCCACAGAACCCGGTGCCGCCGACACCTCCTCTTCCGCCCTTCCTGGCTCACACGCGGTGTCCGGCACCTGCCCCTCCGCCCGTGGTTCCGCCCCCCGGACAGGTCTTCGCGCCGCAGCCGTACCTCCACTTTACGAATCAAACGCTGCGGCAGATCGTTCACACCAGCATCGGCGGATCGCAGGTGCGCGTCGTGCTCAGCAATGCCTACGGCACCGCGCCGATGACCATTGGCGCCGCGCACATCGCGCTTCGCGACCGCGACGGATCCATCAAGTCCGGGTCGGGCGGCGCGCTGACGTTCAGCGGCAGGCCGACGATGACCATTCCCGCGAACGCCGTCGCCTACAGCGATCCCGTCAACCTGACGGTACCGCCGCTTTCGGACCTCGCCATCGACCTGTATCTGCCCGGGACTACCAACGCGCCCGCCACGCTGACGATGCATGGTGCTGCTCACCAGACCAGCTACATCTCGGAAACCGGCAGCCACGTTGGAGCCACGACGATGCCGGTGGTCGGCACGACGCAGAGCTGGTTCCTGCTTTCGCGTGTGGACGTTGTCGCGCCTGACGCCACCGGCGCCATCGTCGCGTTCGGCGACTCGATTACCGATGGTTCGGGATCGACGCGGGACACGAACAGTCGGTGGCCCAACTTCCTGGCACGACGGCTACAAGCGCAGGGAGCAAGGATGGGAGTCCTGAACGCGGGTATCGGCGGCAATCGCTTGTTGAGCGAAACGTGGCTGCCTGCCGGTGTCGATGTGCGGGCGGTCGGTGCCGGCATCAACGCGCTGGCGCGGTTCGAGCGCCACGTGCTGTCGGTGCCAGGTGTGACGCACGTCATCGTGCTGGAGGGCATCAACGACATCAACAACGCGCGGCAGAATCCGACACCAACCGCCGACGATCTCATCGCCGCGCACAAGCAGCTGATCGCGCAGGCGCACGCGCGCGGACTCAAGATCGTGGGAGCGACGTTGACGCCATTCTGGGGCGCGCCGAACTACACCGACGTGGGCGAAGCGAAGCGTCAGGCGGTCAACGAATGGATTCGGACGAGCCACGCCTACGATGGCATCGTCGATTTCGACGAGGCGACGCGCGATCCGGCCGATCCGAAGAAGTTCCTCGAGCGCTACGACTCGTGCGACTACCTGCATCCGAGCGACGCAGGCTACAAAGCCATGGGCGATGCCATCGATCTCGCGCTCTTCACAACCGGTCCGCGCGTCGCGCCGAAGTGGCCTCTACCGTAAGGGCGTCATCAGTGACGATGTCCCTCTCCACCGTGCCCATTGTGGCGGGGCTGAAGCTGAGCGCGGATTTCCCCAGCCGGATACAGGGTGGTATGCACGTTCGCGTAAGTGGTGCCCGCCCGGATCGCCTGGACGAGCTCGTCGAACTGGCCCGCTGAGATCCCCTGCCCCGCCGGCCCAATCACATCGGCCGGCGTGATGGTGCCTTCGACAGTCGCCGGTGCGTCCGGACACGCCTGAGTGCCCGCCGGACCGTTCCCCAGGTTGGTGCAGAGGAAGACCGAAATACCGCCGGACTGCGCTGGTGCGCCGAAGTGGATGTGGGCTTGCGTGACCGTGCCCTCGAGGCCAGCGTAACTGAGCTGGTACTCGATCTGCTGCTGGTCAGAGTCGATCCTTGCCGAGAACGTGCCCGTCCCCGTGGTCGAGAGAGCCAGGGGCGTTTCTTGATACCCGCTCAGAATCTCTTGGATCTTCTTCCACTGCTGAGGCTCGGCAAACACGGCCGTCGCAATCAGCGCCATCGCGGAGACAACAACCACCAGACGTTTCGTCATTGGAGTCCTCCAGAAGAATTGGGCTCGGTCGACGGCGCAAGGCGACAGAAACCGCGCTGATTATTGTCAAGGGGATGCGCAGAGCCAAGTAAAATCCCTGATCCCCCCAGCCGCCGAGGAAAGGATCCCATGAAGATTCTCTTGACCTTGCTCTGCGGACTGTTCCTGCTCACACCCAAGGCCAACGCACAAAGCTGCGTTGTTTCGTTCAGCGATAGCTTTGGGCTCTCTCTGCTCGACCCAAGCCAGGCGTACGGGTTCATGTACCCAGGCGCTGGGGTCATCTGGTACTACAATCAGTGCGGCGGACCCGCATCCGACAATTGGCTCTATCTGGATGAGGACCCGGATGGAGGATTCCCGAGTGGCGTGAAGTACGGCCACTTCCATATCCCCTTCGCCGATCCCACCATCAACTGCTTCACGACCACGCCGACGTATCCGCTCGGCGTGATGGGCAAGCAGAGCTCTCCAGGCGATCCCTGCGTCGCCATCAATCCGCTCAACAAGCCGCGAAGTCTGCTGCCGCATCGTCCCGACGGCGTTCTTCGCATCCGCTACCTCGCGCACACCGGCGATCCGCTTCGCTACCTCTTGCCCAACGCGATCCGCGTGATCGGTTCGACTCCGATCTCCGTCCTCTTCCAGGCCGCCAACGGTTCATGGTGGGTGTGGAGCAACTTGACCGCTGGCAGCTGGACCCTGAATGGGGCGCTTCCGGCCCGGCGAGTCTTCGTTCTCTCGAACGTGGGCAACGTCGGCTCGCCGTGGCACATTGCCGACCTCGGCATCACCCTTGGCGACTACTACACACCGCCGCCGCCGCTCACGCTGTTCACCGTCTGCCTGTTGTGCGATCAGAACCAATACACAACGGTTCGCGACTTCCTGTCGACGGTCACTCTTCGCCAGCAGACCGAGCCGCAAGCGACCACGAGCGCGGAGGTGCCTGGAAGCGACGCAAGCGTGCTCGCCGCGAGCCAGGGCGAGAAGTCCGCTCGATCCATCCCGGAACAAGAGGCGCTCAAACTTCTCCGGCGGCCGCGCCACGACCGCAGCGATCATGACGAAGACGATCACGACGGACACCAGCACCACGAAAACATAGGCGAGATCTTGGACAAGATCCTGGCGGCCACCGGGACGGAGCGCCAAGTGCTGATTGCCGAGTACCTGCTGGCGGCCAGCAAACTCCCGCGATTCCAACAGGCCGCCGCGCATAGACGCCTGGTCGAGCTGTTCGAACCGAAGAACTAGCGAGGCTCCGCCCCAGACCGCCGAGAAGAACCAATTGGTGTGGCTCCGCCTCGCTAGTGGCAGCATCGTTTTGCCCCGCTCCGCGGGGCGAGACGCACACGTGACTGGGGGCGGCGCACGAGACCTCCTCGTGGCGCCGCTCCACGTCGACCGTCGACCGTCGAGCCAGAGCTTGTGCTAGATTCGGCTGCCATGCGCGCATGCTTCGCTTCGCTCAGCTTTGCCCTGGTGCTGATCTACCCCGTGGCGCAGATGGCCGCGCAGCAAGGCAGCGTTCTGCCACCCGTGCCCACGCCTACCGATGTCAAACCGGGCAGCATCACCTGCGACGAGTGCCCGTACCCGTACCCGAGCAAGTACCTCGACATCCGCGTGTATACGCAGGATGTTCGCATCGCCTACATGGACGTCGCGCCGCAGGGGACCGCCAACGGTCACACGGTGCTGCTGTTGCACGGCAACAACTTTGGTGGCTTCTACTTCAAGGCGATCATCGACGGCCTCACCAAGGAAGGCTTCCGCGTCATCGTCCCCGACCAGATTGGCTACGGCCGATCGTCGAAGCCGATCGCGCCCTACAACTTCAACTCGCAGGCGCGTAACACGTTTCTGATCCTGCAGAAGGAGAAGATCGAACGCGCGATGGTGATCGGCCATTCCATGGGCGGCATGCTGACGGCGCGATTCGCGACGCAGTATCCGAAGGCGGTGGAGCGGCTGGTGATCTACAACCCGATCGGTCTGACCGACGGCCGTTTCGACCGGCCGATGACGCCGATCGATGACGCGTATCAGCAGACGCTCAAGACCGACTACCAGAGCGTCAGGACCGGGCTGAGCCGCTACGTGGCCCACGACCCGAAGGCGTGGAACGACGAGTTCGAGACTTACACGCGTATCCGCTACTCGTGGACGCTCAGCGCCGAGTGGCCGAAGCTGGCGATGGTCCAGGCTCTGATCGGCCAGATGCTCTACGGCGACCCGGTGGTCTACGACTGGGCGCACATTCAGGTGCCGACGCTCGCGTTCGGAGGCGCCGAGGACATGCTGCTCGGTCCCGCGGCGCGGTTCCAGGAGCGCATGGCGTTCCTCGCCAAGAGCATCCCCAACGGCAACGGCCGCGTGCGGCTGCTTCCAGGACTCGGACACGTTCCCCACCTCGAAGCGCCGGACAAGGTGCTGCCGCCGCTCGTCGAATTCCTCAAAGAGGGCGTGGCGGGAACCAAGTAGGCCTCCGCAGACTCTCGAGAAGGAGAACCTCCTCTAGCTGGCGCGCATCTATCGTTTCCGGCTATGGGTTCGGCTCGCGCCGGACAGCCGTCAAAACATCTGCGGTGACAGTCGTCGGCTGAAGACCGACGTGCCGTTGATGTCTCGCAGGTCGACGGTCATGTCGCCGCCGTGGGCAGAGATGTTCACCTCGCCGAAGAACTGCAAGCCGCTGTACGGGGAGAGATTGACCTGCCCTGCCGGCGGCGCCTTGACGAACACGACCTGGGGCCCGAATGTGCCATCCAGGGCGTTCGGTCCGAAGCTGCCAGCGTTGAGAGGGCCCGAGACGAACTCCCAGAAGCCGTCGAAATCGCGGAAGGCCGCGCGGTTCGGATCGTAGTAGTGCGCCGCGCAGTAGTGCACGTCGGCGGTGAGCCACACGACGTTGCGCACGCGGTGCCGCCGGAGATGGCTCAGGAGCTCCGCGAACTCCAGCTCCCGGCCTTTCGGCGACCCGACCTCACCGTTGGCGACGGCCTCCCACCGCGGCTGTCCGCTCGATGTGGTCCCGTCGCCGACGTTCAAGCCGATCGGCATGTCGGCGGCCACCACCTTCCACACCGCACGCGACTTCCGCAGGCCGGCCTTCAGCCACTCCAGCTGCTCGCGGCCGAGGAGCGCCGTGTCGGCATCGGGCATCGCCTGCAGGTTCGCGGAGTTGGGACCGCGGTACGAGCGCATGTCGACGACGAAGAGCTCCAGCAGCGGGCCGTAGCGATAGCTGCGGTACACGCGCTGCGACTCGCGCGCATCGAACGGTCGCATCGGCGAGTACTCGAGGAACGCACGCGAGCCGCGCGCGATGAGCAACGGGACGTCCTTCTCGGTGTAACGCGCATCGGCGTCGAGACTTTTCGCGTCGGACCAGTTATTGGTGACTTCGTGGTCGTCCCACTGCCAGATCTGCGGCACTTCGGCGTTGAAGCGGCGCACGTTCTCGTCCAGCAGGTTGTAGCGGTACCGCCCGCGGAACTCATCGAGCGTTTCGGCGACCTTGGCCACCTCTGGGGTCACGAGATTGGTCCAGGTGCGGCCGCCCTCGGCTGCGGCCGACTGGGAGATCGGACCATCGGCGTAGATGGTGTCGCCGCTGTGAATGAAGAACAGCGGACTCCGCTGGCGCATCGCCTCGTAGATCTTCATCCCGCCAAAGTCCGGATTGATGCCCCAGCCCTGACCCGCCGTGTCTCCGCCCCACTGGAAGCGGAGATCGGTCCGTCCGCGGTCGAACCAGCGGTCGTCGTCATCGCCGCGTTCGCGATCGTCGGCGGGCGGTACCACGAACCGACCAGCGATGGGCTCGCTGGTCGCACGATCGTTGTCCAGGCTCTGAAACGACACGCGTACGAAGACCTCGCGGCCGGGCTTCAACCCGCCGATATCCTGTCGCACCGTGAAGTCCGTCGTCTCCAGCGCGTGCGGGCCGATGAGACGATGCACTCTACTGAACTGCTCGTCGTAGGACCAGTCGACCAGCATGCGCGCGGGCCGATCGCTGCGGCTCCACACCACCACCGCTCCATCGCCGGGGTCGCCGAACTGCAGTCCTTGAAGGGCCTGCGGCCGCTCGCTCTGCGCCGCGATGATGGCCGGCGCACCCTTGGTCAGGCTCCATGCAGGCACGACCAGCCCAGCGGCGGTCGTCATCGTCGCCTGCAGGAACCGGCGGCGGGAGGTGTGAAGCGAGTCGGTCATCTCGTTCTCCTTGAATCGCCCGTTGCTCCGAGCGCCCGCAACTGTATACGCGCGCAGTAAACAGACGGAAAAGGAGAGGATGACGCCGCTGTAAATTTATGCTGCCAGGCGTGGGCCCTCGATCATTCTCGTCCTCGCTCTTCTTGAAGGTCACGCGGGAACGGCGCGGCCGCACCGCTGGGCCGAGGCGGCGTGGCACGGAGCCGACTCTCCAGCTCTTCGAGGCGCAGTCGCAGCGTCTCGCTGGCTTCGAGGAGACCCCGATGCGCGCTCGCGCGGTCGGCGTCGATCTGCTGCTCGTGTTTGACCGATTCGAGATTGTTGATGACGACGGCGATGAACAGGTTGACGACGACGAATACGGCGACCAGGACGAAGCTGCTGAAATAGACCCACGCCCACGGGTGCTCCTCGAGCACCGCGGCCTGGATCTCCACCCAACCTTCCAGCGTCAGCATCTGGAACAGCGTCAGCAATGCCGTGCCGAGCGAGCCCCAGTGTGCGGGATCCGCTTCGCGGAAGAAATGGAAGCCAAGCACGCCGTACACGTACAGGAGGAGGGTCAGCAGCACGATGACGTGCCCCATCGAGGGGATCGAGCGGACCATCGTGCCGATGATCAGCCGCAGTTCCGGAAACGCCGACACGATCCGCGTGACCCGCATCAGCCGAGCCAGGCGCGCGACCATGGCGAACGCGCCGGCCTGTGGCAGCAGGGACGCGGCAACGACGAGGAAGTCGAACACGTTCCAGCCGTTCCGAAAGAACGCCAGCGGGCGCGGCCAGTGCGCAAGGATCCGAATCGCGATCTCGGCGACGAAGATCGTCTGAATCAGCACCTCGAGCGCGACGATGGCCGCGTCGTAACGGGCGGTGAGCGTCGGTGACGTCTCTACGCCGATGACGATTGCGCCGACGACGATGACAGCGAGGATGAAGTGCTGAAAGCGCGGGTTGTCCGCGAAACGACGAGCGGTGTTGGTCAAGCGGATGTTCTCCTGCGGCTCAAAACCAAGCCAACACAGACGACACAGATGGCACAGATGGCACAGATGGCACAGATGGCACAGATGGCACAGATGGCACAGAT
>DAINCF010000192.1:10843-12482 GCA_036732565.1 Vicinamibacterales bacterium
TGGCACAGATGGCACAGATGGCACAGATGGCACAGATGGCACAGATGGCACAGATGGCACAGATAGGACCTCGACTGCGTGCAGCTCACCAACATCGAGGCGCTCGGCCGCGGCTGCGGCGGGAGCGGCGACGGACAAACCCCAACGATGCGATCGCGGCTGCAGCCCGATATTGGTCGACCCAAGCTCGTCCGATTGAGCCGCACGCACTCGTTCCAATTCTGAGTCGTACGTAGCGCAGGCCTTTAGGCCTGCCATGCGAAGACGATTGACGCTTTCATGGCAGGCCTGAAGGCGCTACGTACGATCTATTCCGATCCATCTGCGCGCGTTACGTCGACATAGCGATCGTCCCCGTCACGGGACACGCACCAGCCATGGATTGCAACACACTTCGCAATCCTGTACGAGTGTCCCTCGCACGTCCGGTTCGACGTAAATGGTCAGCTCCTCGCCGCAGTACGGGCAGGTGACCTGGAACTCCTCATTCATCGGCGTGTGCGCGTCACTATGACACTCTTGCGGCGCGAACTAGGGCTCTTGGCAGGCCTGAAGGGCACCCGCTACTTGGTGCTGGCAGGCCTGAAGGCCTGCGCTACGTACGGCTGGCAGGCCTTAAAGGCCTGCGCTACGTACTCAGGCCGCGCCGGACATCCGCTCCGAGGGCCTGCGCTACGTACCTAAGGCCTGTACCACGTACGGTGAGATAATCCGGACCTCGACCAGGCGGTGAGGCTCCAGTCTCCAGCAAAGGAACACCCATGAGCGCTCAATCTCCGGCGCGGCGGCGGTTTCTGCGGACTCTCGGCGCGACCGGTACGCTCGCGCTGTTCACGCGTCGCGGGTTGTTCGCGGAGGCGCTCGATCTCAAAGCCACTGCGTCGACCACCGAGGGCCCGTTCTACCCAGACAAGATGCCGTTGGACACCGACAACGACCTGCTGATCATCAACGACGCGATCACGCCGGCCGTTGGTGAGGTGTCGCACCTCACAGGGCGCGTGCTGACGATGACCGGGCAGCCGGTCAGAAACGCGTTCGTGGAAATCTGGCAGGTGGACAGCACCGCGTCGTACGTGCACACCGGTGGGCGTCAACCGACTGGCTACGACAAGAACTTCCAGGGTTATGGCCGCTTCCTCACCGATGCGAAGGGCCAGTACTACTTTCGCACCATCAAGCCGATCTCCTACACGCTGATCGGCATCTTCCGCACCGCGCACATTCACCTCGCTATCAGCAAGAACGGCAAGCGGGTGTTCACAACCCAGCTGCTGGTCAAAGGCCACCCCGACAACGCGCGTGACGGCATCACCAAGCGCATCGATCCGCAGTTGCTGGAGACGGTGATGGTCGACTTCATCCCCGTGGCTGGCTCGAAGATCGGCGAGCTGACCGGCAATATCGATCTCGTGCTCGGCAAGACCCTCGAAGAGCTCGAAGATGGACGGCTCGGCGGCGGCGTCGCGATCTCCGAGGTACAACGGCGCAGGAAGGGTTAGCTCGACGTGCGCTTCGAGCCGCGACCACTATGGCGGATCGCGGCGCGGCCGATAGCACGGAGATGAGAGCGACGAGCCGTTTGCCTCTTGTGGCGCTCATCGCGATGTGCGTCGCAATACCGTCGGTGCGCTCAAGC
>DAINCF010000193.1:0-12465 GCA_036732565.1 Vicinamibacterales bacterium
ATCGGCCTCGTGGCTGGAGGCCGTGCTCGACGAAGCCGCCGGCGCCGAGTCGGCGTATGCCGAGGGTGATGGCGGCATTGGCGATCGCTTCGGGTTGACCGGCCTCATGCCGTCGGCGACGACGCTCTTCAACACGCTCGCGCAATCCGATCCGTACGGAGCGCGCGGGGCGCTTCGCGATCTGTACGCGCCGCGCTTTGCCGTCGTCGCGGCGCCGGGCCAGCCGCGAGCCGGCCTCGAGCCCCAACCAGGCGATCTGCTGGTGCGGGTCGCGCTGGCCGAGAACTGGGGACACGTCGGTGTAGTTGCATCACCGGGGCTGTACTGGTACGAGCGGCTCCCCGATGTGAACCTTCGCGGTGAAGGCTATCCGAGTCCTCCCGCCGGCTGGTATCTGCACGTGGTCGAACCTGGCCCGCGGGCCCACACCATGGATCATCGATTCGCGCGACGGTTGGGCGACGCGAACGGCAACGTGCTGCGCGACACGCTGCTGCTGCGTCCTCTGGGGATGTTCGGCGAAGCCGCCGAGCTCGATGAGGCCGCACTGCTGCCGTCTGGTGGACCAACCGCTGGTGCGACCAATGTTTTGAGTCTGGGCATGCGCGGCGACGCGGTGCGCGAGGCGCAGCAAAAGCTGAATCGTGTGCACGCGGATTCGACGGCCCTGGGTCTTCTCGGACTGACCGGCTGTCCTCTTCCCGAGGATGGGCAATTCAGCCAACGCATGCAGCAGGCCGTGACCGCGTTTCAGCAACAGGTGTTCTCGGACCCGGCGAAGTGGGACGGCACGGTCGGGCCCGACACGATCGCGCACCTCAATCTCGTCGCGGGCAATCAGCCAGCGCCCGCACCTCCCACACCTCGTCGTCGGTCTCAACGTCAGCGCAGCCCGCGCGCCGAAGCTTTGGAGGCGGACACGGCGGAGATGACCGCTGACTTCGCGACCGAGTTCGCATCGGAGATCAGCGAGCTCGCCGAAAGCGCCGGACGCCCCATGATTCGGCGCGGCTCCAAGGGCCCGGCGGTCCGTGAGGCGCAATCGAAGCTCAACATCGCCCATGCCCGAGAGATCGCTCAGGGGCGTCCAGGGCTCCCGGGCGCACCGCTGGTCGAAGATGGGGACTTCGGTGAGAAGACGCAAAAAGCCGTCATCGCCTTCCAGCGGAGGGCGTTTCCCAACGCGCCTAGCGAGTGGGATGGCGTGGTCGGCGCCAAGACCTGGACTGCGCTAGATCAGGCCTCGGGTGGAGAGCTGCCGCTGCCGCCCATTCCCCCGGCGCCTCCGGAGCCGTTTCCGCCGATACCGGTTCCGCCGCTGCCGTTGCCCCCGGTGCCGCCCACGCCGTTACCGTCGGACAAGCCGGCGTTTCCGGCGAACGCGGTGATCGACGAGCGCATCGATCCGGACGCGCAGTTCTCGCTGATACGCATGTCGAAGGGCACGCCCGACGCACGCGCCGACGCCGTGGGCATGCTCAGCGCGATCAAGGCCGGCGAGCTGGCCGGCATCTTCGGCGACAACCTGAAGAAGGCAGCGGAGCTGGCGGCGCGCCACGGCACGGTGCGGTGGGAGCTGATCCCCAAGGGACAAGACGCGGCCGTCATCCTCGAGCCCGGAGACTTCGCCGCCGCGCAGCCGCCGACCATCCTGTTCAAGGGCGGCGATCCGCCGAAGGGTCATCACGGTATCCGCAAGGACCCACAGCGCATGGACCGCGCGCTGCGCGGCGCGTGGGCCACGTTCGTGTTGATCAAGCAAGGCAAGGCGGGCCGCTGCGATCTGCCGATCGAAGGCTTTGACGGCGATTTCGGCGAGGCGCCGTCACTGCCCGTGATCGCGAACGCGCGGCCGACGCTGTGTCAGCTGCCGAAACAGCCTCCGAAGCCGAAGCCGCCGAAGGTCACGAAGTGCGCCCTCACGCCGACGGCCTCCGGCGATCCAACCGCGCTGGTTCTGACCAAGGCCGGGACGGTCGACTACTCCGCGGGTACGATCACCACGTCCAACGGTAAGACGCGGCGGGTTGCCGGGACTGCTTTCTATCCAGCCAAGACCGACGGCTCCGGCACCGACTTCGATACCAGCGCAGGGACGCGCGTGCCGATCGTGTTCATCGCCCATGGCAATCACGGGACGGTCCACGATCCAGCCAACCGGGCTCTGGAGTTCTGCGCCGGCGACTCCGGTACAGCTGGATTTCCCGTCATTCCCAATCACAAGGGGTACATCTATCTGCAGGAAGCGTTGGCGCGCATGGGCATCGCCTCGGTGTCGGTGGACTGCAACGAAACCAACTGCCGCACCGGCGGCCCGCCGAACATCATCGATCGCGCGGAGATAATTGCGGCGTCGATCAAGCACTTCCAGTCGCTCGACAGCGGCGGCAATCGGATCTTCGGCGGACACCTGGACTTCGGACGCGTCGGGCTGCTGGGCCACTCGCGCGGCGGAGAGGCCGTGCTCGTGGTTCCAGAGATGTCCGGCGCGAGAGCCGCGGCCGGTGTCACTTTCAAGGCGGTGCTGGCGCTCGCGCCGACGAACAACAGCGCGTCGAGCGGTATTCCTCGCGGCTTCGCGTTCATGACCATCTTGCCGGCCGGAGACGGAGACGTGCGGGGGAACGACGGCGCGGTGTTCTACGACAACGCCGTTCCCGCTCCGTTCAAATCTCAGTTGTACATCCACGAAGCCAACCACAACTTCTTCAACACCGAATGGGTCGCAAAGCCGGACCGGCGATCCGGTGCGGCACCGATGCCGCCGGCCGATCACCAGCGCATCCTCTCGGTCTACGCGTGCGCCTTGTTCAGGACCACGCTCACCACGACGAGCTTCGAGAGCATCGTCACCGGACGTGAGCTGCCGCCTGGCGTGCGCAACGACAAGATTCACATCTCCGCCGAGCTCGCCAGCGCGCTGACGGTGGATGACCACCAGGATGGCACGCCCGGACAGAATCGATTGCTCAAGCCCATCACGAAGTTCGGCTTCGGGACCGCCGACGAGAAGCCATTCAGCCAGAGCGCAGCTGCCTTCAACCGCAGCTTCTTCGGCAGCACGAACGGACTGATCGTCAAGCGTTCGTCGGCGACGAATCAGTTCACATCGCCGCTGAACGCCGTTTCCAACTTGAAGGGCAAGGAGATTTGGATTCGTTGCGCCGAGGTCTACGCGGGATCGATTCCGTCGGGCGCAACGGGATTCAAGATTGGCCTCGTGGACGTGAGCAACACCACAGTGTTCGTCGATTCCGACGAGACCGGCGGCGTGCCGCGGCCGTTCGATCGCAAGGCCGACGACTTGGCCCGCGTTCCCCCGGCAGACCTGACAAAGACGATGCCAAAGACCTTCAGGTTCCCGGCCAGCTGCTTCGCACGAAACAGCGCATTCAAGATTGACAAGATCAAAGCCATCGTCCTCCACCTCAATCGCGGTGACGGCCGAGCGCTGGCCTTCGACCAGTGGCAGATCGTCTGACACCAGGAGCGCACCATGGACTCCGAAACGACTCAGCAGGGACCACCAGAACGACCGCGGGATATCCCGAACATCGGCGGCATCGAGATCAAGCGCGTCCGTCTCGACCCGCCCGTGCGCTTCTATCGGCTCGGACGGCTGATCAGTGAAGAGAACGCCATCGAGCTCCTGGTTCGGACCTCGGCGCCGATGCCGATCCTCAATGTGACGCCGGTCTTGTTCATCGGTGACCAGATCGTCGACTCCTACGAGCGCGTCGGCCCGAACCTGTATCGCTTCCTCGCCTTTGACCCCGAACGTTTGCCGCGCGGGGCGCGCATCTCGATCGGGTGGCCGTATGCGCCCAGCGCCAAGATTCCCACGCCGTTCGTGTTCGACCCGAGCGCGTTCCCGGTGGCGTGACCGCGAGAAAGCGAACCTCTCATGCCGCATTCGCTGTACCGAAAGCTGCACCGGCGCTACGGGCCCAAGCTGTCCGGCGCGGCTCGCTTCGCGCGCGCACGCGACAAGCAGGCGGAGTTCACCGGGTGGCTCCGCACCGCCACGCAGATGGATTGCGGCAACGCGCTGCCGCGCGGCGTCGCGGTGGTCGGGGCCGGCTTCTCCGGCCTGGCCGCGGCGTGGACGCTCGCGCAGTTTGGCGTGCGGGCCACCGTGTTCGAGGCACGTTCGGTCTACGGCGGCCGCGTCGAGAGCGATCGCAAGTTGATTCCCGGGCGTGTCATCGAAGCGGGTGCTGAGCTGATCGGGTTGAACCATCCGATGTGGCTGTCGCTCGCCCGGCAATTCGGACTTGGCCTCACGGTGCTGACCAGCGAGGACCAGTACGCCGGCGCCGGCCTGGAGATGCCCCTGCGGATCAAAGGCGGGTCCGTGGCGAATCGCGACAAGCTGTACGAGCAGATGACGTTCGTGTTCCGGAAGATCAGCAACGACGCCAAGGTCATCAAGGATCCCTTCGCGCCGTGGACGGCACCGGGCGCGGCGGCGCTCGACGGCAAGTCGGTGGCCGACAAGATCGCGGACTTCGTGCGGCTGCTGCCCGCGGGAACGCGACATCCCAACCTCGTCGACGCCATCGAGCTGCAGCTGGGCAACGACAACGTGTTCCCGACGAAGGAGCAGAGCTATCTCGGACTGCTCGCACTGGTGGCAGGTGGACGCTTCGGCGCCGCCGATGTGGATCTGGACGGCTACTGGACGACGACCGAGGACTTCCGGTGCTCGGAGGGCAACGACCGACTGGCGGTGATGATGCTCGAGCTCGGCCGGTTCAAGGCACAGACGAGCGCGCCGGTGGTGAAGATCGAGATCGTCGAGGCGTCGCACGCCAAGGTCACGTGGCTGGATGTAGGACGCGGCACCCTCGCGTCGCAGGACTTCGACTTCGTCATCCTGACGGCGCCGCCCAACGTGTGGAAGAAGATCGCCATCACGCCGCCGCTGCCCCCTGGGATGGAAATGGCGATGGGTCCGGCGGTGAAGTACCTGAGTCGCGTGTCCGATCGCTTCTGGGTCAAGAGAGGCTTGGCGCCCAGCGGGTTGGCCGACGACATCGGCCAGACGTGGGAAGGCACCGAAAATCAGACGTTGGCGTCGCAGGGCATCGAGCTCACGGCGTTCGCCGGGGGCGTGAACGTGCCGAAAGTGGATGGCGCCAAGCACTTCCGCACGCGCCTCCCCACCTTGTATCCCGGCTTTGCGCCCGTCGCGGAACGCTATGCCGATTGGCCCGGCGTGCCGTTCATCGAGACCGGTAACGTCTGTCCGAAGGTGGGCCAGGTCACCACCATCGCGAAGTTCCTGAGCACGCCGCACAAGAGCCGTCTCTTCTTTGCCGGCGAGCATGCGTGCATGGCGTTCTTCGGCTACATGGAGGGCGCGTTGCAATCCGGCGCCCGAGCCGCGAAGGCGGTGCTCTCACGCTGCGTGCCACGTCAGGCTCAAGCGAGCAAAGCACCGCGCGAGCGCCTGCGCCACGAGTATCAGCGCCCTGAGGCCATCGAGGCCGCCTGGCTGCCGCGTGCCGCCGGCGGCGAGAGCCAGCAGTACGTCCGCTGGCCGTGGCCGAGCCCGATTCCGATGGAATCAGAAGAGGACGAACCGGACGCCTCTTCGTCGGTTCCGTCGGGCCTCGTCGCGCTGTCGCACTCGCACGTCGAGCGGACCTGCAAGGACGGCAAGACCTTCAGTTCTGCGGCAAGCGCGTCGCCGATGTCGCCCAAGACGATGAACCCAGGATTCATCAAGGCCGACGACACCTTGATCTTCGATACCGCGCTCGACGCCAAGCTGGTGCGCCTGATCCTCGACACGCCGAAGTACGCGGCGATGCTCTCCGCGGAGAGCCGGAAGACCCGGACGCCGCACAAGGAAGATCGGCTGCGCGTGGCGCTCGTCGACCTCACGGGGGACAAGATCTGCAAGCCCGGACTCGCGGCATGGGGCTCCACGCTCGCCATGCCCGGCGGCAGCACCGCAAAGGTGCTCATCGTCTATGCGGCGCACCAACTGATCTTCGATCTCAACGAGTTGGCACGCAGCAAGACGCTCAAGACGGCAGCCGCTCTCAGCGCGCAGGCGGACGCGGAATGGAAGGCGCTGATCTGTAAGCCGGATCTGAAATGGCTGGTCGACATCGACGACAGGGGTGCCACCGCCAGCGTGCGGGCGAGCGCAACCCTCACCAAGCATCTCAACGAGATGGTGACCCGATCGTTCTCAGGTGTGAGCACGACCCGCGCGAGCGAGCTGATCATGCGCCTCGGGTTCGAGTATCTCGCATCGGTCGCGTTTCAGTCGGGGCTCCGCCACCCCACTCGTGGCGGTGTCTGGTTTGGCAACACCTATCTCAACGCGACAGTGACCGCGCCGCGCAGCAAGGTGTGCCACAGCGGCAACAATCCGATCGTGTGGGCCAAGAACCCGCTGGGCGCCACGGGCATCACGTTGACGGCGCTGTCGGCGGCCACCTTCATGACCCTGCTGGCGCAAGCGCGGCTCGTGAACGGATCCGCATCAGCAGGCATCGAAGCGCTGCTCAAAGGCGGGTGTGGCTTCGTCTCGATCGCTGGCGTCACGAGACGGGCGACCAAGTGCGGCCTCACCAACAGCGTGCGCCACGACGCGGTGCTGCTCGAAGGTCCAGGACGCCGCTATGCCCTTTCATACCTGACGACCAATCCGTCGTGGGCCGCCCGGAACGAGTTCATCGCCGATCTGGATCGTTTGATTAAGGCGAACAATCCGTGATCGGTTGCTGGATCGATTCCGGGATCAGGCGTTCCGTCTCTCAGAATCGTGCACGTACACGTCCCATCCGAGGTATTGGGAGAATGCCTCGGCCAGGATCGCGGCGGATCGCGACGCGTTCATCGCGGCGTGGTGCTCGAAGCCATGGCGGCAGATGTGGCGCATCAGATCCTGCAGTCCGGGCACTTCGACCACGGCCCTCGTCCCGAAAGTCTGGAGCGGATCCGCCGTAAAGCGACCCTCCCCCACGTAGGTGCGGATGCAGCCGTTGCGGTCGTCGGTCGACACGCGGGAGAACGTGACGGGACCGCCGCCTGGCGTCCGCCCGGCGAGCGCGCCGTAGGTGTTCTCCTCGCCCAGCACGGTGCCGAGAATCGGTGCCGTCGCGATCGTCACGTCGGGAACGTAGGTCTTCGCCCAATTGCCGCAGTGGAAGAAGACGCATTTGTTCGGGTCGTCTCCGTAGTTGTTGTTCCAGTCGACCAGCGCGCTCGGCACACCCGACGCGAGCTGCATCGCATACATCGCCACGGTGCCGGCGACGTCGACTTCGCAGGCGCTGGGCATCAGCTTCTCGCTCATCATGCTCATGATGGTGCAGCAGTTCACGCCGTAGTTCTGCTGCAGCGAGCTCCAGCATTGAATCGCCGACGCCTCGAGATCCAAGCGCAGCATCCAGTCGCTGACCACGACGCCAAACTTCGCCATCAACAGCAGCGCGTCGCTCGGCACGCCGGGCGCGGCCGCGTATCCGCCAATCTCGGAGAGCTTCTGCTTGACGCGAATGTCGCGGTCGTCCAGCCGGCGGGCGTTCTCGAGCACCTCGGACAGGTCGATGGTGCTGACGCTGATGCCGCTCGCCTCCAGGAGCTTCTCGCTGTACCGCGTGGTGTTGAACGCATTGGGACGAGCCCCGATCGCGCCGACCCGTGCGCGGCGCAAGCCCTTGACGACACGACAGGTGCCGCAGAAGCGCTCGAGCTCCGCTCGAAATCCGGCCGACGAGGGGTGGATCGTGTGTCGGTCGGTCAGCGTGAAGGGAATCCCGTACTGGCGCAGGTTGTTGCAGACCGAGACCTTGCCGCAGAAGGCATCGCGCCGCCGCTCGACCTGGAGTTGGGTGAGATCGTCGGGATAAGCCTGAATCAACACCGGGACGTTCAGCTCGGCGAGCTTGAGGGTATCCGCCACCCCTTTCTCGTCGCCGAAATTCGGCAGCGAGACGAGCACACCATCGATGCGGTCGCGGTGGCGGCGAAACAGGTCGGCGCAGGCCTTCGCATGCTCCCAGGTCTCGACCGCGCCCAGCTTGGTCTCCCGCTCCTCGAGCATCACCGCGTCGATGTCGAGCGTCTCGAAGAGCGCCAGGATGTCGCGTCTGGCCTCCGACACGAGCTGGTCGGGAAAGAAGTTGCGGTTGCCGACGATCACGCCGAGTGTGGTCTTGGACATACGGCCAGGTGCCTCCGTTACCTGCGTCCGAAGACGCCGAACTCGTGTGCGTTGTCCAGCGTCACCAGCTCGCAGTCGATCGCCTGCTTCTCCGATTGTCCGGTTGCGCCAGTCGTGAGGTAGCGGTGGGCCTGCTCGACGGCGAGGCGGGCGATCTGCACGGCGGGCTGCAGGACCGTAGCCTTCATCTCGCGCGCGGTGATCGACGCGATGGCATCGGGGCTGCCGTCGAATCCCACGACGATGACCTGGCCCAGGCCCGCGGCCTTCAGCGCGGCCATGGCGCCGACCGCCATCGTGTCGTTCCCGGCGATCACGCCCTTGATGCCGCGGTTCCCTTGAATGAGCGTTTCCATCTTCTGGAACGCCTCCGTCTGACTCCAGTTCGCGCTCTGCCGACCCACCATCTTCAGATCCGGGTACTTGTCGAGCACGTCGTGAAAGCCACGACTGCGGACGCCGGCGTTGGTGTCGGACTCGCGACCGACCAGCTCCACGTAGCTGCCCGATTCTCCCATCAGGCGCACGAACTCCTCCGCGCCGACCACCGCGCCCTGGTAGTTGTTCGAGACGATCTGGGCGACCGCGACCCCGGTCGCGTTGATCTCGCGATCGATGAGAAAGCTCGGCACGCCTCTCGCCTTGGCCTTGGTCACCGCCGCGACCGACGCGTCCGCGCCGGCGTTATCGAGCACGATCGCCGCGGCCCGGCGTGAAATCGCGACGTCGATGAGCTGATCTTGCGTGTGGGCGTCGTCGCCGTGCGAGTTGACGAGTACCTCGTAGCCCAGCTCGCGCGCCGCCTGCGCCGCCGCGTCGGCTTCGGCCTTGAAGAACGGATTGTCGTGCGACGGCGTGATGATGGCGATGAGCTTCGGGCCTGCCGGCGCTTGCGGGCTGCCGGCGTTCTGACACGCGAGACTGCTCGAGAGCAAGGCCACGGCCGCGATCAGCGCGCGTGCGTGGCGACGACGAGTGGGCATCACGAAGACCTCTTCTGGAACTGGTCCAGGATGACGGCGAGCACGATGACGAGCCCTTTGATCACCATCTGCCAGAACTCCGACACGCCCATCAACACCAGGCCGTCGGCCAGGACGCCGATGACGAACGCACCGATCAACGTGCCGCCAATGGTGCCGCGGCCGCCCATTAGCGACGTGCCGCCAAGCACGACGGCGGCGATGGCGTTCAGCTCGAACGTCTCACCGGTGGCGGGATGTGCCGCACCCAGTTGCGACGCGATGATCAGCCCCACGAGCGCGGCGCAGAATCCGGAAATGACGTAGACCGTGCAGGTCACGCGCGTGACGCGAACGCCCGACAGCAGCGCCGCCCGGGCGTTCCCGCCCACGGCATAGACCTGCCGGCCAAAGGGCGTGCGATTCGCTACCAGCATCGCCACCAGCGTCACGCCCGCCATCAACCAGATCGGCACCGGGACGCCTGCCACGAGTCCGGTCCCCAGCCACGAAAATCCGGTATTGCCGAGATCGGCGCTGCCGGCAAGGTTCGGGAAGGTCGCGCCGCCGGACAGCAGCAACGCCGCCCCGCGCGCGACGTAGAGCACGCCCAGCGTGGCGATGAATGGCGCCACGCGCAGGCGCGCGACCAGAAGGCCGTTGAGCATGCCGAGCACGATGCCGGCGGCGAGACCCATCGTGACGACCAGCCAGGTGTGGAAGTACACGACGCTGCCCGCCCAGTGCAGCACCAGCCCCTGATCGATCAGCGCGCCGGCGATCATGCCCGTCAGCCCCGCGATCGAGCCGACGGAGAGATCGATTCCACCGCTCAAGATCACGAACGTCATGCCGATCGCGAGAATCGCGTTGATGGCAACGTGCTTGACGAGGATCGTGAGATTGCCCGTCGTGAGAAACTCCGGCGTCAGCAACGCAAACGCCGTCACCAAGCCAATCAGCGCGATGAGCGCGCGGAGCCGCAGCAGCAGATCGACGACCGAGCCGCGCCTGGGCGCACGCCTGGTCCACGCCGTGCCGGCCGCACTGTCAAGCACGCGCATCGACCTCTCCGATCAACTGATCGGTCATCGCCGACGCCGCCGACGCCAGCGCGTGCTCGGTCGCCTCGCCCGCTTGGTGCTCGGCGACGATCCGCCCTCGGGCCATGACGAGCACACGGCTCGCCACCGCGAAGATCTCGTGCAAGTCCGAGGACGCGAAGACCACGGCCATTCCGTCCTCGGCGAGCTGACGCATGCACGCCAGGATCTCGGCCTTGGCCGCGACATCCACGCCGCGGGTCGGCTCATCGAGGAGGAGCACCTTGGGCCGGAGCATCGCGCCTCGCGCAATCACGACCTTCTGCTGGTTGCCACCGCTCAACACGCTGACCGGCATTCTCAGCGCCGGCGCCTTGATCTGGAGTGTCGCCGTCAGACGCTCGGCAACAACCTGTTCGCGGCCCGCTGCCAGCCACCCGTGCGCGGACAGCAGGTGCAGGCTCGACATCGTCATGTTGTGCAGCACCGACATGCTCGGAAAGAGCCCAGCTCTCTGTCGGTCCTCCGGTACCAGCACGAGTCCGGCGCGCACCCGAGCGGTCACGTCCAGCGTGTCGAGGCGACGGCCGTCCAACACGACTTCGCCACTGGCATCCTCGTGAACCCCCAGCAGCGACTCGAACAGCTCGGTTCGTCCCGCTCCCATCAACCCGTAGATCCCCAGCACTTCGCCGGCGCAGAGGTCGAACGACACGCCGGACAGGGCGCTGCGCCCCGGTCGGGGCGCGAGCGTGAGATCCCGGACCGACAGCCGCGTGTCTCCGCGCGATGCTTGTCCACCGTCGGGTCTCGCCTCCAAGGGCCTGCCGGTCATCCGTTCGACAATCCAGGGCACGTCGATCTCGGCCGCACGTGCCTCGCCGACGCCGCGACCATCTCGCAGCACCGTGACCGAGTCGGCAATCGCCAACAGCTCCTCGAGGCGGTGAGAGATGTAGACGATGGACACACCGCGCGAGGCGAGGTCGCGCATCACGCGGAACAGATGCTCGATCTCCGACGTGGTCAGCGCTGACGTCGGCTCGTCCATCATCAGCACTCGAACGTCCTGCACCAGCGCCCGGGCGATCTCGACGATCTGCTGGAGGCCGAGCGGCAAGGATCCCACGCGTGTCGTCGGATCCAGGGGCTGCCCCAGCTTGTGCAGCACATCGCCGGCGGCGCGCTGCTGCGCGTCCACATCGACGAGGCCCCAACGGCTCACCAGCTCGCGGCCAACGAAGAGGTTCTCGGCGATCGTCAAGTCGTGGAAGAGCTGCAGCTCCTGATGAATCATCGCGATGCCACGGCGGGCGGCGTCGCGTGCCGACCGCAGCTCGATCGCTTCGCCGTCGAGCCACAGGTGACCGCTGCTCGGCTGCTCGACGCCCGCGAGAATCTTGACCAGCGTCGACTTCCCCGCGCCGTTCTCGCCGATGAGCGCATGGATACGTCCCGCCTCGACCCGGAAGTCCACGCCCTTGAGCGCGGCCGTACCTGGATAGGTCTTCGTGACGCCCCGCGCTTCGAGCACCGGGAGGCGGGACTGGCCGCTCTCGGTCACCGCCGCGCCTCCTCGATGCGGAGCGTGACGGGCACGATCTCCAGCACGGCCGCGGCTGATGCGCCGCGGGTCACCGCCGCATGGAACGCCACCGTCTTGCCCGTCAGGTCATCCACCGCGACTGGCGCGATCACGGTCTCGAGCACGCGACGGTTCAATTCGCCTGCAACCTCGGCGAAGTCGATCTGATTGACGAAGTCGGTGAACTGGATGAACGGCAGCGCGTCCCGCACGGCGGTCCCGCGGATCACCGGACCAATCTGGAGCGCGACGTCGGGCCGGCCGTCGGCAGGCACGAAATCGATACGCGCCAGCCCGACGCGCGACCGACGATCCACCTCGGTCACCACGCCCGTGCCGCTGACGAAGAAGCTGCGTGACGCGCGACCCTCCTCTTTCCTGCCGGGCTCCGTCGCCGACCGCGCATCGAGTGCGGACTGCGTGGCTTCGGCCACCACCTTCTGGCTCCAGATCCCGTCCACGTACGCGACCGGATCGAACCGCTTCTCGGCCGCTCCGTGCAGTGGACGGACGGTCCACGGTGGGCTGCAGGCTGCCTGCGAAAGCACCACCAGCGCCCCGGCCAGCGCGGATGCCGTCGAGGCGGTCATGCGGGCGCCCGCACGCGGGCGCGCGGCGCACGATCCGACCCACGCGCAGTACGGGTGTGGGCCCACCTGTGCCGACATCTTCTGTGGCGGTCAAGCTACG
>DAINCF010000194.1:0-12439 GCA_036732565.1 Vicinamibacterales bacterium
GTACGGAGGCCCCACGTACGGAGGCCCCACGTACGGAGGCCCCACGTACGGAGGCGGACCCAGGTACGGACGGCTACCGCTTCGGCGATAATTGTGGTCGCCATGACCCGTACCGTTCCATCGCTCGCCATCCTGCTGGCTCTTGCTTGCGGCGTGATCCTCGGCGCGCAGGCGAACCGCAAACCGATCAACTGGAGGGAGCTGCCGAAACCGTTCGCCACGGAATCGGCGCGCAACAACCCGACGGTCGTCACCAAGCCCGACGGCGCGGCCCTCAGTGCACCGGCCGGCTTCGTCGTCGAAGAGTTCATGGACTTCGCGAACATGCGTCCGCGGTTCATGTTGCTCGGGCCGAGCAACGAGATCCTGATCACCGACACGTCGCGGAACGGCTCGGTGTTCGTGATCAAGGACGGCAGACGCACGCCGATCATCGAGAAGCTCGATCGGCCGTACGGCCTCGCGCTCAAAGGCAATCAGTTGTACGTCGCCGAGCCAGCGTCGGTGAAGCAGTACACCTATGACACCAAGGCGATGCAGGTCACCGGCGAGGGCAAGGAGATCATCGCCATGCCCGGCATGGACACCGGCCACACGACGCGGACGCTGGCGTTCAACAAGGACGGCTCCAAGCTGTATCTGTCCGTCGGGTCGCGCTCGAACATCGACATCGACGAGCCGCCGCTGCGCGCCGCCGTCCATCGCTACAATCCCGACGGCACGCAGCACGAGACGGTCGCGACCGGCCTGCGCAATGCCGTGGGCATGCGCTTCTATCCGGACACCGACGACCTGTGGGTGTCCGTCCACGAGCGTGACGGCCTCGGCGACGATCTCGTGCCGGACTACGTCACCAAGGTCGAGCCTGGCGGCTTCTATGGCTGGCCCATCGCCTACATCGGCCCGCACCGCGAGCCGCGTCACGAGAACGTGGACATGGCCAAGGTGAAGAACACGCTGTATCCCGACGTGATCCTCGGCGGGCACGTCGGCCCGCTCGACATCTTCTTCTACACGGGCACGCAGTTCCCGGCGAAGTACCGCGGCGGGATGTTCGTCGCGCTGCACGGCTCCTGGAACCGCGCAGAGCGACAGGGCTACAAGATCGCGTTCATCCCGTTCAAGAACAAGATGGCGGTCGCCGGCCCGGAGGATTTCGTCCAGGGCTGGATGTTGTCGCCCGAGCAGAAAGAAGTGTGGGGCCGCCCGGTCGGGCTGCTCCAAATGCCAGACGGCTCGCTCCTCGTCAGCGACGATGGCGGCCGCAAGATCTGGCGCGTGTCCTACAAGGGATGACGCCAGCTGGATTGCGCAGATTGGGTGGCCGCAGATTTCGCCGATTCAAATTCAGATAGAGGCGTGCGGCTCCAGGACATAGGGCGTCCGGTTGCCGGCTGCGGAGCAGCCGACTACCTGCGCGCGGCTTTTGCCGCGACCGGGCGCCTGCGTATCTGTGTAATCCCGTAATCTGTAGCCGCCTTTTGAAGGCTGGCCGCACGCGTCACACGTTCAGGAAGTCTGGATCCGAGCGGACGATGACCGTATCGCGCGACGCGTGCGGGGCCACCATCATGCCCATCGCGGGATCGCTGACGCTGTGGCGGCCCGTTTCCATCCGGCCGGCAAACCGGCGCTCGAACCCGTCGGCCGACACCGTGAAGTCGTACCAGCCGCCGCTGAACTCCAGGGACCATCTGCGCTCGACGGTCCGGCCTGCGCCGATGATGAACACGTTCTCGTGATCGTGATCGCGGCGCCGGTAGGCGTTGGCGACGATCGTGATCTCGACGCGTTTCGTGCCTGCGTTGACGATCTGCAGCTCGAGGTCCATGCGCCGCGGGTGATATCTCACCCGAACCTCGGGACGAGGCGCTCCATCGGCGTGCGAGAGCTGCCCGGTGAACGTGCGAAGGAATCCGTTGGTGCTGCAGACCCACAAGTCATACGCGCCGTCATCGCTGGCTTGCGTGTCCCAGGCGTCGTCGCTGAGCCTCTTGCCGGCCTCGACGGTGTAGCGGCGTGGAATCCGATCGAGATGCCGCTTGTCGTAGACATGGAACACGGCGCCCTGCGAACCGGTGTTGATGAAACGCAGCTCGATGCGTCCGTCGTCCGCAACGTTGGCGTCGACAGCCAACTCGTAGGGCAGGGCTCGCGACCAGCGCATGCCGCCTTCCTGATAGAGCGGCTGCGGCGTCGCCGGCGGTGCTGCGGGTGGCAGCGTCTTCGATACGGCTTCGATCTGCGCGTAGTTGCTGACGTCCGGGAGCGTCGGGAACCGACGGCCGTTGGGGTTCTCGAAGTCGAAAGCCGACGTGAGATCGCCGCAGACCGAACGATGCCAGGGGCTGATTGCCGGAATCGTCACGTCGAAGCGCTGCTCGATGAATCGGCCGACCGAGGTGTGATCGAATACCTGCGACGTCACCCAGCCGCCGCGGCTCCACGGCGAGACCACGTACATCGGCACCCGCGGGCCCAGGCCCCACGGACGACGCTGGCCGCTGATGGTGTCGGCCGGATCGATGTAGTAGCCCATCGCGCCGCGTAGCTCGTTGAAGACGCCATCGGGCTTGTCGTTGTGCAAGTACATGCCGGCGAGCTCGAGCGTCGATCGGCCGGCCAGCGTGCCGTCGGCGTTGTACGAAGGCACCGCCGGCGGAGGCACGTGATCGAACAGCCCGTCGTTCTCGTCGAAGGTCAGGAAGAACACGGTCTTGGCCCATAGCTCCGGGTTCGAGGTAAGCGCCTCCAACACGTGCTGGGTGAAATCGCCGCCCCGGCTCGGGCTGCACGGACCACCGGGATGCTCGGACTGAATCTGCGACGGCAGCACCCAGCTCACCTGAGGCAGCGTGCCGTTGCGCACGTCGTTGGCGAGATCCTCGAGCGACCACTGCGAGAGACCGTTGCGATAGATGGACGACCCGGGCTGAGCGGTTCTGAAGCTCTCGAACGCCAGGCAGCCATGCATGGCGCCGGTCCAGTTGTTGTTCGGGTCTTGATAGATGCGCCAACTGATCCCGGCTTCTTCGAGCACATCCGGGATCGTCGGCCACGTGAACGCGTTGCTGCGATAGGTGTATCCCGGCGAGGGCATCGTTCCCCTGATCCAGCAGCGCAGGTTCCAGAATTCGGCGTCGACGTCGGTGCAATCGATGCCGGCCGCTCGTCGCTCGGGATTGAAGTTGGAGCCCGCCCAGAACATGATCCGATTCGGGTCCGTGCCGGTCGCGATCGAGCAGTGATAGCCGTCGCAGATCGTGAACGCCTCGGCCAAGGCCCATTGGAAGGGCGCCTCTTCCCGGGTGTAGTACCCCATCGAGAGCGGCCGCTTCCACCGCGCCCAGGACCCGAACTTGCCCTGGTTCCACGCCGCTTGCGAGTCGAACAGGTCGTGCGGAGTGCTGTTGATGAGCGCCGCGTTCATGACCTCGCCGTCGAGGCGGAACGGCGTGATCTCCCGCTGACCGTCGGACTGGTGCCACACCGACTTCCCGCTCTCGAGCGGAATCGGATGGCGATCGCCGAAGCCTCGAACGCCGCGCATCGCGCCGAAATAGTGGTCGAACGATCGATTCTCCTGCATCAGGATCACGATGTGCTCCACGTCCTTGATGGAGCGGGTTCGGCTGTGGGCTTCGATGGCCAGGGCTCTTTCGATCGCGGCGGGGACCGCGATCAATGCGCCGGCGGCGCCGGCGACGCTCGTGCGCAGGAAGTCTCGACGATTGGGCGTAGACATAGGCTGCTCTCGTTGAATGCGAGCAGACTATGAATGGTGTCGATGATCGCGGTGCAACGCCCCGGCAAATCTTCCGTGACTCAGCTGCGGCCGAGACCGTCAGCGGATCGCGCAGATGGGTTGGCCGCCGATTGCGCCGTGCGACGACCTGCGCGCGGCTTGCCGCGACCGGGCGCCTTCGTATCTGTGTAATCCCGTAATCTGCGGCTGCCTTTGAAGAGCGTGCCGCCCGCGCTGTCTACTCGGCTTTGACGATCAGCACGCGGCCGGGCAGGCGGCTTGGGTTGACGTTGGATGCTTTCGTCACCTTCCGTCCGCCCTTCGTCATCGTCGTTACTTCCACGTCCACCGCTCCATCAATGCCCAAGCCGACGTGCACGGGCATCACGTTCTGTGAGCAGTAGCCGCCGCCGCTGTCGACGAGACCGGCGCTGAGGAGCTTGCGGGTGCCGCGTGCGTAGACGCGGACTTCGGCGCCGGGTTTCGTGGCCCGGCCGCGCGCGTCTTGGACGAGCACCTGAATCGATCGCGTGGCTTGGGCAGGCGCCAACAGGTTGCGATACAAGGAGTGCGTGCCGTTCGGGTTGTTGTTCGCGAGCGCGAAGTCCAGATCGCCGTCCTTGTCGAAATCCGCCCACTGAATGCCGTGGGTGGCCCCTCGCTTGGCGATCAACTCTGGAATGGCATCCGCAAAGCGCTGGCCGTCGTTGCGAAACAGGAAATCACGCTCGTTCAGCACCTTGCCGATGTACGACGACACGTACACATCAATCCGGCCATCGTTGTCGACGTCGCCCCAGCGTGACGGCGTCGCGCTGTCGCCGCCCTGAAGGCCCAGCTCCGCGGCTCGCTCCGTGAACTTGCCGCGACCGTCGTTCCGGTAGAACAGGTTGGGCCCGTAACTGGCCACGAACAGATCGAAGTCGCCGTCGTTGTCGTAGTCCGCCACGCTGGGGCCGTTGCTGCCCGAGGTCTGCGCCCGGCCCGCCGCATCGACGCCGAGCTCGCCGGCGACGTCGACGAACCTGGCGCCGTCGTTGCGGAAGAGCCCGTTCAGATCGCCGTTCTGATTGCCCACGAAGACGTCGAGGTCGCCGTCCTCGTCGAAGTCGAACCAGACCGCGCCGACGGTGCGGCGTGGATCGTCGAGGCCCGTCTCCTTGCCGGCGCTGGTGAAGCGTCCGCCGTCGTTGCGGAACAGCATGTTGGGCGCGTCGCGCAGCCCGACGAAGAAATCCAGATCGCCGTCGTTGTCGACGTCCACGAACGACGACTGCCTGGTCTCGGCCATCACGTCGATGCCCACCGTCTGCGCGACGTCGGTGAACGCCTTGCCGCCATCGTTCCGATAGAGCTTGCTACGGGTGTTGGATTTGGCGGTGAAGCCGACGAAGAGGTCGACATCACCGTCGCCGTCGAAGTCGCCCCACGCGGCCGCGCGCGTGTCCGTGGTATCGGCCACCCCCAGCTCGGTGGCGACATTGGTGAACGTCCCGTTGTCGTTGCGATACAGACGGTTGGCCTCGCCCATTCTGAAGCCGACGAACAGATCCAGGTCGCCATCGCCATCGAAGTCGGCCCAGCAGTTGGGCTGTCCTCCCGCGGCGGCGAACGTGTCGGCCTGGACCGGCTCGAAGCCGAGCGCCGGCGCGGCGGGCGTCGATTGGGTGGCCTGCAGCCACAAGCTCGCGCCCCCGACAAGGAGGCAGACGATCGGCCACGTGCCCGGTTGCATGTCGCGCTCCTCGATCTCAGTGCTGTTGGGTTGGCCGCGGGGCCGGCGGCGTCATCACCTTGCGCGGCAGCATCGCCTGACGCATGGCCGTGTTGTACGCGAAGTTGGCGACCACGATCGACATCTGCACCAGGTCGTCGCGCTGCACCCGGTCGACGGTGTCCATGTTCGAGTGGTGCGAGCGGGAGTTGTACTCCAGCCGATCCTGGATGAACTGGAACGCCGGGATGCCGATGTCGTCGAACGGAACGTAGTCCGAGCCCGACGTCGACCGCGGTGCCAGGACGCTGACGCCCAGACCGCGCAGCGGCTCGATCCATTCGCCGAAGATCGGCGCGATCGCGACGTTGCCCTGCATCCAGACGCCGCGGATGCGCCCGGTGCCGTTGTCGACGTTGTAGTACGCGGCGTGCTTCTCGTAGCCCGGCTTCGGCTTGGCGAGATCGCCCAGATGCTCACGGACGTAGGCGCGGGCGCCCAGGTAACCCTGTTCCTCGCCGCCCCAGAGCGCCACGCGGATGGTCCGCCGCGGCTTGGCGCCGACGGTTTTGAGCAGACGCGCGGCCTCCATCATCACCGCGACGCCCGCAGCGTTGTCGGTCGCGCCGGGCGCGGAGTGCCAGCTGTCCAGGTGCGCGCCGATCAACACCACCTCGCTCGCCAGATCGGTCCCGGGAATCTCGGCGATGACGTTGAGGCCGTTCATGGCAGTCTCATCGTGGAATTGTGTCTGGATCTCGAGCTCCACCTTCACCGGCAGTCCCCGATCGAGCACGCGGATCATCCGGTTGTAGTGCTCCACCGCCAGCGTGACCTGCGGGGGTACCTTGCCGGCGTTCTCGTCCCTCGGCCCGCCCGCTTGCACGAAGATGGTGCCGCCGTCGACACGCTGCGTAGTCGGCGAGAGGTTTTCGTTGCCGCCCATGGCCACGGTCGATTGGTCGCTGCCACGATCGAACACCGCCGCCACGCCCTCGGCGAGGAAGAACTGCAGGGTCCTGTCAGCCAGCGATGGTCCTGATGGTGCCGCCGGTCGGGCGGGCGCCGGCGCCGGAATCGGCAGGCGCGCCGCTTCCGCGAGGAGATCGTCGCCCATCCGCCACGAGAGGCGGCCTTCGAGCATCCGGACCTCGCGTGCGCTCTGGCTCAGGACGATCTTGCCCTTCAGCGTGCCGCGGTGCTTCTCGAAGTCGGCGTCGGAGCCGATCGCCACGCGGACCACGTCGCCGGTGATGCGGCCGTTGGTGCCGGGCGTCCACGCCTTCGGATAGCCGATGAGCGGCTGCACTTGAGGCTCGATGAGGTGCGCGTCGAACCGGGTGAGCGACCAGCCCTTGCCGAACTTCCACCGTTCGAGCCGTGCGTTGCCCAGGCCCCAGTCGGCCAGCCGCTTCATCGCCCACGCGGCCGCTTGCTCGAACCCGGGCGACCCGGTCAGCCTCGGACCGTAGACGTCGGACAACAGCCCGACGTGGTCCATCACCTGCGATCGGTTCAACCCCTCGTCTTGAATGCGTGCGAGCAGCGGGTAGTCGAGCGTTTCTTGCGCATTCTGCCCATGCAGCGCGACGACGGCGAGGGCGGCGAAGGTGATGGCGAGCGTGCGCGGTCGATGTGCCACGTTCATCTCCTGGACTCAGAAGTCCATGCGGAAGCCAAACTGCTGCCGCCGCTTCGGCAGTGCGCGCCCCGGCTGACCGAACGCGGTGGACTCGAGCGAGCCTTGATACGCCTGGAAATTGTCCTCGTTGGTCACGTTGAACATCTCCCAGAACACCCCGATGGACATGTTCCTCGGCAGCCTGAACTGCTTGCCCACCCGCAGATCGAGGTTCTTCTCGTCGTCGCCCCGGCGGGAGTTGCGTGGCTCGGGCCGCGCGTTGATCACGAAGCGGCTGCTGACGCTGTAGGGCAGCGCGCTCGCGTAGCGGTAGATGCCGGCGACCTGGAAATCGAGCGGGAACTGATACGAGGCGTCCCAGACGAAGTTGTGGCGACGGTCCTCGTTGGTCGGCCCATCGTCCACCGACAGGTCGCGAGGGTCGGTGGCCAAGCCGCCGCCCACCGCGCTGGTGTTGCTGTTCGACGTCGCCTTGGCCAGGGTGTACGAGATACCCGTCCGCAGCCGGTTGCCTCGGTACTCGCCGCGTGACTGCAAGGCGTTGTACTCGATGTACCCCAGATTCTCGGCGAGGTTGATGCCGGTGAAACGCGGGTCCAGGTTGACCCACGCCCCGTTGACGAAATCGAGGTTGATGTTGCGCTGCAGGAAAACGTCCTTGCCGTTCGAGCGGATGTAGTCGGCCTGGACCGAGATGTTGCCGGGCAGCTGTCGCACGAAGCCGAGCGTGCCCTGCACCGTGTAGGGGATGCGGAAGTCCGGTGCGAGCGTGACCACCAGCTCGGGGATGAGGCCGAGGCTGGCGATGTTGGGGAACAGGGGGAACCGTTCCGCGAGGAACGCACGGCAGCGCGTGCGCGACGCCGCCAGGCCCTCGACGGCGTTGAAGAGCGGGTTGTCGGTGGTGCTGTTGCAGTTGAAGTTGACGCGCCGGTTCGCCAGCAGCGTTTGATTGACATACACGTCGTTGTAGTTGAAGTGATTCTGGTCGTAGAAGATGCCGCCGCTGCCGCGGACGACCAGCTTACGGTCGTCGGTCGCCACCCACACGAAGCCGAGACGCGGGGCGACGTTGTTGAGATCCTTCTCGACCTTGCCGAGCGGTGTGACGCCCAGGTTCGCCTGATACTGCGCGTTCCTCGCGTCCACCAGCTCGTTGCCGACGGTGATGGTGTTGTCGACGTCGTAGCGCAGCCCGAGATTCAACGTCAGGTCGTCGTTGATCGCCCAGGTGTCCTGCAGGTAGAGGGCGTAGTTCCACTTCGCTTCCTCGTGCGTGGCCGTGCCGATGGCGGCGTTGAAGGTGTCGGGATGACTGTTCGGATCGGCAGGGTTGAAGACCAGGTCCACCGGGAAGCCCCATCGACCCTTCTGCGACGCGTCGATGTCCATCAGGAAGTTGACGCGCGAGATCTGGCCGCCCACCTTGAGCTGATGCTTGCCCATCACCCGCGTGAACGAGTCGTTGACGTAGAAGTTGGTCTCGCCCTCGAGCCCTCCCGTGGTCGCCGCGCCGAAGGCCGCGCCTGGGTACGCGCGTTCGGTGAAGGCCCCGGTCGACGCGTTCTGATTCAGCAGGTCGAGGCCGGACGTGCCCGCCAGGTTCGAGGTGATGCGGATCTTGTTGACGCCGTAGTAAGCGCGCAGCTCGTTGAAAGCGGTCCCGCTCAGCGTGCTGGTGGCCGTGCCGAGGACGCTCCAGATCGGGCCGTTGAACGTCGCGCGCTTTTCGAGCGTCCACAGCGGGCTGCTGTTGCAGCCGTCGCCGCCCTGACCGCTGCAATTGCGGTCCTCCTTCATGGTGCGGCTGTGACGAATCGACGCCCGGTTGTTGGCGCTGACGTTCCAGTCGCCCTTGAGCAGCAGCGCGCGAGTGGTGTTCTTCGACGGGATCACCGCCGCTTGATTCTGATTGCGCCAGTAGTCGGTAATCGCCAGCACCGTCGAGGCGTCGTTCTGAAGATCCTCGTAGCCGGCGAAGAAGAACAGCCGGTCTTTCTCGACCGGGCCGCCCAGAAACGCGCCATAGCGGCCCTGATTGAACTGCGGCGGCTCGGACAGGAACTGCGGTTGCCCGTCGACGAAGCGCCCGGCGTACGGCGCGGTGTCGAAGCGGTCATCGCGGATGAAGCCGTATCCACGTCCCTGCAACCGGTTGGTCCCACTCCGCGTGATGACGTTCAGAACCGCGCCGGACGCCTGGCCGAACTCGGCCGAGAAGCCGTTGGTCATCACCTGGAATTCCTGGACCCAGTCCTGCGGATACGACTCGGCCTGGGTGCCGTAGAACTGCATGGCATTGCTGGCGCCATCGACGAACACGTTGTTCTGGAACTGCCGCTGGCCCGACGCGGAGAAGCCCATGGCGCCCTGTCCGGTCGACGTCACGCCGGGCGCCAGCTTGGCCAAGTCGGCGAAGTCGCGGCCGATGGTCGGCAGGTTGTCGATCTCTTTCAGATCCACCAGGCTCCCGACCGTGGCCCGCGATTCAATCAGCGCGCTCACGCCGGTGACCGTCACCCTCTCCTGGATCCCCGCCACGCGGAGGCGCATATCCAGGGTGCCGGCCTGTCCCACGCGCAGCACCACCTCGCGCTTCTCGGTCGAGAAGCCCGCGAGCTCCACCGCGATCTCATAGCGGCCGGCCGGAAGATTGGGGACGTAGTACTGACCGTTGATATCGGTGACACCCGACCGTGTGGTGTTGGTTTCGACTTGCCGGAGGGTGACATTGGCGCCAGGGAGAATCGCGGACTGTTCGTCCGTGACGCGCCCGCCAAGCGCGGCAAAACTCGACTGGCCGGCGGCCGAGACTGCCGTCACCAACACGGTCAACGCTACGATCGCCGCTTCGAACGAAACCTTCTTGATCGCCATCGAGACCTCCACCGCGTACACGAGGGACCTACATCACAGACGTCGCGAGGCGCTTCTCACAGGCGCGACACTACTACTCGGCGCCGATTTCAGCCAATAACAATTTCGGTTGACCCGATTAGGAACGCGCATTCGCGAGGCCGACGCCGGTCGGCGCCAGGCCTCGACCGATCGCCAAGCACGCGATCGCGCTGGAGCGCCATCGCGTAGAGTCTACGAAGGCCTCTGTCCATGAAACGTGCCTACGATGTGATCGTCATCGGGTTGGGAGCGATGGGAAGCGCGGCGCTGTTTCATCTGGCGCGGCGCGGCCGCTCGGTCTTGGGGCTGGAACGCTTCAACATCCCGCACGATCGCGGCTCGTCGCACGGCATCACGCGCATCATTCGTCTGGCCTACTACGAGCATCCGTCGTACGTGCCGCTGCTGCGGCGCGCGTACGAGCTGTGGCACGAGCTGGAGCAGGTGGCGGGGGTTCAGCTGCTCCACACGACCGGATCGATTGACGCCGGTCCGCCCGGCAGCCTCGTCGTCGAGGGATCGCTGCGGTCGTGTGAGCTGCACGACCTGCCGCATGAGGTCCTGACGTCGACCGAGCTCACGACCCGGTTTCCCGGCTACCGTCTGCCGCCCGAGACGATCGCGATCTTGCAACCGCAAGGGGGCTTCCTCCTGCCGGAGCTGTGCATCTCGTATCACGTGATCGGCGCGCAGGCCGCCGGCGCCGAAGTACACGCACGTGAGCGTGTGGTGGCGTGGGAGCCGACGCCGCGCGGTGTGGTGGTGACAACCGATCGCGGCGCGTACGAAGCCGACAAGGTGATCGTGTCCGCAGGTCCGTGGATCGGCACGCTCGTGCCGGCGCTCGCGGCCCTCGCCGTGCCCGAGCGTCAGGTGCTCGCGTGGATGCAGCCGCTGCGTCCGGCTCTGTTCGAGTCGTCACGCTTCCCGGTGTTCAACCTGCTGGTCGACGAGGGCCGCTATTACGGGTTTCCGGTCCACGGCATCCCAGGCTTCAAGGTCGGCCGCTATCACCACCGCGGCGAAATGGTCGATCCTGACGCGATCGATCGCGAGTGCCATCCCGAGGACGAGCGGCTGCTGCGCGTGGCCACGGAACGCTATTTCCCGGATGCCGCTGGCCCCACCACCGCCATGCACGCGTGCATGTTCACGAACACGCCCGACGAGCATTTCGTCCTCGACAGCCTGCCTGCGCATCCGCAGGTCATCGTCGCCTCGCCCTGCTCGGGGCACGGGTTCAAGTTCGCCAGCGTCGTCGGCGAGATCCTCGCGGATCTCGCGATCGCGGGCACGACGAGCCATGACATCTCCCTGCATCGGCTGTCACGGTTCGAGATGAGGTCCGGCTAAAGCCGGACCCCACGCAAGCAAGACCCACGCACGCCGGACCCCACGCCAGCAACTGACCCCACACCGCACACGAACGCGGAATTGCGACGTGGGGTCCGCCTTCAGGCGGACCTCAGCCGGCGAAGCCGGTCGCACGCAATTCCGAATCGCGGACTTAACGATCCGACCGCGCTGCACCACGCGCTTCCTGCAGCTCTGGACGGCCGGGGGCATCCGCGCGCTGGCAGAGCTCGACGAGCGCGGCGAAGTAGGTGCGCGCCTTCTCGCGATTGCCGGCGGCCTGGGCGGCACGTGCGGCGCCGTAGGTCGCGCGGAAGCGGTTCGGCTCCTTCTTCATCGCCGTTTCGAACTCCACGAGGGCATCGGCGGGACGCTTCAGCTCCATCAACATCTCGCCGAGCAGTTCGCGTGCGGGCTTGATCGGGCCTGGCGTGACCGCGGCCTTCTCCGTGGCGTCCTCGCGGTCGGCGGCATCTTTCAGCGTGGTGAGCGCCTCGTCTGCCCGTCCTTCGGCCAATGCGATCCACGCCGTGGCCACGCGCTGTTGAATGGCCACCTGCTCGGCCCAGTACGCCTCCTTGGCCTTGACCAGCCCCTCGTGCACCGTGCCGAGCTTCTCGACGTCCTTCTTCGCGGCGGCGGCATCGCCGCTGCGCGCGGCGCCGAGGGCGCGGGCGTAGTAGGTGATCGCATCCGTCCACGGGAAGGCGGTCTCGCGGGGTGTCAACGCCGCGGCTTCCTTCCAGGCGTTCCGCTCCAGCGCATAGCGCGCGGGAATCGCGGCCAACGCGTAGTAGCCGGCCGGCGGCGGCGCCGCGGCGCCCGGCGTGTTCACCTGGATGCGCGATCCGACCTCGCCAATCATCCCGAGCGTCTTCTGGGCGGCGGCATCCTGTCCGGTCTGCAAGTAAGCGTAGGTCTGATAGTCGAGGGCGTGAAGCTCCTCGGCGGCGGCGTTGTCCTTACGCGCGGCCGCGGCCGATGCCGCGTTCGTCTCGATCGACTCCTGCCACGCGCCGACGCGGGTGAACGTATGCGAGGGCATGTGCAGCGCGTGCGGCGCGGCAGGGGCGATCTTCGCGTAGCG
>DAINCF010000195.1:0-12195 GCA_036732565.1 Vicinamibacterales bacterium
ATGGTGGCCCGCGGCGGCGTTGCTGGTCGCCGGGATCAGCGCCGGCCTTGCCACACTGGCATCGTCGTGGCGTGAACCGGTGCCGACGGCCACCGCGGCCCGTCCGCCGGTCGTCGCGGTCCTGCCGCTGGTCAACGCCAGCGGCGACGCGGGCAAGGACTACCTGGCGGCCGGCGTGGCCGACAGCCTGGTGACGAGCCTGGCGTCGCTCCCGTCGGTCACGGTGCTGTCGCGCCGCACGGTGATCGACGCGCGCACGCGGCACGCCGATATGGTCGGCCTGGCTCGCGATCTGGATGCCGCGTATCTGATCGATGGCAGCGTGCAGGAGTCCGGTCAACGCCTCCGCATCGCGCTGACGCTCCAGCGCCCTGATGGATCGGTCATGTGGGGCGACAGCGTCGAGGGCCTGGTCGATGGCATCTTCGATCTTCAAGCGCGTCTGGCGGCGTCGCTGGGCGAAGCGTTGCAGGTCCACGTGTCCGCCCGCGATCGGGCGCGGTTGGGAGAGGCGCCCACATCGCATCCGGAGGCGCTGCAGGCCTACTGGCAGGGACGCGCGTTGCTGGAACGGCGAGATGTGGCCGGCAACCTCACCGCCGCTGTCGCCTCGTTGTCGCGCGCGGTGGCGCTCGATGGGCGCTACGCACTCGCGTACGCCGCGCTTGGCGAGGCGTACTGGTACCGGTGGAGCCAGACGAGGGATCAGGCCGATGTGGACCGCGCGATCGAAGCAGGCACCATGGCGCTGCGACTCGACGGCGGGCGAGCCGAAGTGCGCTATGCGCTGGCGATCACCCTGGCGGGCAGTGGCAAGGCCACGGAGGCGGTTCAGGAGCTTCAGCGCGCGCTCGCCCTTCGGCCGAACTACGACGATGCCCGCCGGCAATTGGCTCGGGTGCTGGGACAACAGGGCAAGGTCGAGGAAGCGACGGCCGAGTTCCGGAAGGCCATCGCGCTGCGCCCCAACTCGTGGGAGGTCTACAGCGACATGGGCCTCATGCTGTTCCGCGCCGCGAACTACACCGACGCCATCGAGGCGTTTCAACGCGTCGCGGAGCTGAGGCCTGACAGCTATTCCGGTTTCCAGCAGCTCGGCACCGTCTACCAGCAGCTTGGCGACTACGATCGCGCGCTGACCTACTACGCGCAGGCCAACGAGCGTCAGCCGACGGCGGAAGCGTACTCGAACATCGGCGCGATCCATCATCAGCGAGCCGAGTACGCGCAGGCGGTGAGCGCCTACCAGCAGGCGATCGCGTTGAGGCCGAGCTCACCTATCGCCCATCGCAATCTCGGTGACGCGTACCGCCGGCTTGGCCGCACGCGTGAGGCGCGCGAAGCCTACAGCCGGGCGGTACAACTCATGGAAGCGCAGGTGCGCGTCAACCCCCATGACGCGCGAAGCCTGGCGGCGCTGTCCGTCTATCTGGCCAAGGTCGGTGACGATCGCGCGGCGCGCGCGCGATTGGATCAAGCACTGGCGCAGCCCGTGGACGTCCAGGTGCTGTATCGGGCCGCCGTTGTCCACGCCTTGGGCGGTCGACCGGATGCCGCGCTGAAAGCCCTGGAACAGGCTCTGGCGCGCGGCTACAGCCGCGCCGGGGCGGACGCCGATGAGGATCTGGAATCGCTGCGGAGCTTGCCTGGTTACAAGACCCTGATGGCCCAGTCCACCCCTGGAGACCGAGCATGAAAACAGTCCTGATCGCGGCGCTGACGGCGGCGCTCGTGGCAATCGCCATCCTCTCGTTCTGGCCCACGCCGATCGCACCACCGGATCCCACCCCGACGCTGAAGGCGCTCCAGGAGCAGATCACCGCGCTCGCCGCGAAGGTGAGAGCGCGGCCGGTGAACGTCGTCGTCGTCCTGACCCAGGCAGGGCCGCAATGCCGCACCCAGACGCTGCCGCGCGCTCTTGCCTATCGCGAGCAGACGGTGCGCTGGTTCATCGTCAACGTGAATTGCAATCTGAATGGGCGGGAGATTCAGCTCCGCTTCGCCTCGGAGAATACCCCGCTGGACGCCAAGCTGCCGACGCACTTGACCTTCATCCAGACGAAGGTGCGCAGCGATGCGCCCCTCGGCTCTTACAAGTACGCGCTGTGGGCGATTGGCAAGGCGGGCGACTACCAGCTCGAAGATCCCGAACTGGACATCGCTGAATTTCTGTAGGCGGCTATCGCCGTTCGGGCGTGACGACACGCCCCGGCAGGGCGCCCGTGAACTTACCGGCATCGCGCACCAGCTCGCCGTTGACGATGATGTAGTCGATCCCTTGCGCCAACTGATGCGGCTCTTCGTAGGTGGCCGCGTCGTTCACCTTGGCCGGATCGAAGATCAGCACGTCGGCGATCGCCCCGGTGCGGAGCATGCCCCGATCCTTCAAGCCGAACACCGTGGCCGGCATCGACGTCATCGATCGAATCGCGAATGGCAGATCGACCACCGCACGGTCGTTGACGTAGCGTTTGATCTTGCGCGGGAACGCACCGTAGGCGCGGGGGTGCGGCTTGCCTTGTCCCAGGGGCACGAGATCCCCGTCGGTGCACGTCATGGTCCACGGCTGACGCATGATGAGGTCGATATCGCGTTCCTGCATGTTGAAGGACACCAGCGACGCGTCGGCGCGTGAGATGAGATCCAGCGCGACTTCTTCCGCGGGCTTGCGCGCCTGCTCGGCGAGCTGCGCGAGCGTCCGTCCTTCGAGGCTCGGGTCGGGCGCATAGCGGCCGATCATCAGCGTGTCCGGTCCGCCCCGTCGGGCGATGTTGGTGCGCACCTCGGCAATCAGCTTCGGACGCTCGGCGCCGCTGATGCGCTTCAACAGCGCGTCGCGTCCACCGACCTGGGCCCAGCGCGGAATCAACGCGCCACCGATGCCGGTGCCGCTGGCGTTGTACGGATACTGGTCGGCGAAGACCTGCACCCCGCGTGCCCGCGCCGCTTCGATCCGCTCGACGAGCGCGAGCGACAGGCCCCAACTGGCCGGCCCGAGCGCCTTCATGTGCGACACGACGCCGATCAATCCGCCCTGCTCGGCGATGGTAATGACCTCCTGGACCGCGGCGACGACGCCGATGGTGTAGTCGCCTTCGTCGCGGATATGGCTGGAGTACACGCCACCGAACTCCGCTGTCATCTTCGCCATCGCGACCACTTCTTCGGTCTTCGAATAGCTGCCTGGCGCGTAGTAGAGCCCGCTCGACAATCCCACCGCGCCCGCGCGCATGCCCTGGCGGACCATGTCGACCATCTTCGCGACCTCTTCGGAGTCCGGATCGCGATCCGACATGCCGAGCACCGCTTGCCGGATCGATCCGTGCGGCACGAAGAGGCCCACGTTCGGTCCAATGCCTTGCTTCTCGTACGCGGCTCGCTGGTCGACGAGATTGGTCGGCCCACCGCCGTCGGGATTGACCAGCACGGTGGTGATCCCTTGCGCGAGCACCGGCTCTCCGGCCTTCAGTCCTTCGGTGAGGAGGCCCGGCCCGGCGTGTGAGTGCACGTCGATGAAGCCGGGAGAGACGACGAGCCCGGTCGCATCGATGGAGCGCGCCGCTGTTGCGGTCGCCAGCCGTCCGATCGCGCGAATCCGGTCGTCAGTAATACCGATGTCGACCTGTAGCCAGGGATTGCCAGTCCCGTCGTAGACGCGACCGTTGCGAATGAGGAGATCGAATTTCTCTGCAGGCGCCTGAGGCGCCTGAATTGCGTCTCGCTCATCTCGTACGTCTCGCTCATCTCGTACGTAGCGGCCGGCCTTCAGGCCGGCCGAAAGAGCGGTCAGAATCGCAATCACTGCCACTACTCGCACGCGGTTCATCGTGAGCTCCGATCGGATCGGCCGCCCTGAAGGGCGGCCGCTACGTACGCGGATGCGGGCTCCGTACGCCGGACGATAGAATGCGTCCATGCCACCGCTGATAACGACGCCATTCTACCGTTTCGGGATCGCCGTGGCCTTGGCAGCCAGCGCGACCTGGCTGACGGTGCGCGCCGAGCAGGGTAGCACGCGTGCCGTGCGGTTCGACGTGACGGCCGCGCCCGGACTGCTGCCGACACCGGTCAACGGCCGGTTGTTCATCGTCCTCGCGAAGAAAGCGGATCCCGAGCCGGTGGAGCGCATCGGGAACACGGGCCTGGATGCGGATCCGGTTGCGGCGATCGACGTCACGCACTTCGACGGACGCCAGCCAGCGACCATCGCTGGCAGCGCCGTCGCGTTTCCCGTGGAGTCGCTGTCGGCGGTCCCTCCTGGCGACTACGTCGCCCAGGCGGTGCTCGACACCAACGTTGACGTGAAGGGTGTCGATGCACCCGGGAACCTGCTGAGCGCGCCCACGCCGGTGACGATCGCCTCGGGTCAACCAACGGTCGGGACGCTCCAGCTGGCACGCAAGGTTCCGCCCGAAGAGTTGCCGCCTCCGACTGAGCAACTGCGGTGGATCAAGGTCCGGTCGCGCCTCCTTTCGGAGTTTCACAAACGTCCGATCTTTCTTCGCGCTGGTGTGATTCTCCCGCGAGGCTACGAGCGTGACACCAGCCGTCGCTATCCGCTCCGCGTGCGCATCGGTGGCTACGGGGCGCGGTTCACGAGCGTGCAGCCCATGATGCGCGACGATGGGTCATTTCGGAAGGCGTGGATGTCAGACGAAGCGCCGCGCATGATCCTGGCGCATCTGGATGGCGACGGTCCGCTTGGCGATCCGTATCACGTGAACTCGGCGAACCATGGGCCTTACGGCGATGCTCTGACGCAGGAGTTGATCCCGCATCTCGAGAAGGAGTTTCGAATTCTAGCCGAGCCGCGCGCCCGGGTGCTGGATGGGGGCTCGACCGGCGGATGGGTGTCGCTGGCGCTGCAGGTCTTCTATCCGGACTTCTTCAACGGCGCGTGGTCGTACTGTCCTGATGGCGTCGACTTCCGCGGCTTTCAGCTCGTGAACATCTATGACGATGCCAACGCGTACGTCGGCAAGAGCGGATTCGATCGCCCCAGCGCGCGCGAAATCAATGGTGACGTTCGCTTCACGATGCGGCACGAGCTGCAGATGGAAACGGTGCTGGGCTCCGGCGACGCGTGGACGATGTCGGGAGGGCAGTGGGGCGCGTGGAACGCGACCTACGGTCCCCGTGGCGCCGACGGCCGTCCAACGGCGCTGTGGGACGGCAAGACTGGCGTCATCGACCGGAAGATCGCCGAGCAATGGAAGAAGTACGACCTTCGCCTGCTGCTCGAGAGCAACTGGTCGACCCTCGCGCCGAAGCTCCAAGGCAAGATCAGCATCTGGATGGGCGATGCCGACAACTACTTTCTGAACAACGCCGCACGCCTCCTCGAGGCGTTCTTCCAGAAAGCACAACCGCCCTATCAGGGCCGCATGTTCTTCGCGCCGATGCAGGGCCACTGCTGGATCGGCCTCGGCGATCTCGAGGTCATGAAAGAGATGGGCGCCCGCACGGGCGCAACGCCATAACCGCCATCCGCTCGTGAGCTCGCCTCGTCTTTCGCGGCTTGTCAGTAGGTGAACGTCACGACGAACACGTTGTTGACGATGGCGGTGGTGAACGTCGCGCCGCGGAGAAAGGCCAACGGTCCCGTCGCGACAGTGACGCCGCCCACGATCCCTCCGCCATCGGCGAGCGGCTGACTGGCGCCATCGAGAATGAGGAGCTGTGACGGCGTTCCGACGGTGCGGATCGCGATCGTGCACAGCGGGCTCGGATACTCTGTCGGCGCGAGGCTTCCGGCATGCCGGACGTCGTGTCGAGCGAAGACGTAATGCCCGACGAGCCCTCCGCCGACCAGGACTTGGCCCCACGATGAATCGAGCAGCTGGAATTCGCCCGGAAACGTGTTGATCGGAATCTCGATGTCCCGGAAGCCATCGACCTGGAACGCAACCTGGAGCGTTGCCGCTTCCGATTGGCCTGGGCCGGCAAGGAGCACCGCCAGGAGCATCGCTACGATTGGTGTCGCACGCATGAGCCCTCCCCTCGACCTGACAGTTGGTGGTCGAGAGCGCCTGACCGTTTCAGTCGCGCGCTCGACGCACAGGTCATACTGCAGGGATGGCCCGTCCAGCAAGGGCTAGCAGCCCACGTCCGGATCGTGGTCGTCACTTTGGTGAGTATCTGGTCTCGACGTAGTCGTCGACGAGCTTCTGGAAGGCCGCGGCCAGCTCGTCGTAGGTGCCGCGGAGCGTCGTGAAGTGCTCGCCGTCGACGAACACGGGACAGTTCGGCGCTTCACCGGTGCCGGGCAGCGAGATGCCGATGTTCGCGGCCTTGGACTCACCGGGACCATTGACGACGCAGCCCATCACCGCGAGCGTGAGGGTTTCGACGCCTTCGTACCGCGTCTTCCACTCGGGCATGCGATCGCGCACGTAGCCCTGCACGCGCTCCGCCAGCTCCTGGAACGTCGTGCTCGTCGTGCGGCCGCAGCCGGGGCACGCGGTGACGCTCGGCGCGAACGCACGGAGGCCCAACGCCTGAAGCAGCTCGCATGCGGCGTAGACCTCTTCGCGCCGGTCGCCACCGGGCCGCGGCGTCAACGACACGCGAATCGTGTCGCCGATGCCCTCTTGCAACAGCACGCCCATCGCGGAGGCGGACCACACCAGCCCCTTCGTGCCCATGCCGGCTTCGGTCAGTCCGAGGTGGAGCGGCTGCTCGGTCACGCGCGCGAGCGTGCGGTAGACCTCGATGAGATGCACCGGTCTCGATACCTTGCACGAGATGATGATCCGATCGCGAGCGAGGCCCGCGTCGATCGCCAGCTCCGTCGACTGCAGCGCCGACAGCACCATGCAGTCGTTGATGATCGCTTCGGACGACAGCCCCAGCCCGCGATCGGTGTTCTCTTGCATCTTGGCGACGACGAGCTCCTGGTTCAGCGAGCCACCGTTGACGCCGATGCGCACCGGCTTGCCGTGTTCGACCGCGACCTTGCAGATGGTGGCGAACTGCTCGTCTCGCCGCTTGCCGGTGCCGACGTTGCCCGGGTTGATGCGGTACTTGTCGAGTGCCCGCGCGCAGTCCGGATAGCGCGTCAGCAGAAGGTGGCCGTTGTAGTGGAAGTCGCCAATGAGCGGGGCCGTGCACCCGGCGTCCAGCATCCGCTGCTTGATCTCCGGCACCGCGGCGGCGGCCTCGGGCACGTTGACGGTGACGCGGACCATCTCGGAGCCCGCCTCGCACAACTCGACGCACTGCCGCGCGGTGGCCTGCGCATCCGTCGTGTCCGTCATCGTCATCGACTGGACCACGATAGGCGCGCCACCACCGACGCGGACGTTGCCGACCTGGACACCGATGGTCTGGTGCCGCTTGCTGACCTGAATCATGCGTCTTCTTTCCAGCCGTCGGCGAGGAGCGTGCGCTTGACGTCCTCCGCGCGGAACAAGGCCACGTCCTCGGTGTCGTAGTTCTCCGCTCGATCGAGCACATCGTCGACGAAGAAGGTCACGGTCGGGCGTGTGCCCGGCAGCAGCACCGCCCGCGCGCGGCCGCCGCCACCCGGGCGAAAGAGCCGCCACAAGACCGTCGGATCCGTGGATTCCACCTGACGATCATAACGCGCTCGTGACGGTCCGCCTAAAGGCGGACCCCACGGACGAAAAGGTCCTGCCACGCGTACGTGGGGTCCGGCTTCAGCCGGACCTGAGAGATACGGCGCGTCCGTTCCGCGCGGATTCATACAACGCGGCGAGCGTGGCCGCGTTGCCTCGACTGTCTTCGAGCGAAATGCATGGAGACTGATCGTCGAGGATCGCGCCGACGATGTCCTCGATCTCGCGGACGAAGAGCTCGGGTGAGCCGTCGACAGGGATCGATTGCACGAGATCGCCGCGGCGAAGCTCGATCGTCTCCTGCGGCGACGGCTTGAACGGCGCCGTGACGCGCATCGCGGCATCGGCGCCGACGATGTCCACCCAGGTCCGATACTCGGCGCGAAAGCTGGCGTACACCGTGACGACGAGATCGGTGGAGAACCGCAGCATGCCGGCGAACGTTTCGTCGACGCCGGAATCCCCCCATGTGGCCCAGCCGAAGACCTCGACGGGGTCGCCTCCGGCGATGAGACGCGCGTAGCTGACGGCGTAGCACCCGACATCCCACAGGCATCCGCCGCCGAGCTCCGCTGACAGACGAACGTCTGCCTGACGCGATCGTTGGTAGGTGAAGCCGACGTGCATCGAGCGGAGCGGGCCGATCGCGCCTCGCCCTACGAGTTCGACCACGCGCGCGGTCAACGGTTCATGCCGGTACATGAACGCTTCCGTGACGCGCACGTTGTGCCGCCCGGCGGCTTCGGTGATGCGATCGACGTCCTCGGCGACGAGCGCCATCGGCTTCTCGCAGAGGACGTGCTTGCCCGCGGCGATGGCGCGCAGCGTCCACTCCACGTGCAGCCCATTCGGCAACGCGATGTAGACGACGTCCACCTCGGGGTCGGCGAGCAGCGCCTCGTAGCTGCCATGCGCGCGAGGGATGTCCCAGGTGCGCGCGTAGGCACGCGCGCGGGCGAGGTCGCGGCTCGCGACGGCGCCCAGCACCGCTCGTGGGTTGGCACGAATCGCCGGGATCACCCGTCGGTTGATGTGCGCGGTACTCAGTAGTCCGACCTGGACGTGGGACTTCACGCGTGCTCCAGGACCAGCAGACCGAGCGAGACGAGCGACAGTCCCCACATCGCGATACCGACCTCCCGGGCACGGCCGACCAGCGCATGCAACGCCGTATGAAGGACGAACCCCCAGAGGATGCCCTGAGTGATCGAGAACGTCAGCGGAATCAAAACGAGCGTCGCGAACGCCGGCAGGGCGATTTCGACGCGCTCGAACGGCACGTGCACGACCGCCTGGAACATCGAGACACCGACGACTATCAGCACGGCAGACGTCGCGTAGTTGGGCACGGCGGCGGCGAGCGGTGCGATGAATAGACACGGCAGAAAGCAGAATGCCGTGACCACCGCGGCGAGGCCGGTTCGTGCGCCCATTCGAACACCCGCGATGCTCTCGACGTACGCGGTGCCCGAAGAGCTCCCGAAGAGCCCCGCGCCCAGTGTCGCGAGCGCATCGACCAGCAACCCCTGGCGCAGATTGCGCGGCCGGCCCTCGGCATCCAGCATGTTCGTCGCCTGCGCCACGCCGATGAACGTCGACAGCGAATCGAACAGATCGGTCATCAGCACGGTGACGATCGCCGGCGCCAACGACCACCGCAAGGCGCCGACGATGTCGAGCTCGAAGAACACTGACGAGAAATCCGGTGGGCTGAACCACTGCGGCGGCAGCGTGCTCCACCCCATCGACCACGCGGCGGCACTGACGACCGCGATGCTCGCCAGATACGCCAGCGGGTGGTTCCGTCGTCCCAGGATGACGATCACAAAGAGTGCCACGATGGTGAGCACGGATCGATGGTCGAGCGAGCCTGAGCCGACGAGCGTGGCGGGGTTTGCCACGACGAAGCCCGCGTTCTGCAGACCGATGAACGTCAATAGCAGTCCGATCCCGACAGCCGTCGCGGCTCGCAGCGACGGTGGAATGGCCATCGCCGTCTGTTCGCGCAGCGGCGTGACTGACACGACGAGAAACAGCACGCCGGCCCAGAACACGATGCCGAGCGCCACCGGCCACGGCACGCCCCCCTGCAACACGATGGTGTAGGCGAAGAACGCGTTGAGTCCCATGCCGGGCGCCACGCCGAACGGGAGCTTCGCGTAGAGCCCCATCAGCAGCGTCATCGTGAAGCACACGAGCACGGTCGCGGTGAGCACGCCGCTGAATGGCATGCCCGTCCCTGGCGCCGAGAGGATCGTTGGATTCACGACGACGATGTAGGCCATCGTGAAGAACGTCGTGATGCCACCGATGATCTCGCGCGGGACGGAGGCCGGAGCCGACGCGGCGTCGGAAATCGAAGCGGGAGTGGTCAACGCGACGTCATCATACTGGGGCGAAGCCGAACACGTCGCGCGTGAGCGCGCGCACGTCGGACCACGGCCGGTCGAAGCAGATAGTCGCGTCGAGTATGCCGGCCGCCTCGACCGCGGTGATGAAGCGATCGAGGATCGCCTCCTGGGCGTCGCGTGGCAGCGACGCGATCGGGGAGAACACGAGAGGGAAGCGGTTGGGTGCGAGCAGCCGGCCGACCCCGGACAGCCAGAGCTGGCGCCGCTGGTCGGCGTCGGCGTCCACCCGCCACGCTTCCTCCAGCAGCTGCTGGCAATGGACCGTCCAGGCCTCGGCTTTCGTGGCCGTGTCCCATCGCCACCATTCGGCGTGGGCGCTGCCAGGACGGTAACGCGCGCGATACAGCTCGCGCGGGATGCGATGCAGCTCGCCCGCGCGCGCAGCGGCCGCCATCCAGACGATGTCGACGCTGAAGTTCTTGCAGCGGTTCTGCGACAGCGGGCGTGCCTGTTCGAGCGCCGCCGCCCGGGTCACGCCGCGAAAGGCGCCGCCGACGTAGTGTTCGCGGACGAGGTCGAGCTGGCGTGCGAAGGGGCTGCCGGTCACCGACGGCTGGATCAGGCGGTAGTCGCCCGTGCCGAACGCGCGCACGTCACCATAGGCCACGACCGCCTCCTCGTGCCGGCGCAAGTGATCGAGCAGGACCTCCAGATAGTCCGGCACGATCAGGTCGTCATGCGCTTGATAGCACCAGAAGCCCTCGGTGACCTGGTCCATCAGCCAACTGATGTTGCCCGCCCACCCGAGGCGCTCCGGCCGGACCGTCATGGTAAACCGCGAATCGGAAAGGAACGGACGGCAGGCGTCCGCCGAGCGCTCATCGGCTCCGTCGACCGAAAGCAGCGCGGTGAAGTCGCCGTGGGTCTGCGACGCGATACTCGTGAGCGTCTCGGCGACGAAGTCCCAGCCCTGGTAGATCGGCACGCCGATCGTCACGTGGTCGGCCATGGCCGATGCTGCTCCTAGGTCAGCCGCCGCCGATGCGCTCGACGAGTTGCCGGGCAAACAGCGGGGCGGTCGTCAGCTTGCCCGTGTTGATCGAATGATAGCGGCCGTAGGACGCGATGCCGGCATCGTCGCGCGCATGCAGCTCGCTCCGAGGGTCGTCGATGTCGCTGCCGCTGTGTCCCCAGGCGAAGACGTAGCCGCCGCGGACGTCGGCCGTCGCGACGATGGCGGCTTGCGCATCCGCGACCGCTGGAACGATCGCGCCGAGCGCGGCAACGACTCCGATCCGGATGGCCGCTGCCTCCGGGACGATCTCCGGCCAGGCGGGCGGCAAGAGCGCATCGGACTTCTCGACCATTCCGATCGGGTACCACGATAGCCACCCGGCACTGTTGCCGTAGCCGACGACGTCGCCGAACGGTCCCAGCACGATCGTGACGGCAGGCAATGGCGCCGCGAGCGCGCCCTCGCCGACGCGGACGCCGTACCGCAGCCGATGGAGCCAGCCGCGCCGCGGAACGATGCCCAGGGTCGCGTCCACGGCGAGCCGGCCATCCCACAGCGCGTTGACCACGTGATCGTACGAACGACGGTGCGGGGCACCGACATGGGTGAACAGGACCTCGATGCGCGGCTCGCGGCGCGCGACGGCGTCCACGACCGCGCCGAAGATCAGTCGGATCCGCGGCTCCGCCGCGAGGCGCGCGCGGACCAGGGCCGCCAGGGCCGCGGGATCGATCCCGATTTCCGGTGTCAGGAACGCGGCCGCGATCTCGTCGGGATTGAACTGCCGCGCGAGCTCACGCGGGTCGAGCCGCTGTGACGGCGTCAGGTAGTCGACGCTCAAATAGTCACACTTGCCCGCGCCGTGAGCGGCCGCCAACGCCCGGCACGCGTCCAGATGAGCGGCGACCGCGTCAATGGTGACCAGGCTGCGGCGGTGAACGAGGTAGGTGAACGGCGAAGAGCGCGGCAGCGCGGCCAGCTCGGGTCCGATCCAGCGGTGCAGCAACGGCCCGAACGACAGCGCTCCCGCGACCATCAGCCGCGCGGTACGAAGCGTGGGATCGCCGGCATAGACGTAGCCGAGGTGAAGCTTGCCCTCATTGTGGAGCGAAGCGCGCGACAACGCACTCAGGTCGCGCTCGTAGAGGTCGATGCGGTGCCCGGCGGCCGCGAGCGCAAGCGCCGCGCAGGCCCCCTGCAGGCCGGCGCCCAAGACAGCGATGTGCATAGGGGGACGTGCGCGGCGAGCTCT
>DAINCF010000196.1:0-12122 GCA_036732565.1 Vicinamibacterales bacterium
CGCCCGGGTCATGCGGACCTTGCCGGCGCGGCCAAGTACGCCCACGACGACATGCGGGACGTCCTGGAACGTGCGAGCGCTCGCGAAACTGCCGCGCGCGTCGCGGTAGGCGCCCTGGCCCGCCAGCTCCTGGCGGCCATCGGCATGGAAATCACCAGCCACGTCACCGGTATCGGCGGCGTCGAGGTGAAATCTGACGAGGTAGACTTCGCGCGCGCCGCGGCGCTGCCTGACGATGGGCCGTTGCGGTGCGTGGACGAGACGGTTGAGCGGGAGATGATCGCGGCCATCGATCGCGCGCGCGACGTTGGCGACACGCTCGGCGGATCGTTCGAGGTCATCGCCCGCGGCGTGCCGATGGGGCTGGGCAGCTACGTGCAGTGGGATCGCAAGCTGGATGGACGCCTGGCCCAGGCCATCATGTCCATCCCCGCGATCAAGGCCGTCGGCCTCGGTCTGGGTCCCGACGTCGCCCGAAGACCGGGCTCGGCAGTGCACGACGAGATCCTGTCGCGTAACAGCGAGACGCCTGGGGCGCTCGCCATTCGCCGGCCGACCAATCGCGCCGGCGGTCTCGAAGGTGGCGTGACCAACGGTGAGAACTTACGGGTCACTGGCTACATGAAACCGATTTCGACGCTCATGAAACCGCTGCGCTCGGTCGATCTGACGACCTTCGAGGAAGCGCCGGCGGCGATCGAGCGCAGTGACGTCTGTGCCGTGCCGGCCGCCGCCGTTGTCGGCGAGGCCATGGTGGCGCTGGTGCTGGCCGATGCCGCGCTGGAGCGCTTCGGCGGCGATTCGATGTCCCAATTGCTGACGAACGTTCGCGAGGCGACCGCCGAAATCCAACGCCGGCTCGGTCGATCCGCGGTTTCCGCCAACCAGCCTGGGTAAACGCCCATGCAGCACCCGATTCATCGGCTGGGTCAGACGTGTTTGCACGACGTCGCCCAGCCTGTCGAGCACGTCACGACGGACATTCAGCGTCTCGTCGACGACATGATCGAGACGATGTATGCGGCACCGGGCATTGGCTTGGCCGCGCCTCAGGTTGGCGTGCCGCTGCGGGTGTTCGTCATCGACGTCTCGGCCGGTCGAGATGCGACGAGCGTCATCACGATGATCAATCCGGAGTTCGTGCAACGGACCGGCCTCCAGCTCGAACAGGAAGGCTGCCTGAGCCTGCCCGGGTTCACCGCGACGGTGGCACGCCCTGAGCGCGTGGTCGTCAAAGGCTGGGATCGGCACGGGAAGGAGCAGCGCGTCGAGGCCAGCGGCCTCTTGGCGCGCGCGTTCCAGCACGAGATGGATCATCTCGACGGCACGCTGTTCATCGATCGTCTCCGGGGCATCAAGCGCGAGCTCATCGTCCGCAAGGTCCGCAAGCTGACCCGCGCGGGCAAGTGGTAGACGTGCCACGCCGCCTTCGAGTCGCGTTTTTCGGTACGCCTGCTTTTGCCGTTCCCACGCTCAGCGCACTCCTCGCGACCACAGATGAGGTCGTGGCCGTCGTCACCCAGCCGGATCGTCCACGCGGTCGTGGTCAGCGGCTCACGGTAGGCGCGGTCAAAGCCGAGGCGATTGCGCGAGGCCTCGAGGTGCTGCAGCCCGAGAAGCTGCGGCGGGCCGAGATCGAATCGGTCTTTCAGGCGCTCGACCTCGATCTCGGCGTGGTCGCGGCCTACGGCAAGATCCTCCCGCAGTGGTTACTGGACGTGCCCCGACTCGGCATGGTCAACGTTCACGCGTCGCTCCTCCCCAGATACCGCGGCGCGGCGCCAGTGCATCGAGCGATCATCGCCGGTGAAGCGGAGACCGGCGTGACCATCATGCGGGTAGTCCAGGCGCTGGATGCCGGGCCGATGCTGGATCGCGTGGTGCGACCGATCGAGCCGGACGAGACCAGTGACGTGGTCGAGAGAGACCTGGCCGTGCTCGGCGCACGACTGCTCGTGCAGGCGATCGACGCCATCCGCGAAGGGCGGGCGCACGAGACCCCGCAAGACGACTCGCTGGCTACGTACGCCGCGCGGCTGAGTCGTGAGGACGGGCTCATCGACTGGGCGAAACCGGCGCGAGCCGTCCACGACCGCATTCGTGGGCTGCACCCATGGCCGCACGCCTTCACGCATCTCGAGGGCGTCCGCTACATCCTTCGCCGATCTCACGTGTCAGTGGAATCGCGTGGCTCGGCTCCTCCAGGTACCATCGTCGACACGTCGCATGGTCGATTGGCCGTGGTGTGCGGCGACGGAATCAACCTGGACATTCTGGAGCTTCAAGCCGAGGGGCGGCGGCCGATGACGACTCGCGAATTTCTTGCGGGGCATCAGTTAAACCCGGGCAAGCGCTTTGAATCAATTGTGTAGGCGGGTCTTTCGCCTCGGCTGCCGATCGAGCTCTCATTGACCATGATCGCACCCGCGCGAGCCGCGGCGTTCGCGGCGTTGCAGCAGATCTCGTCGGACGATGTGATGCTGGGTGAGGCGTTGGCTCGCGCGCGAACGCGTGTCGACGACCCGCGGGATCGCGCGCTGGTCAACGAGATCGTCACCGGCACGCTGCGCCATCGCCTGGCTCTGGATTACCAGTTGTCCCTGCGCCTGGCGCGCCGGCTCGACAAGCTCGACGCGGCGGTGCTGACCGCTTTGCGGTTGTCGGCCTTTCAGTTGCTCCACCTCACGCGCGTCCCTGCGGCGGCGATCGTCAACGACGCCGCCAGTCTCGTCCGAGCGGCTGGCAAGTCGAGCGCCGCCGGCCTCGTGAATGCCGTGCTGCGACGCCTGGCGCGTGAGCGCGACGCGCTGGCATGGCCAGAGCGGCCGAGCGTCGTGGCGTCATCGGCCGATCGCGCGAAGCTCGTCGCGCAGTTGTCCACCGTCTACAGTCATCCCACATGGCTCGTGCACCGATGGCTGGATCGATTCGGCGCGGAGGCCACCGAGCAGTGGCTCCAGTTCAACAACACTCCGGCCCCGCTGACGCTCGCCACGAATACGGCGCGGATCACGCGAGAGGCGCTCGCCGCGGCGCTCGCCAGTGAAGGGGTGTCGACACGTCCGACCACCCGGGCACCACACGGTCTGGTTGTCACTGAAGGGCGTCCCCTGCACACGCGCGCGTTCCACGAAGGGCTGTGCCTCGTGCAAGACGAGGCCTCCCAACTCGTCGCCGACGTGGTTCCGGTGCGGGCCGGCGATCGCCTCCTCGACGCGTGTGCCGCGCCCGGGGGGAAGACCGTGGCGCTCGCGGCGCGGGCCGGTGTCGGGGGTGTCGTCATGGCGACCGATGTGCGGGCCCGACGCCTGCAGACCCTTCGCGAGACCATCACGCGGAGCGCGCTCGACAACGTGCACCTCGTCCACATCGAGGCCGAGGGCCCGCTGCCGTTTCGACCAGGGACCTTCAACGCCGTGCTGATCGACGCGCCCTGCTCGGGCTTGGGCACGCTGCGCCGCGATCCCGACATTCGCTGGCGGCGCGAGCCCGCCGACCTGACGCGCTTTGCCGAGGCGCAGCGTCGTCTGCTGGAACGCGTCGCACCGCTCGTGGCGCCGGCTGGCTATCTCGTCTACAGCACGTGCTCCAGCGAGCCCGACGAGAACGAAGCGGTCGTCGATGGGTTCCTCGCCACCACCACGGGCTTCGCCGCGCCGACAGGGTTCCTGACGACTCTTCCCTTCCGCGACGGCCTGGAAGCGTTCTTCGCGGCGGTGCTCCAACGTCTGAACGTACGTAGCGCAGCCCTTTAGGGCTGCCTCAGGGCTGCCTTTCGTCGCTGGCAGGCCTGAAGGCCTGCGCTACGTACGTCTCCGTGCGGCCCCCTGTAGTACGATGATTGGCTGGAGATGCCCCTCAGCACCCGGGTCTGGAGTGCCGGCAAATGGCTCGTGCTCGTCGCGGCGTTGGCGGCGACGTATCTCGTCTTCGCCGCCGTCGCGATGCGCGTCGCCATCCGTGCCCGGGAGGTCAAGGTGCCGAACGTGATCGGGCAATCGGTGGCAGCCGCCACAGAGCTGGCCGCGGCCGCGGGTCTTCCGGTACGCGTCGATGAGGCGCGACGAGCCGATGCGAACATCCCCATGGGGCACGTGGTCGATCAGGAACCGGCCGCGGGAGCCATGGCGCGGCGTCAGCGCACCGTACGGCTCGTCGTGAGCGCGGGTGCCCGGGTGGCGTTGGTTCCGGCTCTCATCGGTGAGGCGGAGCGTGCCGCACGCCTGCGCGTGACGCAGGACGGACTCACCCTCGGTGCCGTCGCGGAGATTCGCTCGGCGGAATATCCGCCCGACGTCGTCATTGCCCAGGATCCCGCAGCCAATACCCCGACCGCCGAAGTCCGGCTGCTCGTCAACCGCGGCGAAGATCGCGCCATCTACGTGATGCCGGATCTCATCGGCGTCAGCGGCGACCGCGCGGCGGAGACGCTCAGGGCACGCGGCTTCCGTGTCGCCATTGTCGCGCAGCAATCGTCGCCCGGCATCCCGCCTGGCGTGGTGCTCCGTCAAACCCCGCGCGGTGGCTACCAGGTTCATCCTGGTGATGCGATCTCGCTCGAGGTGAGCCGGTGACGGTGCGTCTGGCCCCATCGATTCTGTCGGCGGACTTCGCGGCGCTGGGCCAGCAGATCGCGGCCGCGGAACGCGGCGGCGCGGACTTGATTCACGTCGACGTGATGGATGGCCACTTCGTGCCCAACCTCACGATTGGGCCTCCGGTGGTACGCGCCGTCAAGCGCGTGGCCCACGTGCCGCTCGACGTGCATCTGATGATCGAGGAACCCGACCGTTACATCGAGGCGTTTGCCGAGGCGGGCGCGTCGATGATGTCGGTGCACGTCGAGGTGCTCCCGCATCTGCACCGCACGCTCACCGCGATCAAGGCTCTCGGGGTCAAGGCCGGCGCAGTCATCAACCCGTCGACGACGGTCTCCACGCTGAGCGAGGTGGCAGACCTCGTGGACTTCGTGCTCGTGATGACCGTGAACCCCGGTTTTGGTGGTCAAACGTTCATCCCCCACAGCATCGCGAAGATCCGCGCCATGCGGGCGCTGCTCGATTCTGCAGGCAACGCGGCCCCTATCGAAGTCGACGGCGGCATCGACCTCACCACGATTCCTCTCGTCGTCGAGGCCGGGGCCGAGATTCTCGTGGCCGGTCAGGCCGTTTTCGGCGACGGCGAGCCAGAGGCGGCCGCACAGCGTCTGAAGCATGCGGCCCAGGTGGCGGCGGACGCGCGCGGTGCGCGCAGCCGATGACGGCGTCCGGGGCCCGCATCGCCCGCCCGATCGTGCGCGTACGATACGCCGAGACCGATCGGATGGGCGTGGCCTACTACGCGAACTACCTCGTGTGGTTCGAGGTCGGCCGGACGGAATGGCTGCGCGAGACCGGCTGGACCTATCGCGCGATGGAAGACGAGGGCCTGGCGTTGCCGGTGATCGAGGCGCGATGCGAGTACAAGCAGTCGGCCCGCTACGATGACGAGCTCGAGATTCGCACGACCGGTCAGCTCATCTCCGCGGTGCGTTTGCGGTTCGATTACGAGGTGGTGCGGACGGACGAGGTGATGGTGGCCATGGGCCATACGGTCCATGCCACACTCGATCGCGCGGGCCGGCCGGTCCGTGTGCCCGCGCAGGTCAAGGCGCTCTTAGGGAGCGCGATTCCGTCGAGCGCTGACGGTTCGACGTCTACAATAGGAGAAGCAACCGGACAATGAGGCGAACGCATGTAGCTGTCGTGTCCCGAATCGGAGATTTGCTGACATTTTCCGGGCGGGGCATCCCCGCTGGCGGCGTTGCTCCTCGCTCACATATGCGCAATATGCTTACTCGTCGCGCCTTGCCGTCGGGGCGCCGCGCGCCGGAAAATCGGTCACCGAATCTCCGATTCGGAACACTAGCGGTGATGATTGGCGTGCTGGCGCTCGTCGCGGCCTGCGCTCAGAAGCGCGATGTGGTGCCGGCCGGCACGGCTGAAGCCGACAAGTTTCTGTATGAGAGGGGCGAGGCGGCGTTGAACGACCGCAAGTGGATCAGCGCCCGCGAGTACTATCGCCAGATCGTCGACAACTACCCGCAGAGTACCTACCGCCCGGAAGCCAAGCTGGCGGTTGGGGATACCTACATCGGCGAGAGCACTACCGAGTCGCTGCTCCTCGCGATCAACGAGTTCCGGGAGTTCCTCACGTTCTATCCGACGCACGCGCGTGCGGACTACGCGCAGTATCGGCTGGCCTACGCGCACACCGAACAGATGCTGCGGCCCGAGCGCGATCAGTCATCGACTCGCGAGGCGGTCAAGGAGCTCAACGTGTTCGTCGAGCGCTATCCCAACAGCCAGCTGATGCCGGAAGCGCAGAAGCTGCTGCGCAGCGCCAAGGACCATCTCAGCGAGGCCAGCTATCGCGTCGGCTTTCACTACTTCCGGGTCAAGTGGTACCAGGGCGCGAAGGATCGCTTCCGCGAAGTCATCGACACCGATCCGGAGTACACGAACCGTGATGCGGTCTACTTCTACATGGCCGAGTCGTTGATGCGAGAGGCGGAGTTGCTCGTGAAGCAGGCGCCGGATCAGGCAACAGCGCGACGGGCCGAAGCGCTGCCCTACTACGAGCGCCTGCTGAAAGAGTTCGAGCAGAGTGAGTTCCTCGAGCGCGCGCAGAAGCGGGTGGCGGAGCTCAAGACGACGCAGGACGCCCAGGGCTCGCCGAAGCAGTAGCGGTTCGCGGCGCGACCCGACGTGGCGAAGGCGGTCTACGAGATCTTCTGACGCTCGGCGCGGCGGCTGCGCCCGACGTCGATGTGCTCCACCTTGCCCTGATTGCTCAACGCGCGGTTGAAGCGGCGGTAGTAGTCGACGGCCGACCCCAACGCGGTCGCCAGCACCACCCACAGCGCGGCCTGCCCGGCCAGCATCAGCAGCGGCCGCTCGTTCCACCCAAGAATCAGCAACAGGATCGCGGCGACCTGTGTCGCCATCTTCAGCTTGCCGAGCCGGGATGCCGGCATCGACAACCCGCGCGCGTGCGCCAGGCTGCGCAGCCCGGTGACCGCGAACTCGCGGCCGATGATCACGGCCACCATCCACGCCGGGGCGAGGCTCAGTTGCACGAGCGATACCAGTGTGGCGGAGATCAGCAGCTTGTCTGCGAGCGGATCGAGGATCTGCCCGAACCACGTCACTTGCTGACGACGACGGGCGAGGTAGCCGTCGAGCCAATCGGTGAGCGACGCAAGACCGAACAGCGCGGCCGCGGCCAGCTCGACGGGCACACCCAACACTTGGCGCCCCTCGAACTTCGTCAACATGACGACCACGAGCAGCGGCACCAGGAAGATACGGCCGAGCGTGAGCGAGTTGGGTAAGTTCATCCCGCGCTGCGCGTATTGTACCGCCCCACCGGAGGTGGGGCCAAGCCAACGCTGTACCGCCCCACCGGAGGTGGGGCAAAGCCAATACTGTGACCTAGCGAGGCGGAGCCACGGCGCGCAAGGTCGAGGCGCAGCCTCGCTAGGATATGATCAGGGTTTCTGATGAAGGCCATACTGCTAGCCGGGGGTAAGGGCACTCGCCTGCGTCCCCTCACAATCCATACACCCAAGCCGATCGTGCCGATTTTCGATCGGGCGTTCCTGCACTACCAGATCGATCTGTTGAAGCAGGTTCCAGACGTCGACGAGGTCATCCTCAGCCTCAATTATCAGCCTCGACGCATCGAAGAGATCTTCGGTGACGGCGAAGGCACCGGCGTGCGCATCAAGTACGTGGTCGAGCCGGCTCCTCTCGGCACCGGAGGTGCGATTCGCTACGCCGCGCAGGGCGTGTCCGACACGATCATCGTGTTCAACGGCGACGTGATGACGGCGGTTGACGTCAACGCCGTGGTGCAGCTGCACCGCGCGCGAAAGGCGCGGGCGACGATCGTCTTGACGCCGGTGGACAACCCCAGCGCCTACGGACTGGTCGAAACCAGCCCCGAGGGCGACGTGCGACGGTTTCTCGAGAAGCCTGGCGCGGACGAGATCACGTGCAACACGATCAACGCGGGTATCTACATCCTCGAGCCCGAGACGTTCGATCGCATTCCCAAGGATGTCTCCTATTCGATCGAGCGCGGCTATTTCCCGTCGCTGGTCGAACGGAAGGAGACGTTCGTCGCCTACGTCGACAACGGCTACTGGATCGACATCGGGACGCCGGAGAAGTACATCCAGGTGCATCACGACATGTTCGATGGGCGGTTCTCGGCCGGCATCACGGCGGGGGTCGATCGAACGCGTCCGATCGTGCTCGGCGATGCCCGGGTGGAGGACGGCGCCGTGTTGACCGCGCCGTGCTTCGTCGACGCGGGCGCGCAGATCAAAGCCGGGGCGAGGATCGGTCCGTACGCCGTCGTGGGTCGCGGCGCGGTGATCGAAGAGGACGCCGAGGTCACGAACACCATCATCTGGCCGAACACGCGGGTCGGGCAGCACGCGGTGCTCGACGGGGCCATACTCGGTCGCAACTGCCACATCGGCCGCAACGTCGTCCTGGAGCGCGCGTCCGTGCTCGGCGACAAGACGGTGCTCACGGATTACACGCGAATTTGAGGTGTAGGGTTACACACGAATTTGAGGTGTAGGGGCGGCTCGCGAGCCGCCCCTACGTCCGTTATGGCGGGATCTGCATCCATGATCAATCCAGAGATTTTCAAGGCGTACGACGTCCGTGGTCTCTATCCGAGCGAGATCACCGAGGATGTATTCCATCAGTTGGGCCGTGCGTTTGCGGTCTACCTGGGCCCCGGTCGGTACGCGGTGATGCGTGACATGCGGCTGTCGTCGCCCTCGCTGGCGGCGGCGTTCATCGACGGCGCGCGGACCCAGGGCGCCGACGTCATCGACTACGGCCTCGCCGGCACCGACATGATGTACTTCGCGGTGGCGGCCGACGGGCTCGCCGGCGGCGCGCAGATCACCGCGTCGCACAACCCCAAGCAGTACAACGGCTGCAAGCTGGTGCGGAAGGACGCGTTTCCGTTGAGCGGTGAAGCGGGCATCAAAGAGATGAAAGAGATGATCCTTGCGGGCACGCTGCCGGGTCCGGCGGCCACTCGCGGGACGGTCGCGCTCGGCGACATCATCGACCGCTACGTGCCGCACGTGATGTCGTTCATCGACGAAGGCGTCATCCAGCCATTCAATGTCGTCCTGGATGCCGGGAGCGGCGTCGGCGGCATGGTCGCGCCGCGGCTGTTCGACCGACTCCCCTGCCGCACCACGCGGCTCTGCTTCGAGGTGGACGGCACGTTTCCGAATCACGAGGCCAACCCACTGATCGACGAGAACCGGCGCGATATCACCGAGCGTGTCATCGCGGAGCGCGCCGATGCCGGGATCGCCTGGGACGGTGACGCCGACCGCTGCTTCTTCCTCGACGGTACTGGTGAGTTCATCGCCGGTGACTTCATCACTGCCCTCCTGGCCGAGTCCTTCCTGATGAAGCAGCCGGGCTCGACGATCATCTACGACGTGCGCGCCAGCTATGCCGTCAAGGATGTCGTCGCCCGCTTCAACGGACGCGCGCTGATGAACCGGGTCGGGCATGCGTTCATCAAGCGCCGGATGCGTGAGGAAGACGCCGTCTTCGGCGGCGAGGTGACCGGACACTACTACTTCCGCGACAATTTCTACGCGGACAACGGGTTCATCCCGGCGCTGTTGATCCTCGAGCTGATGTCGCAGAAGGGCCTGTCACTGCGCGATCTCCTGAAGCCGCTTCGTGAGAAGTACTTCATCTCGGGAGAGATCAACACCAAGGTGTCGAGCATGGCCGTGGTTCCCGAGAAGATCGAGCGCCTGGCGCGGGAGTACGCGCACGGGCACGTCTATCGGCTGGACGGCATCTCGGTCGAGTTCGACGATTGGCACTTCAACGTCCGCCCGTCGAACACCGAGCCGCTGCTCCGCCTGAACCTCGAAGGGCTGACGCCAGAGGTCATGGAACGCCGCCGCGACGAGGTGTTGGGGATTATTCGGGGATGACGGGTAGAGGCGGTTCGCCACCTGTCCACCGAAGCGCATCACGCGAAGGCGGAACCGCCCCTACGAAAGTGCTAACATGAGGCGTGACGAGAGCGGGAGTAACTCAGTGGTAGAGTCACAGCTTCCCAAGCTGTTGGTCGCGGGTTCGATCCCCGTCTCCCGCTCCATTCGGTTCAGGATCGCCTGAGATGCCAATCTTCGAGTATGCCTGTCGCGCCTGCGGGCACGCCTTCGAGGCGCTGGTGCGCGCGGCCGATACGCCCGCCTGCCCGGCCTGCACCAGCCAGGATCTGGAGAAGCTCTTGTCGGCGGTCGCGGTGAAGACCGAGGGCACGCGCCAGCTGGGGCTTCGGGCGGCGAAGAAGCGCGATGCGAAGCAGCAATCGCAGCAGACCCGCGAGCGCCTCGAGTACGAAGCCAGCCACGACGACTAACGTACGGAAATCCCGATTCCGAGGACGAACCTGGTGTCTCGCGGCGCGGTGGCGAGGGTCGTCGGATCCTCTTTTGCCGCCAGCTGCTGCCATCGGACGTCGAAGCCGACGCCGAGGTGGTCGTTGACGAACCAGCGTACGCCGCCGCCGTAGTTGAGCGTCCGCGTCCAATCGTCCACCACGTTGGGGATGCTGGCCGATCCCAGGGTGGCGGTGCTCGAGACCTTGGCCCGCCCAAGTCCCGCGCTGATATAGCTCCACCCCAGCCGCCGTCCGAAGTTAATCGAGACTTGCGGCGACAGCACGGTCATGCGCGTCGCGACGTCCGGCAACGTCGGCGGGTTCGGCACCTGCGCCGTGGGCTCGATGACCGTCGACGTGGAGCTGCGCGCGATCAGCAACGTCGCGCCGGCGCCGAGCGCCATGTTGCGCCCGCGCAGCACGAAGACGTGCGCTCCGACATCGACACCGAGGCCCCGCGATGGGACCTCAGTGCCGGTCAGGACTTCGGGGGTCCATCCTGTTGCTGTCGGAAGAGCCGCCGTCACGCCTCGGATATCGGCGACGAAGAGGGGAACAGGTTCGATGTTTTGAGCAAAAGCCGTGGTGGCAACGCCGAGGAGACCAGCGAGGACAAGGCTCGTGACGCACCGCGACATCAGCGCTTGGCTTTGCGACGCTCGGCCCAGTACTTCTTCATGCGCTCAGAGACCGCCCGCTTGGCTTCAGGCGACATGCGATAGGCTTTTCGAACGCGCGGGGCAGATCCAGATAGCTCCGCCGGGCGCGAACCTTTTCGGAACAATTCGGGGAAGCCTTCCCGGATTGCCGCTTCTTCTCTTCTCAGCTCTTCGAGGCGCCGCATGGCGCCCAGCCTGGCAAACCGACGCATGTCATCGCGCGATAGGTCTTTGGCCACTCGTATCCTCCGGGGGGAAGATTGTCATGGGGTGTCACGCCCGCTGTTAGTAAGACGCGCCCAATCCTACTACAGGCTTGCCCTGCGACTCTCGTACGATTCGGACGCCGGCGCTTGCGCCGACGCGTGTGGCGCCGGCGGCCACCATCGCCTTCACCTGTTCGAGGTCGCGAACACCACCGGCGGCTTTGACCCCCATCTCATCCCCGACTACGCGTCTCATCAACGCGACATCCGCGATCGTCGCGCCGCCAGGACCAAACCCCGTCGACGTCTTCACGAAGTCGGCATCGGCCGCTTTCGCCAGCGTGCACGCCGTTACCTTTTCTTCATCGGTCAGGAGCGCCGCTTCGATGATGACCTTGCTGACGACGTGTGCCGCGCGGCACGGCGTCGTAACTGCTTCGATGTCGCTTGTCACCAGGCGCAGATCGCCGGACTTCAAGGCGCCCACGTTGATGACCATGTCGATCTCGTGGGCGCCATCGAAGATCGCGCGTCGTGTCTCGTACTGCTTGACGTCCGGCGTCGTGGCGCCGAGCGGGAAGCCGACGACCGAACAGACGCCGACCCCCGTGCCGCGCAGGCGATGGGCGGCGAGCGCCACCCACGCGGGGTTGACGCAGACCGTCGCAAAGTGGAACTCGGCGGCCTCCGCGCAGAGGGCATCTATGTCCGCGGCGGACGCATCCGGCTTGAGCAGCGTATGGTCGATGAGGCCTGCGACCTCGCCGGC
>DAINCF010000197.1:0-12100 GCA_036732565.1 Vicinamibacterales bacterium
GCAGGCGGCCGTCGACGTCCAGGACGCCCTCGGGGCGCCGGCCTTCGACGGCCGGCTGCAGCCACTGGCGCTCGACGTCGGGAATGGTCAATGCGGCGAAACTGTCGCTGCGGGCCACGACCTGCCCGCGCGTGTCGAGCGCGAGGAGCTGCTCCTGGCGATCGTGGCGCTGGCGATAGTCGGCGAGGAAGTCGCGGATGGTCGCGGCGTCGGTGGCGAACAGCGCGCGGAGGTTGGGGAACGACGCCACCAGCTCCGCGACCAACGCAAGATCGCGATGGCGACTCCGGATGTCCGCCAGCACCAGGCCGCGACTCTGTTGAAGATCGGCGGTGATGCGGCCAGAGACGGCGGCGTTCGCAAACCAGCTGACGTACGCGAGCGTCGCGGCCGTGAGACCCACGACCAGCATGCTGCCGAGAATCAGCAGGCGTATACGCAGCGAGCGAAACGGCATGGCGGGCGCGAGCCTAGGATACAAGGTGCGCAGGGTGCGCGGGGTGCCCAAGGTGCCCGAAGTGCGCAAGGTGCAGATGCCTGGCGCACCTCGAGTACCTTGCGCACCTCGTGCACCCTGCGCACCCTGGGCACCCTGTTTATGTATGCGCCGGCGGGTTTCGCTTGGTGCCGAGGTCCAGGGTCCGATCCAGGTTGTAGGCGGCGCTGATCAGGGCGAGGTGGGTGAAGGCCTGCGGAAAGTTGCCGAGGGCTTCGCCGGTGTAGCCGATCTGCTCGCTGTACAGCCCGACATGGTTGGCGAAGCCGAGCATGCGCTCGAAGATCAGTCGCGCGCGGTCCAGGAGCTCCGGGCGGAATCGGCCGGCACGGGTCAGCGCTTCGACCAGCCAGAACGTGCACATGTTGAAGGTGCCCTCCTGGCCGACGAGCCCGTCCGGTGCATCGGCGACGTCGTAGCGCAGGACCAGGCTGTTGGTGGTCAGCCCGTTGGCGTGCGGCGGCTGCATGATGGCGTCGATGGTCCCCAGCATGCGTGGATCGTTCGGTGCCACGAACATGGTCAGCGACATCAGCAGCGTCGAGGCGTCCAACGCGGGATTGCCGTAGCTCATGACGAACGAGCGCTGCGTCGCGTCCCAGCCCTTGGTCATGATCTCTTCGTAGATCTGATCGCGGGCACGCATCCAGCGCGCGACGTCGCAGGGAAACGAGCGGTGCGCCGCGATCCGCAGCGCGCGGTCGATGGCCACCCAGCACATCAGCTTCGACGACACGAACGGACGACGACCGCCGCGCACTTCCCAGATGCCGTGATCGTCTTGCTGCCAGTTCTCGATGACCCAGTCGACCAGTGCTTGCACGGATCGCCAGGAATCGTGGGAAATCGGCAATCCCCAGCGGTCGTACAGATAGATGGAGTCGATCAGCTCACCGTAGATATCGAGCTGCAGCTGGTCGCGAGCGTCGTTGCCGATGCGGACGGGCCGCGATCCCTTGTAGCCGCAGAGATGGTCCAGCGTCTGCTCCCGATCGGCCGGCTCTCCGCTGATGGTGTAGAGCACGTGCAGCGATCCCTTGGACTCGACATGCTCCGAAACCTTCCTCAGAAAGGACATGTAGGCATGGGCTTCTTCGCGGAAACCGAGGCGGAGCAGGGCGTAGACCGTGAACGCCGAATCCCGTACCCAGGTGTAGCGGTAGTCCCAGTTCCGGCCGGCGCCAGCGGCTTCGGGCAGGCTCGTCGTCGGAGCCGCGATGATCGCCCCGGTCGGCGCGTAGGTGAGCAGCTTCAACGTGAGCAGCGATCGCTCGACGATCTCGCGCCAGCGGCCCCGATATTCGCTCTTGCCGATCCACGCCCGCCAATACGCGATCGTGGCATCGAACACCTCGTCCGCGTACTGCGGCGTGGGGAATTCGCCGGCACCTTGCGTCGAGTCCAGCATCCGCAGGACGAAATGCGCGCTCTTGCCTTCGTCCAGCTCGAAGTCGGCGACGACGCCACCCTGAACCTGCTTCAAGGGGACGTCCGCGGCGAGCCCCAGTGTGAGGGGCGGCGATTCGAAGCGGACGCCGCCCTCAACGATCTCGACGGTGTGGGCGCGCCGCGCGTAGTCGAACGCGGGATAACACGTCGCGCGCATTCGCAACCGCCCGCGAACGGCGGTGACGCAACGGATGACGGCATGGCTCCGAGCATCCGCTGGCGCCAGACCTACCGGCATGAAGTCCGTCAGTTCGGCCGCGCCTTCTTCAGTGAAGAAGCGGGTGATGAGCACGTTGGTTTCGGGCAGGTAGCACTGCTTGTGCGTGGCGTGCTTCGTCCGCGGATGAATCGCGAACGACCCGCCCTTCTCGTCATCGAGAATGGCGGCGAAGACGCTGGGCGAGTCGAAGCGAGGCAGGCACAACCAATCGATACACCCATTCACTCCCACCAGGGCCGCGGTGTGCATGTCCCCGATGAGACCGTGCTGCTCGATCGGGAGATAGCCCATTCCTAGCGCGGGTTCGCGCTCTTCAGCGCTGCGTCGATTTCTCGCAGCTTGGCCTGGACGATGCGCTGGTTTTCCGGGCCCATGCGCAGGAGCTGCTTCTGGGCCGGCCGGAGCGTCTCGAGGTTGCGATCGGTATAGGCCCAGTTGAGGCCGCGCGTGCTCTGCACGAGCGTGGGCGGCTGCTCCGGCACCGGCGTGTCGAGCAAGGACGCGATGGCGACCCCGACGGTTCGATCGAAGTCGCCGTCGGCGTGGCCCATCTGCCGATAGGCCTCGTCGAGCCGCGGCTTGATCGTCGTGTAGGCGCGCGCCACGGCGTTGGCATCGAGCGACGCCACCGTCGCCGCAAGGCCGTCGTAGCGATCGTAACTGCTTGGATTCACCGTGCGCCGGGCGCCGCGTCCGGAGACCTCGAACTTGCCGGCGGGGGCCACCGATTGGTTCTCCTTGGTCGGCGACGAGCCGCGCGCGATCTGATCCACGGTGAACACGATCCGGCGGGTCACGTCATCGGTCGCCAGCCAGCTGGCGAGCTCGGGCCGCGCCGACAGCACGCCAAGGAGCTGTCGAAGAAAGGGGTCCATCTGATCCATCGGCGGCAACGTCACCGCCGGCGGCTTGGTGTCGATCGCTTCCGTTCCTTGCGATTGCGGCAGCGTGGCGGCCGTTTGGGGGGATGCCGCCTGACGTCGTGCGAGCCACCAGCGGACGCCAAAGAAACCACCGACGAGGAGGGCGATGATGACCAGAGGAATGATGAAGCGGCTGAGGTCTCCCGACGAGGATGGAGGTCTCGAGAGCGGCGAAGTGCCGACCGACCCTTCGTCCAGCGGTTGGTCCAGCGGCTGTTCGTCGAGGATGCTCACGTGCGTGCCCTCCTGCACTCAGCGTAACAGAAGAGCCCGGCGTCGTAGTTGCGAGGCTTCCAGCCCGCCTGCGTCAATGCCCGAAGGCGAGGCTGATGATGGTGCCGGAGCCGGCGCTGGACGTGGCTTCGAGCCGGGCGCGATGGATCGCGGCGGCGCGTCTGGCGACGAGAACGGCCAACTCGGCGGCGGCGCCGCCGGGGCGTTCGGTCCAGCCGGCCTCGAAGAACCGCGTAAGGGTCCCGTCACTGAGAACCGCGGAGGGCTGGGTAATCGTCACCACGGTCGTGCCGTTGCCTGCCGTGCCGGCGAGGCGCAGGTTCACGCGCGGATCCTGGACGGACTCGCCGAGCGCAAACATGGCCTGCGTCAGACCGACGAGCGCGGTGGACAGCAGCAGCCGGTCACCGTGCAGCACCAACGCGCCACGGGCGATATCGATCTGCAGCGTGCCACCGTGCAACTCGACGATAGGGCTGGTAAGACGCTTGACTTGATCGAGGAGCGCCGCGCCCCCAATCGGCGTGTGCACGATAGGCAGCGCCGATGCGAGGTACTGACGCGCGCGGACGAGCCAGGCGGCGCGTTCGGTCTCGACCGCCAGCAGCTTCAAGGCGACATGTTCGCGCGTGCTTGCGGACGAGGCTCGCGAGACCAGATGGAGGCACGCCTGCAGCCCAGCGATGGTTTCCTGCAGCTGACTCAGCGTCGACGCGCTGCGCGTATCCATGCCCTCGTCAGGCTCAGGGGCGGCGATGACCTGCGCGACGGCGGACTCGCTCTCGTCGATGCGGAGGTTGTCCGCATCGGCCAGCTCACCGGCTCGCTGATCGGTGACCGAATAGACGAGGCACGGGACCTCGGCCACTCCAGCTGCGCGCGCCGCGACCAGTCGTCGACGACCGGCGATCAGGCGGAAGCGGCCGTCATGAGGTCGTACCATCAACGGTTGAAGCACACCCAATTCTGTAATCGACTTGGCCAGATCCGTGACCGTGTGCTCAGCTGGGAGATCGGCGGCGTCGATGCGCGTCACTGGCAGCAGCCGGACCGGTCTACTCTCCGCCGGCGCGGTGAGCTGCTCGACGTAATGCAGGTCGTGGCGCGAGCGATAGGTCTTCGGAAGCCCCTCGCGGAAGCCTTCAGCTGCCGGTTCTTCCTGTTCGTCGTCCACGTTCGCGGCCGCGGGAAACGTGCGAAAGGCAGGAGCCAAGTCCGACGTAATGTCCAGGTCGCCCACGAGTTGTTCCGCCTTCAAAATTGTTATTCGGATGACGAAGATGCAATCAACGCAAGCGCTACATGTATAACGCAATGACGAACGACATACAAGATATAGATGCGACTTCAGTATGAAAATGGGCGAGTGACCGAGCGTTTCTCGCGTTTGTGATCAGGAGCAGGTCATGCGTGCCGATCGATTGCTGTCGATCATTCTGCTGCTGCAGTCGCATCGGCGACTCACCGGAGGTGATCTCGCGCGCCGGCTCGAGGTGTCGGTGCGCACCATTCATCGCGACATGGATGCGTTGAGCGCGGCAGGGGTGCCCGTGCTGGCCGATCGTGGCGCGCATGGAGGATGGACGCTCGATCCGGCGTGGAAGACCGATCTCACGGGCCTCGACGCCCGCGAGCTCGACGCGTTGTTTCTCGCGCTGCCGCCGAAGCTGCTCGCGAACCTTCATCTCGGACCCGCGGCCGATCGCGCGATGTCGAAGCTGTTGCTGGCGTTGCCGACGGGACAACGATCGCGGGCGCGAGCGATGCGGCAGCGGCTGCACATCGATCTCGATGGGTGGTACCAATCGACGGAGGACCTGCCCGTGCTGCCGATCGTGCAGCAGGCGCTGTGGCGAGAGCGTCAGCTCGAGATCGTGTATCGCACGCCTGGCCGCGGCACCAGCACGCGCGTCGTGGATCCGCTCGGCCTCGTGATCAAGGGCGCTGTCTGGTATCTCGTCGCGTCGTGGAACGCCGAGTCTCGGACATTCCGCATGTCACGCGTCGAGACAGCCACGGTCCTCGAAGCGCCGGCGGCTCGTCCGACTGAGTTCAATCTCGCGGAGTACTGGTCACGCTCGGCACAGGCGTTTCGGGATCGGCTGCCGCAGTACAAGGCGACGCTGCGGGTCCATCCAGACGCCGCGTGCTGGATGCGTGGAAGTTCCCTGTGGCGCGTGGAGGGCATGGAGCCGCCCGACACCGATGGCTGGGTCGTCATGCGCCTTGCCTTCGGCCACCTTCGCGAGGCGTGCTTCCTGGCCCTCGGCCTCGGCGGCCATGGCGAGGTGCTGTCGCCGCCATCGCTGCGCGACGCCGTCGGTGCGCAAGCGCGGGACGTGGTCGAGCGCTATGGCGCGCCCGTGCAGGTGGCGACCGTTACGACGCCGGAATCTCCGCGAACGGCCGCTCGCCCAGCACGGTCAGGGTCGACAGGCATTTCGCGATGAGCCGGCGCTCGCCGCTCTCGACTTCGAACACTTCCGACTCGCTGACGACGATCCGCCGGCCGGCGCGGAGCGTGCGTCCGTGCGCCTCCAGCCGCGTGGCGCGACCGGGCAAGAGGAAATTGATCTTGAGCTCCAGCGTGAGCACGTCGAAGCCAGGCGGCACCGCCGCTCGCGCCGCACCTCCCGCTGTGTGATCGGCCAGCGTCGTGACCACACCGGCGTGGATGTAGCCATGCTGTTGATGATGGGCCGGCGTGATCGTCAGCGAGGTCTCGCACGAATCCGGACCGACGCGTTCCAGCCGAATGCCGAGCGTGGAGAGAAAGCCGGCGGCGTCGAAGATCGTGGCGACGCGGCGATAACGCTCCTCGTCTGTTTCCATCGGCATATTGTAGGGGCGGCTCCCACCCCACCGCGCAAAACACGCGCGGCGGGGACCCCGGCTCGCGAGCCGCCCCTACGCCGATCCACAACGGCGCCCCTACGCTGATTCACAAGAGGGTCCCTCGAAGGATGATCAACGCCACCGTGAAATAGATCACGAGTCCGGTGACGTCCACCAAAGTGGCCACGAAGGGCGCCGACGAGGTCGCCGGATCGAAGCCGAGTCGCCGGAGCAAGAACGGCAGCAGCGATCCGACGAGCGTGCCCCACAGCACGATGCCGACCAGCGCAAACGCGACGGTGAACGCGACCAGCAGCCAGTGCTCGCCGTACATGTCCGAGAACGCGGACCACAGCGTGATGCGCAGAAAGCCGATGCTGCCGAGGATGGTGCCGAGCGCCAGACCGGCGAGGACCTCCCGTCGCATGACCCGCCACCAATCGACGAGGCCGACCTCGCCGAGCGCCAGCGCGCGAATCACCAGCGTGGCCGCCTGCGAGCCGGAGTTGCCGCCGCTGGAGATGATGAGCGGCACGAACAGTGCCAGCACGACCGCCTTTTCGATCTCCGCCTCGAAGGCGCCCATGGCCGTCGCCGTGAGCATCTCGCCGAGGAAGAGCGCGGTGAGCCATCCCGCGCGCTTGCGGAGCATGGCGCCGAACGCAATCTCCATGTAGGGCTCGTCGAGCGCCTCCTGACCGCCGATGCGATGGATGTCCTTGGTGGCCGTCGCCTCCGCCACGTCCAGCACATCGTCAATCGTGACGATGCCGATGAGCGTGCCCGCGCTGTCGGTGACCGGCAGCGCGGTGCGGTCGTAGCGTCTGAAGACGGCGACCGCAGTCTGTTGATCGTCAGTCGCTTTCAACCCGACGAACCGGCGATCCATCAAGTCGCTGATGCGCTTGTCGAGCGGGGTCAGCAGCAATTCGCGGATGCGGATGTCGTCCATCAAGGTTTCGTGCTCGTCGACGACGTAGACGACGTTCAAGGTCTCACTGTCCTGTCCGTGCGCGCGGATGTGATCCAGGACGTCGCGAATGCTCCAGTGCTCGCGCACCGACACGTAGTGCGGCGTCATCAAGCGGCCGATGGAGCCTTCGGGATACCCGAGGAGCGTCAACGCCACCGCCCGCTCGGCGGGCGAGAGCAGTGTCAGCAGCTGCCGCGTCGCCGTCGCCGGCAGCTCTTCGAGGAACATCGTGCGGTCGTCGGGCGCCATGTTGTTCAAGAGCGCCGCGACATCCTCCTGTGCCATCGCCTTGAGCAGCGATTCCTGGGCCTCGTGCTCCAGGTACTCGAAGACGGCCGCCGCGTCCCGGCGCGGGAGCACGCGGAACACGATGACCTGATCCTCGATGCTCAAGCCGGTGAGCAGGGTCGCCAGGTCGTCCGCGTGGCGATTGCGCAAGAGATCGCGCAGGCCGGCGTAGTTGCGCTCGCGCACGGCGGCGGCCAGTTCGTCGGCCGGCCGCGCCACGTCGCGGATGACCGCGAGCGCATCGTCGCGTCCCGGGCCGGTAAGTTGCTGTTCCATTTGCGTCAATGCCGCACGAACCACGTCGTGGTGATGAACGTGCGGCCCGATGGCCTTCACGGCATCGAGCCACACGCGATGGATGAGGTCGAGATCGCCAGGCGTGAGCGCCGGCGGGTGGGCGCCGATGTGATACGCGTCCTCGCGCCCGCTGCCGTGATGGATGACGAGGCGGAGCTCGAGGGCTTCGGGCTTTTCCGCGCGCTCCCACGCTTCGCCGAGCAGACGCGCCTGCTCCGCGCCGGATAGCGTCGAGGACTCGCTGACGTAGACATCCGACGATCGCAGCCGCAAGACCGTGGCGACGACGGCGTCGAAGATGTTGTGGGCCGGGACAATGAGCAGTCGGATGGGGCGGCCGAGCCGCTCGGTGAGCGTCACCACTTCGGCGAAGAGCCGACGCTCGTCGCGCGTGACCATGCCATCCGTCGATCCGTCCTCGTCGACGTCGATGCCGAGCAAACGAACGGTCATGACCACGACATCGCGATCGCCGGCTGCCTGGAGCGCGGCCGTCAAGTGGCCAAGTGAGTGCGGATGACGGACGGCGACGAGCACGTTGCCGGGCCGGACATCGACGTCGCCGAGGGAGACGTCCGTTGGCAGCAGCAGCTCCCCCGTGTCGGGCTCGGCGCCGGCTTCCCCCTCGACCTCACGGCCGCCGACGACGAAGGCCGCGGTGACGCCAGCGATCAGCGCCAGCGCGGCAAGAGAGGGGATGTCTCCAGCCGCCAACGGACCGGTGAGGGCGGCAAAGACCGCCAGGCCCACGAGAAACAGCCCGACCGGGACCTCACGCCCGCCGAGGCGCAGGTTCAGAAACGCCTTGTACGGTCTCGGCTCGGGGCGATTGGCGCGCAGCCGAATCAACGCGCCCACCTTGATCACCAGGGTGATGACGACGGCGGCGCCATACGCGCGGGCCAGCCAGCGGATCTCGCCGCCGCTCGCGAGCACGATCAGGACCGCCGCCGCGGCGGTGACGTCGATGGCGCGTCCGAAGACGTCAGGCAGTCCTCGACGCGTCGAGATCCGCGCCAGCCCGAGCTCGGCGTCCTCGAGCGCGGCATGCGCCGCGGGTGCCAGCACCAGGATCGAGGCGATGATGATCAGCACTTCGATCAGCACGCTCATCCAATAGGGCCCGGCGAGATACGACGCGATGCCGGCCAGCGGCGCGTTCATCCACATCGGCGTCTGGCTCGCCGGCACCAGCGTGACGAAGAGCAGCGTGGAGAGCGTGATCGCCACGGTCGAGAACAGCACGGTGGCGCGCGCGGTACGACGGACCGCTGGCACCCGAGGCGGCGGGAACTCGTGGGCCGTGCGGGCCAGGACCTCGCCGCCGCCGAGAATCGGCAAGACCACTGAAATCGCGACGAGCCAGTCGAGGCCGACGGCGAGTGGTGACGCGTTGGCCACCGACGTATCCACCGGCCAGGAGAAGAGGCCGGGTGACACCGCGCCCGCGTTGACCAAGCTCACCGTTCCCGCGACCAGCAGCAGGACGAGCAGGCCGATGCCGATCCACACGCTTCGCGCCAGGAGGTGCGAGGCGATGTCGAGGCCGAGTCTGGCTCGGAGCCACAGCAGCCCAAGGACGAAGCTCGCGCCGAGCGTCGAGAGCTCCTGGATGGTGAGTCGATCGGTGACGCGCCAGCCGGCGATGCGGATCGTCCCAACGCCGATCGCGTACTGGCCGATGATGACGGCGGCAAGCGCCGCCAGCAGCAGGCGCTCGATGAGCACTGCCGCAGCCGCCACGGTGGCCGCCCGCGGACCAAACGCGTGCTCCGCGCGTCCGACGAGCCCGCCGGGGCTGAAAATGGTCCAGCTTTCGATGTCGATGGCGCGCACGCCCGCGGCCAGCAGGCAGCCCCCCAGCACGAACCAGGGCGCGGCGTCGCCCACGAGCGCACGTGCGACGCTGGCAGCGAAGAAGACACCGATCCCCAGCTCGGCGATCGCCAGCGCTGCCGCCTTCCATGTCGACATGAACGACAGCAGCGCGGTCGCCGCGAGGACGACACGAACACGACCGATCGGTGGGAGCGGTTTCGCGATGCTCCCACTATCTCATTGGTGCCTCGCGGCTGGAAGGCTCGTGGCCGGAGACTCGGGGCTTGAGGGCTCGAAGGCTTGGCGGATCGATCTATCCGAGGCGCATGATCGCGGCACAGAGCGCGGTGAGCGCGACCATCGTGCCTACATTCCACTTGATCAAGTCCGCTTTCAGCTCCGACAGGTCGGCCTTCATCGCAAGGCGTACATCTTCGAGGTCGCGCCTCATCGCCATTTCGTCCATGGCGCTTGCGGGCACCACTGCCGACGCGGCTTCCACTGCGAGCGCTTCGTCGACGCCCGCTTTTCGCAGGGCGTTGTACAACTCCACCACCAACGTCCGCATGGGTCTCCTCATTTCGGTAGCCCCTGACCTCCGTTCGCACTCTACCGTCGTCGGATCCCCCGGCGCAAGACGGCAAAAATTGCGACACAGGCTCGGGCTTGAAGGCTTGAAGGCTTGGAGGCCTGGAGGCTTGGAGGCTTGGAGGGCTGGAGGGTTGGAGGCTTGAATTCAGGGTGCCAGACCTCGATCTACTGACGAAGGGCCAGCACCGGATCGACCCGAGCCGCGGCTCGCGCCGGGATGGCGGCGGCGATGGTGGCGACGAGCAGGAACAAAGCGGCTGCGGCGACAATCGTCAGCGGATCATGGCCCGAGATGCCGAAGAGCAAGCTCTCGAGCCACCGCGTCAGGGCCAACGTCGCGCCGCAGCCGATCGCGATCCCTACGGTCACGGGTAATAGGGATTCGCGAATGAACATGACGATGACGTCGCGGGGTTGCGCGCCAATCGCCATTCGAACGCTAATCTCGGAACGACGTCGCGTCACGGAGTACGCGAGCGTGCCGTAGATGCCGAGACAACAGACCACCACCGTGACGATGCCGAACAGCGTCAGCAGATCCGAGAGCAGACGCTCACGGCGCAGGCTCCGCTCGCGCAGGTCCACGAGCGTGGCCTCGCTGAATGTCGGGATGCTCACGTTGACTTCCCTCACCGCGTTGCGCACGACGGGAATCATCGCCGCTGCGTCGCTGGCGGTCCGCACCACGAGGGTGACCGGTGCGCCGACGTCGCTGAGGGCCACAAACAGCATCGGCCTTTCGTCGCCCCTCAGATGCGTGCGGCTGTCGGCGACGACGCCAACGATTGTCAGGGGATCGGCGGGTGGCGCCGGACACTGGGGAGCGAAGCCGAGGAAGAACGACTGACCGATGGCGCCCTGTCCCGGGAAATGCATCCTGGCGAAAGACTCGTTCACGACTGCGGCTCGCATGCGCGTCGCCGCATCGTTTTCGGCCCAGGTGAAGTCGCGGCCGCTCACGAATGGCACGCCGATGGTCTGGAAGTACCCCGGCAAGATGAAGCTGAAGGCCGTCGGTTCGGGCGCGCCCCCGCTGGCGGCGGCAGTCGCCGTGCAGATGGGCATGGCGGTCAGGCCGATGGCCTCGTCGCCATCGCTGCCAATCGGGGCGGATGTCGCCGCCGACGCGGCGACCACGCCCGGCAGCCGCTGGACGCGTTTCGTCGCCTCTTCGAAGAACCGCTGTCGCTGCTCGCGCGGCAGCGCTCCGGACCGAGGCTCGACACGTGCGTAGAGCAACCCCTCGTCCTCGAACCCCAAGTCCGCTGCACGCAGGTTGACGACGGTCCGCACGAACAGACCGGCGGTGACCAGGAGGAGAACCGCCAACGCCGTCTGCGCCGCCACCATGACCTGGCCGCTGCTCATCAGGACGCTTCGCGTCGGAGGCCCCGCGGCCGCCTCTCTGATTGTCGCGATGAGATTCACGCTGGTCGTCCGGAACGCCGGGAGGATGCCGAAGATCGCTCCGGAGGCGAGCGCTGCTGCCACACCAAACGCGAGCACGCGCGCATCCAGCGATGGGCGCACGGTCAAGGTGCGATCGGCGCCGAACAACGTCGGCATGAACCCGCTGAGCAACCACGGCCCAATCCCGGACAGCCCATACGCACAGGCGAGCCCGAGCAGGCCTCCGGCGGCGGACAGCACGAGGCTTTCGGTCACCAGCTGTCGCACGACGCGCATCCGCGGCGCGCCGAGCGCGAGCCGCGTCGCGATCTCCTTGTGGCGCGCGCTGCCTCGCGCCAGGAGCAAGCCCGCGATGTTGGCGCACGACGCCAGCATCAGCGCGCCGACGACCGCAAGCAAGAGCGCGAGCGGTGTGGATGCCGCGTCGCGCAACGTGCCGAGGCCGCGTTTGCCATCGATGAGCCACACCCGTGGCGGATCGTACGGCCGCTCCGGAGGCGCCGCGGCAATCGCGTCGTGGACCCACTGCTCGAGCGGAGCTGGCGACGGCGCGCGAGGCGCGCCTG
>DAINCF010000198.1:0-12038 GCA_036732565.1 Vicinamibacterales bacterium
GTTGGTGGCCGCCTGCGCCGACAGCGCGGCGCGGATGGCCGCGATGAAGGCGCTCCACGGACGAATCTCGCCGAGCTGCGTGATCGACTGCGAGCGATCGGGATCGTACAGCGTCAGGACCGCGGCTTGCGCGTAGAGATCGGTCGAGCCTTGATTGACGGGATGATCGGGGTTGCCTTCGAGCTTGGTCGGCCGGCCTTCGTGGCTTTCCGCCAGCAGGCCGGTGGCGACGCCGCCGAGCGACATCGCCGTCGCGAAGAACAGGGGCCGGCCGGGAATCTCCTCTTCAGGCTGGCGCACGTACGGGACGATCAGCTCGGGCGGCTGCACCGTACAGCCCACGCCCGCGAGCGCCAGCGACGCGCCCATCAGCTTCAAGAACGAACGCCGGCCGACCGGGTCGAGCCACTCCGACGCGTTCGAGGGAAACTCGCGGTGGAGGTACTCCTGGAACTCCGGCGTGTCGGCGGCCTCTTCGAGGCTGCGCCAATACTGTTTGCCGCCCGCCGCGCCAAGGCGCGTGCGGATGGCGGTCAAGTCGAGATGCTCTGCACTCATCAGTCAGATTCCAAGGGATTGCGCAGATGGGCCTGGCCGCGGATTCGCTTGCCGCAGATGGCAGATTCCGCAGGTTCCGGGACTGGTTCGTTCTTCAAGAATTTCCATCTGTGCAATCTGCGCAATCTGCGGCCGGTTATGAATCTGCGTAATCCCTTTAGCGGTGGCAGACGGAACAGCTCGTCAAGTGCGCCGGGCCGGCGATGTTGTACTCGCGCACCAGCGCGGGTCCGATCTCGGCCTGACTCACGGCCGGCTGATAGCCCATGCTGAACACCTGATCTCGCGGCCGGACGTACTTCGCGGGATCGCGATGGCAGTCGATGCACCACTCCATCTGCAACGACGATTGCTGCAGCATCAGCGGCATGCGATCGACCCGGCCGTGGCAGGTCTCACAGCCCATGCCCTTCTTCACGTGGATGCTGTGGTTGAAGTAGACGAAGTCCGGCAGATCGTGCACGCGGATCCACTGCAGGGGCCGATCCTCGCGGAAGCTCGCCCGCACCGGTTCGAGGTACGCGCTCGTGGACCAGATCTGGGAGTGGCAGTTGATGCAGGTCTTCGTGGGCGGGATGCCGGCGGACGCCGAGACCTCCACCGAGCTGTGGCAGTAGCGGCAGTCGATGCCGATACCGCCCACATGGTGCTGATGGCTGAACTGGACTGGCTGCTCTTTGAAGGTGTTGGCGGTGGTCACGAAGTCCGACCGCTGCAACACGAGAACGACCCAGCCAAGCGACAGCAGGACGAAAATGAGGCCGAGCAGACTCGCGCGAGACCACTGGTTCGCGCTTTTCGGAAAGACCTGCGACATGTCTTCTGCACACTCCCGGCGCTGAGAGTCGGAGCACTGTAACCCGAACAATCGACGGGCGTGTTACACACTCCTACGCGGCTACCGCAGCGGGAACCCCCGTCAACGGCGCGCCGTCATCACGTTGTGAAAAATTTCGCAATCTCCTTGTATCACACCCGACATCGCGGGCTCAACAAACCCAGCTCGTCAATTGTGGTTGGGCAAATAACCAACCACTAGGGCTGGGCCGTCGTCGTCTTCGGATCCTTCTTCTCCTCCCCCGGCGCCACCTCCCACGTGTACGCCCGGTTGAACACCCAGCGCTCGAACCACTCCATTTCTATCTGCAGCTTGAACAGCTTGTGCCGCAGCTCGGTCCACCCGTGCCCTTCGCGCGGGGCCACGAACAGCTTCGTCGGCACCCCGTTCGAGTGCAGCGCGCGGTACATCTCCACCGACTGCGGCAGCGGCACGCGCGGATCCTCTTCGCCCACCAGGAAGATCGTCGGCGTCTTCACGTTGGCGACCCACCGCAGCGGCGAGTGTTCCCAGTAGAGGTCGATCGGCGCGTTCTTCCCCCACGGTGTGCCACCGAACCACGGCGTCCGGAACTCGCGGTGATCGCTCTGCGCGTACATCGAGATCCAGTTCGCCGCGCCGGCGCCGCTGCTCGCGGCCTTGAAGCGATCGGTGAACGTGATGATCTTGTTCGTCATGTGCCCGCCGGCGCTCCATCCCATCTTCACCAGCTTGTCTGGATCCGCAACGCCCTTGGCGATCACCGCATCCGCCCCCAGCATCACATCCTGGTGCGACTGCTTGAAGTACCCCTTGATCATGTCGCGCAGGAACGGATCGCCATAGCCCGTGCTGCCGCGATAGTTCGGCTTCAACACCGCGTAGCCCTTGCCCGCGTAGACCTGCTGCTCCGGGGAGAAGCCGAAGCGATCCGAAGAGGCGGGGCCACCGTGCGTGGAGACGATGAGCGGGTACTTCTGCCCCGCCTGATAATCGACCGGGTAGTACAACAGGCCTTCGACCGTCTGCCCGTCCTGCCCCTTCCACGTCATCCGCTCCTGCCGCGCGATCTTGAACTGCTGGCCGACGTGATCGAACACCGACGTCACCCGCGTGGGCGCGGCACCACCCGCCGCCGGCAGCGTGTAGATCTCCGCCGGGCGAGAGGGTGTGTTCAACGTGAACACATGCAGGTTCGCCTTCGGCACGTACTTCCATCCGCCGAGGTTGTGCTCGCCGTTCGTGGTGAGCTGCGTCACAGCGCCCGTCGCCACCTCCGCGCGCATCAGCTCGTTGTGCACGCCCATGTTGGCGGTGAAATACAAGGCCTTGCCGTCGGGCGCGAACTGCAGGCTCTCGACTTGATAGAGCGGATCTTTCAGCAGCAGCCGCGGCGCGCCGCCGGCCGCCGGGACGATGAAGATCTTGTCGTTGTAGTACGGATCGAAGCGCTCGTTCGCATCGGCTGTGAAGAGAACGGTCGCGCCATCAGGCGACAACATCGGCTCGGACTCCGCGACCTCGTTGGTCGTCAAGCGCGTCGCGTTCTGACCGTTGGCGTCGGACACCCAGACTTCCGCCGTGCGCATGTGCTCCAGGAGCGGGCTCTGCATGCGGATCATCGCCACGCGCGTGCCGGCCTCGTTCACCTCGTACTGCGACACCGAGAACGTGCCGTCGGTCACCTTGGTGGTCTTGCCCTCCAGCGTCGTCGTCCACAGATGACGATGCTCGAAGTTGTTCTCATCGAACGAGTACACATCGTCCTGCAGCTTCTTCTTTTCTTTCTCGTCGGCGGTCGGTTCGTCGGACGCGAGGAACCAGAGCTGCTGGCCATCGTTGGCCCAGGTCACGCTCGATGGCGCCGTGGCATGCTTGGTGACGCGGCGCGCTTCACCGCCGCTGGTGTCGAGCAAATAGATCTGATTGTGCTCGTCGCCGTCGCGACGCGCGAGGAACGCGATCGACTGGCCATCGGGCGACCACCGCGGACCCGACTCGCCGCGCTCACCGAACGTGAGCTGCACGTGCGGGCCGCCTTTCGCCTCGACGCGATAGATGTGGCCGACGCGCCGGTTCCCTTTCCAATCCGGTTTGTCCATCACGAACAGGATGGTGCGGCCGTCAGGTGAGAGCTGCGGATCCTGAATCGTCGGCAGCTCGATGGTGTCGATGAACGACATCGGGCGCTGTCCCTCCACCCCACCGGGCAAAGTCCGCCCGGCGGGGACCCCGGTCTGCGCGTGACTGGGCGCCGTGAACGCAGCCACGGCGACGAGAGCGATGGCGAGGTGCGAAGCAGCACGGGCATTCAGGCGCATGAGGCGGTCCTCCGGATGGCGAGAGTGGCTGGATGATACACCGTGGTCCACGGGTGTAGCGCGATTCAGTCACAGGCGGTCAGGCCATCTGGTCTCAGAGCCATGAGACTCTTTCTGATTGGCGCCACCGGGAGAATCGGCAAGGAGATCGTCGAGCTGGGCCTCTCCCGTGGTCATGAGGTCACGGCGTTCGTGCGCTCGCCGGACAAGCTCAACGGATTGGCTGGCTCGTTGACCGTGGTCCGCGGCAATCCGCTGGACGCGAACGCCCTTGCGGCCGCTCTGCCCGGTCACCACGCGGTGCTCTCCTCGTTGGGTCTGCCGCCTCGTGAGGCGCTCCGCCCGTCTACGTTCATGGCCACGACGGCACAGTCGACGATACAGGCGATGAAGAGCAGCGGCGTGACCCGGCTGGCCATCGTGTCGGCTGCCGTCCTCTTTCCCGAGACGGGCCTCCTCTTCGCGTTCTTCCGCTGGTTCCTGAGACACCATGCGCGGGATCTGGCCGCGATGGAGCACCTGATCCAGATGAGCGGACTGGAGTGGACGATTGCCCGACCGCCCCGATTGACCGGCTCGCCCGACGGTACGTTCCGCGCGCTTCCCAACGCGATGCCGCCCAACGGCTTGACCATGCCGATTCGGTCGGTCGCGCGATTCATGTTGGACGCCGTGGAGCACCATCAGTACCCGCGCGAGATCGTCGGAGTGGCACGCTGACCATGAACATCGACCTCACGGTCTTCGAATCGCATCGAGCGCTGCTCCTCGGTCTCGCCTATCGCATGCTCGGCGACATCGGTCGCGCCGAAGACGTCGTGCAGGAGGCGTGGCTGCGATGGGAGGTGCGGCAGGTCGCGGTGGATTCGCCGCGCGCGTATCTCGTCACCATCGTGACCCGCCTGTGCCTCAACGAGCTGGGATCGGCGACCGCCCGCCGCGAGGAAAGCCGGGGCGATCGACTGCCCGAGCCCATCGATCTCAAAGAGGGCGGCATCGATCGCGTGGAGATGCTCGATCAGGTGTCGATGGCCTTCCTGGTCGTCCTTCAGCGCTTGACGCCGCCGGAGCGCGCCGTGCTGCTGCTGCGCGACGTCTTCGACTTCGAATACGCGGAGATTGCCAAGCTGATTGGCAAGAGCGAAGCGGCGTGCCGCAAGCTGCTCGAACGCGCGCACGAGAGCGTCGCCACGGAACGGCGCATGTTCTCGACGCCGCGGGAGACCCACCAGCGACTGCTCAGGGCGTTCATCCAGGCGGCGACCACCGGCAACGTGCAAGCGCTCGTCGACATGCTCGCGGAGGACGCCGTCATGGTCACTGACGGCGGAGTCGAAGGCCGGCGCTTTGCCGACCTCCGCAACCTCTCTGCGCCACTCACCGGCGCGCCTGGCATTGCGTCCTTCGTCGTCGCGACCTCGCGACGCGGCGCGGTCCTGGATGCCGAAATCCACGAACTCAACGGCCAACCTGCCCTCGTCCTCTACGACCAGGACACGCCGTTTGCGGCCATCCTGCTGGGGATTGCGGACGATCGGATCCATCGCGTCTTCTTCCACGCCGACGCGACGCGTCTGCGTTACCTCGGCGCAAGACTGCGCGCGATGTCTACGCTTCGCGACGGTCGTCCGCCCGAACCAGCGTGATGGCATCGCCAACCTTGATCGCACCTTCGCGGACGACGTCTGCATTGAGCGCCAGACGGCCGCCGAACCGCCGGCCGATGTCGCGCAGGACTTCCGGGTCCCGGTCCAAGGTGTCGGGATCCACAGTGGTCATCGGACAGCGCCCACGCAGCGAGTCGAGGCGCACGACTGCGGTGCCGATCTGCAGCGCGGCGCCTGGCCAGTCCCGTTCGTCCAAACCATGAACGCCACCGATCAGCAGGTTCGGCCGTAGCCGTCGAACGTCGCGCCCGAAGGCCGCGACGGCACCATCGGTCGCCACCAGCAACGGCAGCACGTCGAAGCGGCTGGAGTCATCCGACGTCTCGAGCCATGCATCGTCGCCCGCCGCGGCCTTCACGAGCGCGAGGGCTTGTGGACTGTCCCATGGATAGCCGTTGATCAGCGGACAGGCATCGGGACCGAGCGCACTTCGCAAACCGAGAAGCCGATAATGACGTCGCGACGTGCGAACGCCCTCAGGACCACGCACCCACACGACACGGTCGCCGGGAATGCCATCAAGCCCAATCGTGGTGGCTGACAGCGGCTCTCCAGCCAGTGTCTTGACCGGGTAGCGCCACAAGCCCGCGACGTACAGACTCATCGTTGGACCTCAGGACATGTGATGCCGGAGATCAACAGCGGTGACACGGCGCCTGCGGCTGTGATCGCGAGCGTTGTCACAAGCGTCGCCCCTCGCCGCCCTGCGCGCGCGCCGTGTTCGCCACCGCATCGGGAATCTTCGGATGGGTCATAATTGACGCTCGTCCCGTTGATTGAGTGTCCGCCGACGTGTTCCACGCGAGGCGCAGGAGGTTCGGCATGGTCAGCCCGCTCGCTCGGTGGCCGGTCATCCTTCTGGTTGTGCTGCTCGGCCCAACCAATTCGTTCAGCGATCAGTTCACAAGCCACGTTCTATCCATCGCCCAAGGCAATCGCACGCCGCCTGAGGGTCAGCGCATCACCGCCAGCGACGGCGACACCATCGTCATCGAAGGCGACGCCCGCGTCCGCATCATCCGCCGTCGGCCGGCCTTCGTGCGGCTGGTCGCGGACCCAGAGCGCCGATTCGCGGTGTTGATTGCGGAGCATCTCACTGCGCCGGGAGCTCCCGCGAAGCGCCAGGCCCACAAGGCATACACGTTTGCCGAGCTCACCGGCGAATGGCCTCTTGCCACGCGATGGGAGGGCGCTGCATGGCTCGAAGAGCATGGGGCAGACGAGCAGGGGCGTAGCGTCGCCGGTGTCGGCCTCGAAACCACTCAGGGCACCATTCTCTTTGGCCATCGAGGGGGAATCGAGAACGGCTCGTACGGATCCGCGTCAACGACGTTGTCCTATCAGATTCTCGGCATCAGCGGCGGGAGCGGCGGACAGTCGTTCGATCAAACCGAAACGCAGCAGGTTGCGATGGCCATGAAGAGCGCGGCCCAGCGGGCTCAGGGCAGCAGCGTCGTGGGCGGGCCCGGATACAGCGCGTGGACGTCGACGACATCCGGTCTAATGGGCCCGGCGCGAGCCCTGCCACCGGCTCCCGACGGTGCCGTGCGGGTCGGCGGCAACGTCCCGCCGCCGCGCAAGCTCCACCACGTCGATCCCGTGACGCCGGAGCTGGCGCGTGCAGCACGGGTTCAGGGCGTTGTCATCGTCGAGATCATGGTCGGTACCGACGGCGCGGTCAAGGACGCGCGCATCCTGCGCAGCATCCCGGTCCTCGACCAGGCCGCGCTCGACGCGGTCCGACAGTGGCGCTTCGAGCCACCGCTCGTGAACGGCCAGGCGGTGCCGGTGATCATGACGGCGCCGATCGCCTTCGGACCGGTCTAGCCCGCGACAGTCCATAAGGTCCGCACGTCCCATGCATCTGCAAGTGGCGCTTGACAGGCGCCGCTCGCGAGCGCATAACAACAGGCAATTCCCACCGTCTCACTCGTTTGGCACCCCTCGGCGAAGGGGGTGGCGAGACGTCGATCTGCTCGGCGTTTGTCCGTGTCCACGCAAGGCAAGGAGGAGAGTGATGTTCCGTGCCGCTGTTGCGTTGGTGGCGTTGTCGTTGGCCCTTCCCATTTCCGCAGGCGCACAGACCGGCCAGGGCAGTCTGCGCGGCTACGTCCGTGACCAGCAGGGTGGCGCGTTGCCTGGAGTCACGATCACGGCCGAGGCGCCGGAGTTGCTGCGCCCGGTCACGGCGGTCACGAACGAGGAGGGGTATTACCGCCTGCTGAACCTGCCGCCCGGGACCTTCGTCCTGACAGCGGAGCTCACCGGCTTCCAGACCTCCAAGCGCGAGGGCATCCTGCTCCGCGCTGGCGCGACGTTCGCCGTCGACATCGCCCTTTCACTCGGCAGCCTGCAGGAAACGATCACCGTCTCCGGCGACTCGCCGATGGTTGAAGTGTTGAACCCGAGCAACGTCTTCAACATCGACGGCGACTTCCAGCGGCAGATGCCGTTGCAGGCCCGGCGGAACTGGAGCGACTCCCTCGAGCTCACGCCCGGCGTCATCTCCCGCGGGTTCGACGATGGCAGCGGACGGCAGGTGTACTTCGGCCACGCCACGGAGCACTTCGCGCACGTGCTGCAGCTCGAAGGCATGATCGCGTCGAACTACCACGATGCCCAGGTCACCTACGTCGGCATGGGCACGGATGTCATTCAGGACGTGCAGATCAAGACCGGCGGCGTGGACGCCTCGTCGCCGATGGGCGTCGGCATGGTGATGAACGTGATCACCAAGAGCGGCGGCAACCGCTTCAACGGGTCGTTCGCGTATCAGTACCAGCCCTACAACTGGAACGGCAACAACGTCGACAACTGCAGCGAGAGCCGGGGCTGCCACCCGGGATCGGGCGGCACGCCGACCACAGCTTACGTGCGGCAGTACGACATCACCGGCGGAGGGCCGATCAAGCGTGACGCGGCCTGGTTCTTCGGATCGCTGCGCCGCGCGGTCTCCGCGGCCGGCATCAGCCGGACCTCGGTCGAAGTCCAGCGCATCAACGGGTTCACGCCCAATGCCACGCTGTTCGACAACCCGAGCGAAAGCTGGCAACCCTACCTCAAGGTCACGACCAAGCTGGGAAACCACGACGTCTCCGGGCTCTTTCAGCGCGATCGCCTCCTCCTCGACGGCAACCGTGAATACAACTACCAGCAGATCGCGGCGCAGTCGACCGGCGGCTCGTTGTACGGCGGCAAGGCCACCTCGGTCTGGTCCGATCGTGTGACGACCACCTTTGCGGCGTCCTACAACAACAAGGGCGGCAACGACGTGTCGACGTTCGAGACCCTGGGCCTCACCGGACCTCAGATCATCGTCCACCCCGACGCCATCATCCAGGCCGGACGCGCGGTCGGCACCGGCCGCATCCTCGAGGGCGGCAACCTGGAGATGTATCAGTACCAGCCCGCCAGCCAGATCATGCTGCGCGGCGATCTCACCTACTTCAAGGACGACTGGGCCGGCAGCCACGAGCTCCAGACCGGCGTGTTCGCGGCGCCGCGGAGCAAGTATGACCAAATCACCGAGTACCCGAACGACGGGTTCTCGCTCGAAGATCATCGGCTCCTCGACATCAACAACGTCGCCGCCGGAACCGTGCCGTTCCACCGCCGATTCAGGGAGCCGACCATCCTGCAAACCCGGGGTGCATTGGATCGCAATGTCGGCTTCTACGTGCAGGACAACTGGCGGCCGATGGCGCGGCTGTCGATCAACGCCGGCGTGCGCTTCGATTGGGTCCAGCGCAACGACCAGGTGTTCGACATCGAGCGTCAGAACTCGTGGCAGGTGGGTCCGAGAATTGGTTTCTCGTACATGCTGACCAGCGATGCGCGCAACATCGTCCGCGGCAGCTACGTCCGGCTCCACGAGCAGATGATGGGCCGGGACGCGGTGACGACGTTCGGCGCCGACGCCGCCGCGAACCAGGTCGACGAATACGATCTCGACCGCGACGGCACGCTCGAAACCCGACAGACCACCCTTGGACGGTCCGCGAGCCTCGCGCCCTACGAGTTCGATCCCGACCTTCACCAACCGTCGGTCGACGAGTTCATCCTCGGCTTCCGCAAGCAGTTCCCCGGCCAGTGGAGCGCGGACGTCTCGTGGATGAAGCGCACCTATCAGGACATGTACGCGCGGGTGGACGTCAACGGCATCTACCCGGACGGGCCGAATCAGCCGTTCCGCGGCTTCGGTCTGGTCGATTCCAATCGCGGCATCGTCTTCCAGCAGACGAACAACGACTGGAGCACGCTCGAGTATCAGGCGCTGGAGATCACCATCGCGAAGAACATGTCGAGAAACTTCCAGGCGCTCATTGGCATCAACCGCCAGTGGCAGCACTTCGGCGGCACCTGGAATCCGACCGATCCGGCGCGGTTCATTCAACCGGACGCGTTCGACAGCGACAATCTCCTCTACATGCCACGCGGCAACAACGAGGACACCAGCCTCCAGCTCACCAACGGGACGACGCAACACACCTATGGCCCGACGTGGCAGAAGTACTCGCTGCGTTTCGGTGGGACCTATCGGGCGCCGTACGGCGTCATCCTCGCCGCGAGCTACACCATCCTGGCGGGTCCGTGGTCCGGGGCCATCATCGATCTGGTGCCGATCGGTGATTCATCCCTCGCCCTGTTCGGCCCGGCGACCTTCACCCTGCCGAACGGGACGTCGCAGGCGAACCCCTTGGCGACGCGCCAGCGATTCACCGGCGGCGACGTGCCCATCGGTACCAACGCCAACCCGACGCGCGGCGACGGTCAAGTGCAGGCGCCGGCAATCAAGACACTCGGCTTGAAGTTTGGCAAGACCATCAAGCTGGGTGGAACGATGGAGGCGGAGCTGGCCGGCAACATCTTCAACCTCCTGAACGACGGCAACTACTCGCAGTACAACTACAGCGGCGCGAACGAGCGCTTCAACCCGAACTTCCTGCAGTTCCGCAACCAGCAGCCGGCACGGGGGTTCCAGGCGACCGCGGTGTTCCGCTTCTGAGGGTGCGTTCGCAGCGCGACCTAAGGCCGGCTATCGCCGGCCTCGGTCCGGCTGAAGCCGGACCCCACGCCTGCCACCAAGGCACTCGTGGGGTCCGCCTTCAGGCGGACCTTAACGCTGACGTGTGTTACCCTCGCGCGCACGTCGGTTGCCGCGAGGAGGGTCGTGATGGGTTCCGTCCGCCGCGTTGCCACCTTAGTCATCGCCCCGCTGATCGCGCTCGAGGTCGGCTTCGCCGACCGATCCGCGGTGCTCGCGCAGAGCGCTGCCGCTGACGTCACGGTCGCGTTGACTGGCGATTCGATCATCACGCGACGACTGTCTGTCTACCAGGAGCCGGCGTTCACCGGCCTCATCGATCTGCTGCGCAAGGCCGACGTCGCGTTCACGAACCTCGAGACGTTGTTCCACGACTTCGAGGCGTGGCCGGCGCATGAGAGCGGCGGGACGTGGATGCGATCGGAGCCGTCGCTGGCGAAAGAGCTGACGTGGGCCGGCTTCGACATCGTGTCGCGAGCCAACAACCACGCGGGCGATTTCGGTCCCGGCGGCGCTCAGCTCACCAGCAAGTACGTGCGCGAGGTCGGGCTCGTCGAAGCGGGCGTCGGCACCAGCCTTGCCGAAGCACGTGAGGCACGATTCCTCGAATCGCCCAGGGCCCGCGTCGCGCTCATCTCGGCGGCGTCGACGTTCCCAGCGCATTCGCGCGCCGGCAACACGCGCGGCGACATGCCCGCGCGTCCAGGGCTCAGCCCGCTGCGCTACACGACCACGACGACGGTCTCCACACAACGAATGGCGGAGCTGCGCGCGACCTGGGCCGAGATCAACGGACGCCCAGCCCCGACTGGGGACACGCTGAACTTCTTCGGTCGGCAGTTCACCGCCGGCGCCAATCCTGGTGTGCGCACCGAGCCGCATGCCGGCGACATGGCCGATCTCGGTCGCGTCGTGAAGAGCGCCTCGACACTGGCCGATCTCGTCATCGTCTCGCTCCACTGTCACGAGTCCGGGCGCGATCGCTCCGTGCCCGCGGACTTCATCGTCACCTTCGCCCGCGCGATGATCGATGCCGGGGCCGACATGTTCGTCGGACACGGGCCGCACGTGCTGCGCGGCGTCGAAATCTACAAGGGGAAGCCGATCTTCTACAGCCTCGCGAACTTCATCTTTCAGAACGAGACGCTGGTGCGCTTCCCGGAGGACAGCTACGAGGAATACGCGCTCGACGACGCGGCGCAGCCGAACGACTACCTCAATCGACGGTACGACAACGATCGCCGCAGCTTTCCCGCCGATCGCGACTACTGGGACTCGGTCGTGGCGACCACGCGCTGGCAGGGGCGCCGGCTCACGGGTGTCATGCTGCACCCGATCACGCTCGGCTTCGGTCTCCCGCGCGGTGACCGCGGCCGTCCCCTCCTGGCGGCGGGCGACGACGCGCAGCGGATTCTCGATGCCGTCGCGGAACGATCGAAAACGTTCGGCACGCGGCTGAGAATCGAAGGCGGCACCGCGTCCGTCGATGTCGGCACCGCATCCAGTCAGCAGGACCGCCAATGAACTACACGGTGACACGAGCCATCACCTCTGTCGCCGTCGCGATCGCGTTCGCGCTCGGGTTCGCCGGCCTGCCCTGGACCGGCGGGCTGCCGCGCCGGGCCGCGGCT
>DAINCF010000199.1:0-12024 GCA_036732565.1 Vicinamibacterales bacterium
CGGGCACGGCTGGCGGACGCCGAAGGCGCCACGGCCGAAGTCTCGTCGCTGCGCAGCGAGCGGGACCAGATTCGCTCGCGCGTGTCCGAGATGCTCCAGCAGCTCGACGCGCTGAACGTCTAGAGGTTACGGCACCGCTGAGGCGGTGCCTTCCAAAGGCAAGGCGAATGCCCGACTCGCGAGTCGTCTACGTCGACGTCAACGGTCAGCGCTATCCGATTCGGACGACGCTCGAGCAGCGTTACGTCCACGAGCTGGCCGCGTACGTCGATCGGAAGATGCGGCTGGCCGGTGAAGCCTCGCCCTCGAGCGACACCGTCGGTCTCGCCGTGCTCACGGCGCTCAACATCGCCGACGAGGTCTTTCGAGCGCGTGCCGCACAGAACGTCAGCGACGGCAGCTTTACCCAGCGGGCCGAAGCGCTGGAGAAGATCGTCGACGAGGCCTTGACAATCGTCGGCGAGTGATTCTCTGTTTGTTCGCTTGGACAGGCGCAGGGGGCGGCTCGCGAGCCGCCCCTGCGCGCCCCTACTTGACCCTGCCATCTCAACCTGCCTAATATCCAGGAGTTCCTGCTTTGCTCGTGATGGTTTTCGGAGGCTTGTCTGAGCCAACGTTAAATCCCAAGCGAGTTGCGACAGTCGTGCGGTGTGCATGCCTCCGTGGTGAGGAAGCCTAAAGCGCGACTTATTACAGCGGCTCCACCTGCTAAGCAGGTTCAGCAAACCTCCCCACACGGCAAAGCGGGACACCTTATTAGTGAACTGCCACTTCCCCTCCCAGTGGCTTGTCCGTCCGAAGCCTTGGCGAAGGCAGACCGTGCGCGCGACGTGAGGCTGTCCGACATCGGCGAGCACGCGTTGCTGGCACGGATTCGTGACCGCGTACCCCGGCCGCCGGGCGATGTTCTCGTGGGCATCGGCGACGATGCGGCCGTCGTGGCGCCAGCGCGAAACGAGCAGATCGTGTTGACGACCGACGCGCTGGTCGAAGGCGTGCACTTCGATCGCCGCTGGTCGACACCGGTCGACGTCGGGCACAAGGCGCTTGCGGTCAACCTCAGCGATCTGGCCGCGATGGGCGCGACCCCACGGACGGCGTTGCTCTCACTCGTCGTGCCCGACACGTGGTCGGTCGCGGACCTCGATGCCCTGCTCGATGGATGGCTCGCGCTGGCGACCGACGAGCGCGTAAGCCTGGTCGGCGGCAACGTGACGTGCACGACCGGTCCGATGATCGTCGACGTGACCGCCGTCGGATCCGTGCGACCGCGGCGGGTGCTGCTGCGATCGGGTGGACAGCCGGGCGACGAGGTATACGTCAGCGGCGACATCGGCGGCGCCGCAGCTGGGCTGGAGATGTTGCGCGACGGTGTTGGCGATGGACCGCTCGCTGACGATCGCGCGCTGTGCATCGAGAGACATCGTCGTCCGCAGCCCCGTGTGAGGCTCGGACGCGCGATGGCGCAGGCGCGGGCCGCACGCGCGGCCATGGATCTCAGCGATGGCCTCGCGGACGCGGCGCGGCAGGTCGCGATGGCCAGCGGGTGCGGCATCACGTTGGACGCGTCGGCGTTGCCGATCGCGCCGGCCGCGCGACGCTGGTGGGACGCGGCGGGACGGGATGCGGTGCAGGCCGCCGTGGCCGGCGGCGATGATTACGAGTTGTTGTTCGCGCTGCCGAAGTCGTGGAGCGGACGGCTGCGTGGCGTGCAGCGGCACGTCGCCGAGCCGACGTTGACACGGATCGGCACGCTGACAAAGGATCCGGTGTTGGTGATCGACCGCGACGGACGTCGCGAGGAGTTGGTCGGCGGGTACGAACACTTTGGCGGTCGGCCGGCCTGAAGGCCGGCCGCTACGAAGATCATCGACGTCGGCTACGAAGACGGTACCTAGGGGCCGGCCTTTAGGCCGGCCCGGAAGATACATGCTAATAGCCCGATCGTTCTGGCGGAAAGTCGTCGTCACCGTGGGCGCCGCGGTGGGATTGGTGTTCGTCTACGAGACCACGATTCGCGACTCGCGATACGCGGCGCGTCAAGCGGTGTTCGCCGATTCGGAGGGCCTGCCGCAAGCAGGCACGCAATTCCCTTTCACCGCGACGGCGTACTGCAAGGGCGAGACGACCGCATCCGGCGTGGCGGTGCGGTCTGGCGTCGCCGCCTCCGATCCCGCGTTGCTCCCCGTGGGCACCGTCGTCCGCATCGACACGCACAACTCGCGCTACGACGGCATCTGGACGATCATGGACACCGGTCCGGCGATTCAGGGTCGCACCATCGACCTGTATCTCTGGAGCTGTCACGAGGCCCTGGCGTTCGGCCGTCGGCCGATTCGCCTGACGGTATTGCGTCTTGGATGGAATCCGCAGAACAGCGCGCCCAGCCTCGTGGACAAGCTGTTTCGCCGACGCGAGGCGGAGCGCCAGGAAGTACCCGCGGTCGCAACGCCGGAGGTCCCACCTGATCAGGGGTAGGATGACAATCCTTTACAACCGCGACAAACGGCATCGCTGATATTATCCGACCCATGCGCGCGCTTTATATCGTGGTGCCCTTCCTGGGCATAATCGCGATAGCTTACCGGTATTACAGTGCGTTCATCGCCGCGCGGATCATGGCGCTCGATGACTCGCGCGTAACGCCGGCCCACACCAAATTCGACGGCCACAACTACTATCCGACGACGAAGTGGGTGCTGTTCGGGCATCACTTCGCCGCCATCACTGGTGCGGGACCGCTGATCGGCCCCGTGCTCGCCGCGCAATTCGGCTACGCGCCCGGCTTGATCTGGATCATCGCGGGCGTCTGTCTGGCCGGCGCGGTCCACGACTTCATGATCCTGTGGGCCTCGACGCGGCGCGGCGGAAAGTCGCTCGCCGAGATCGTCCGCTCGGAGATCGGCCCCATCACCGGCACCGTCGGCGCGATTGTCATCCTGATCATCGTCATCATCGCCCTGGCGGGCTTGGGCATCAACGTCGTCAACGCGCTCGCCGAGAGCCGGTGGGGCACGTTCACCATCGCCATGACGATCCCGTTGGCCGTGTTCATGGGCTTCTGGATGTACGTCTGGCGGCGGGGCAAAATCGTCGAGGCGACCGTCATGGGCTGTATCGGGCTCATCCTCGCCGTGGTCCTGGGCGAGCCCCTGAACGATCCGTCCTCGACGATCGGGAGCTTCTTCCATCTGTCGCGCACGCAGTTGGTCGTCGCGCTCGGGGTTTACGGCTTCGCCGCGTCAGTCCTGCCGGTGTGGATGCTGCTCTCGCCGCGCGACTACCTCAGCTCGTTCATGAAGATCGGCACCGTGGCGTTCCTGGTCTTCGGCGTCATCATCGTGAACCCGGAACTGAAAGCGCCGGCGATCAGTCAATACGCGGGCGGCGGCGGGCCGATCATCCCCGGCCAGCTCTTCCCGTTCTGCTTCATCACCATCGCGTGCGGCGCCATCTCGGGCTTCCACGCGCTGGTCAGCTCCGGCACCACGCCGAAGATGGTGGACAAGGAAACCGACATCCGGCCGATCGGCTACGGCGCGATGTTAATCGAAGGCCTCGTCGGCGTGCTGGCGATGATCGCCGCGACGGCGATGCATCCCGGCGATTACTACGCGATCAACACGTCGCCGGCCGTCTACCAGACGCTGGGATTGCAGACGGTCAACCTGCCCGCGTTGGAAGCGGCAGTGGGCGAATCGGTGACGGGCCGCACCGGCGGCGCGACGTCTCTCGCAGTCGGCATGGCGCAGATCTTCAGCGCGCTGCCGGGCATGTCGGGCCTGCTCGCCTACTGGTACCACTTCGCGATCATGTTCGAGGCGCTGTTCATCCTGACGACGGTCGACGCCGGCACGCGCATCGGCCGATTCCTGCTCCAGGAGTTCCTCGGCCGCGCCTACAAGCCGTTCGCGAACCCCGCGTGGGTGCCCGGCTCGGTGATCTCGACGGCGATGATCGTGTTCGCCTGGGGCTATTTCATCTACAACGGCAGCATCAATACCATCTGGCCGGCGTTCGGTGTCGCGAATCAGCTGCTGGCATCAGTGGCGCTCGCCACGGCGACCACCATCATGATCAGCATGGGCAAGGCGAAGTACGCCTGGGTCACCGCCGCGCCGCTCTCGTTCCTCTTCACCAACACGATGTGGGGAGGCTTCCTGAACATCCGCGACAACTACTGGCCGCTCGCCACGGGGCCGAATCCCGCGACGCACATGCAGGGCTACGTGCTGGCGACGCTGACCGCCGTCATGATGGTCTGCGCCGTGATCATCCTTGGCGCCGCCGTCGCCAAGTGGATCTCGCTGCTGAGCGGCGACCGTCAGCAGCCGGTGCCAGCTGAAGGCTGAAGTGGCGCGAACCTGACGTGGGGGCCGGCTTCAGCCGGCTCTCGTCTGGTCCGCCTAAAGGCGGACCCCACGTACGTTGTGTTATCCTCATCTCGCCTGTTCCCAGCAGGCTGTTGCTGCCCTCCCTCCAGGCGGCAGACGTCCGTGTCCTCAGCGGGCGCAGTTCATCTTCCGGGGCCCGAGATCGCGATATGTGTCTGTTCGCAGGTCATCGTCTGTTCGTGAGGGTTGTGTTGTGCGGCGTGCTCGTCGGGCTGCCCTCGCTCGCGTCGGCGCAATTTCGTCCTGCCGGGTCGCCGGCGGTCGGTGAGGACTATCACATCGAGGCTGCCCTCGCCTGGTGGAATCCAACTCCGGACATTCTCATCAATAGCGAGTCGCTCGGCATCGCCGGCACGGACGTCGATCTCGTGAACGATCTCGGTATCGAGCAGAAGCGGATTCCCGAGCTGAAGATCGTCCTGCGTCCCGCCCGGAAGCACAAGTTCCGGATTCACTATCTGCCCATCAAGTACGAGGCGGACTCCACCGTGCAGCGCGAGTTCATCTTCAACGGACAGCGGTACCGGGTCGGCCTGCCGGTGCAGACGGAGGCGGAGCTCACGACGTGGCGGATCGGCTACGAGTACGACTTCGTCTCGCTGCCGCGCGGGTTCGTCGGCTTTCTGATGGACCTCAAGTACACCGACTTGCGCGTGGACCTGCTCAGCCCGATCGGCGCCGAGTTCACGAACGTGCCGGCGCCGATCCCGACGCTCGGGCTCATCGGGCGCGGCTACATCGCGCCGAACTTCGCGGTCACGGGAGAGTTCGGCTACCTCAGAGTTCCCGAGAGCTTCTCGGAGGACTTCACCGGCCGCTATCTCGACTTCGACTTCTACGGCACGGTGAACTTCTCCAACAACGTCGGCGCGCAGTTCGGGTACCGATCGATCGACGTCCTCTACGAGGAGGCCTTGGACTCGGGCACCTTGGAGCTCCGGGGCTGGTATTTCGCAGGCGTCGTGAGGTTCTGATTCCGAGCTGGTCAGGCTGGTGGGGGCGGGTCGGTCTGGTAATGGCGCGAGCATCCGCCCTACCAGGCCCACCCGCCCTACCTGTCCTACCGAGGAAACTCCACCCACACGCCCAGCGCGCGCAGGTCCGAGCTCGCGGGATCGAACGCAGCCGGCGTGAAGCCGCGATCGGTGGCGATCGACAACGCACGGGCGACGCGCGGGGTGGGCAGCTCCACGGTCTTGGTTTGCCCGGCGGCGAGATCGTAGTCCGCTTGCCACTCCCCTGCACGAAGCGTCACCTTGGTGGGCACGGCGCCGGCCCGCATGGAGAACGATGGCGGCGCTCCTTCGTCAGTGTCGACCACGACAGCAGTCGACGCGGCGCCCGCCGTCCAGAACCCGGGGACTTCCATGAACGGGTATTCATCGAGGAAGAACACGCGTGTCGATCCGTAGCGGGAGGCGTGCCGCGCGTAGGTGTCGGAGAGGCGCTCCGCGGGTGCGCGTATGCTCCGCGGGCGCAGGCGCACGCGAGAGACGAGGGCTGCGGCCGTCGCGTCCGCCCGAATCGTGATGGAGTGCACCAACACCGGCACACGTAGCAAGAGGCCGGTCGCTCCCGGCGGGCGATTCGTCAGATCCAGGCGGTCGATGAGCTGCGTGGAGCGTCCTACGGACACATCCAGCGTTCCCGCCAGGCGCGCCGCGCCAGCAACATCGAGCTCGTACTCTCCTGCGGGCACGAGCGGCACGTACAGCAGGGGCGGGTCCGCCGGTGCGAAACCACGATTCGAGGTCGCGAACTCCAACCGCGGTAGCACGTCCTCGTAGCCGAGCACGCCAAGCGGTTCGAGTTGGAGCTCGACGGTATGCCACGCCGGATCCCATTCCTGCAGAAACGCCAGCTGCGACGAGGTCGTCGTGATGACCCTGTCAGCGTCGTAGCGTGCCCAGGCGATGGTCGATGCGCCCATCACCGTCGTCGCGAAGACAGCGGCCGTCAGCGTCCACGCGACGCCTCGCGATCGGCCGGCCCGTCGCAGCGCCGCCCACACGACAACCCACGCGACGCCGAGCGCAATGGTCCAGGTCGCGACGTCTCCCAGCGCAGCGGGCACGATGTCGCGATGGAAGCTCGGGAACGCGAGCGGCAGGTTGACGGTCGGCGACAGCCAGTCGAGCAGCAGATCGTAGCCGCCGCGATCGTTGTAGATCAGAAGCCCGGCGTTCACGGCCGTCCGCAGCACGACGCCGAGCACGCCGACCACCGCGGCGGCGTTGATGGCAGCCCTCGCCCACGCCCCTGAGGCCTGGAAGAGCCAGGCGACCAGGATCGCTGCCGGCAGCAGCAGAATCGTCAAGAAGCGCGCGGGTGCGCTGTGCCCCGCCCACCACATCACATAGGACGCAACGGCGAGCACGTAGGGCACCGCGACCAGGACGAGCTCGGCGACCAACCGAGGTCGGCGACGCGCGAGCACCACGAGGCCGATCAGCGCGACGGCGAAGATCGGGGCACTGCTGATCAGGCCGAATTGCTGATCGAAGAACAGGCCGGGCAATCCGGGCCGAAGCGTGGCCAGGCGATTCTGCACGACGTTGCCGTACGGGGCCGTCGGGCTGAACGTGCCGTAGATGATCCGGAAGAAGCCAAACCATCCGAGGGCTGCCGCGATCGGCACGATCGAGAACGCAAGAGTGTTTCGCCACCGCTCGGGCCTGGCGAGTAGCCGGATCACGAGTGCTAGACCGAGGCCACCGGCCACAATCGCGAACCGCGAATGTAGCCACGGCAGCAGCGCCAGCGCAACGCTCACCAGAACGAGCGCTCGGCGCGAGACCGCTCCGGCACCGACGTCGAGCCGTACGAGCAGCCACACCGCCGCCATGGCGCAGACCGCGCCGGCCCCATCCGGATAGACCGTGAACACGTGGAAGAACACCGGCGCGCTGAAGAAGACCGCCATCCATCCGACCCACGCCGCGGCGGCGCTGCCCGTTACCAGCCAGGCCGCATGCCACGCGAGCGCCCCCCCAAGAGACATCAGCAGGGCCAGGAAGATCACGACGGCACGGTACCCGCCGATCGCAAACGCGGGTGCGATCAGGGTCGGCAGCCCAGGCGCATGAATGGAGTAGATCTGCCCATCGACGCCGCGGCGCAGGAAATCCGGCCGCGGCAAGTCGTCGAAGTACGGCGCGTAGTCCTTGCGCTCGTGGTTGTTCTCGATCCGCAGGTCGCCATCCAGCAACAAGCTCTGCGTGATGATCAGGTAGTGGGGCTCGTCGCCCGCCGGAACGCGAACGCCCAGCGTCCTCACGGCGGCGAGCGCGCAGATCAAACCGACGATGAGCGCCACGATGGGCGCACGGCGGGGATCGCCGAGCGGTCGTGCAAGAGGCGCTGGTAGCATCGTCGGGACGCTGGCGGCGACCACGCCCCCGATCGCCGCGATCCAGACGAAGAGCTCGATGGGACCGCTCCAGAGAAGAAACGCCGCGGGCACCGGAACGGGCAACCAGGGCAGCCACAGGAGGATCGTGAGGATCAACGGCGAGAGCGCTGACGGTCTCGGCCGCCAGATCCAGCCGACGATCGCTCCGGCCGCAACCAGCAGAAGGAGCAGCCAGATCGACGGCAGCGCGCCCACGCGCAGCGTCGATCGGTTCAGGACCGCCAGCGTACCGAACGAGATCCACGCCGACGCCCCAGCCAGCACCAGGATCAGCCCACCGCCGCCCAGTGGGCTTCGGCGGTCAAGCGGGCCGCCACTCTCCGCAAGGCCTCGGCCGACGCGCGCAAGCGGCCGCCGAGGGGCCTCACCCATGCGAGGAGGGGCGGCGGGCCAGACACATGACTGACGTCCCAATCGGCATGTTCGTCACCCGAAGCGCCGCCGCTTCGAAGTACAGCAGCCCGGTGAGCGAGGCATTGATCGGCGCAGGCGGCACGGTGATGTCGAACTCACCGGGCTCGATGGAGCCGCCGCTCGTCCACCGCTGCAGCAGACGCACCGGCAGCATCACCGGGAAGAGGGAAAAGTGCACGAACGTGAGGCGAAGGACCTCGAAGCCCGCGCTCTCGAGCAGGACGCGCAGACGACGCGGCGTGTAGCGACGAACTTCCTCCGAGAGGACCGCGTGGCGTCCGCGCAGGATGTCCAGCGCGGCAACGTTCAGCAAGGCATGCCCTCCGGGTTTCAAGACGCGCCACATCTCCTTGGCGGCGGCATGCTCCACGGCGTCGGGCAGGCACTGGAACACATCGAAGGAGGTCGCCAAATCGAAAGTCTGGTCCTGAAACGGGATTGCTCCGATGCTGGCACGAACAATCGGACCACGATCCAGCGCGCGCGCGAGCTCGAGCCCGTTCCACGTCAGATCGAATCCCCGGACGCGGCCGAATGCGCGTAACATCTCCAAGTTCGCGCCGGTCCCACATCCGCAGTCGAGCAGTTGCGGCGTTCGCACGCCGGTCAACGCACGGCGTACCAACGGTTCGACGAACGCGCGGAATCCACGAAACCAAAAATGCGATCGTTCAGCGCGACTGGTGAGCTCCAGCAGGCGATCCATGCGGGCGAGACGGAAGGCACGGCCATGCTACCATACAGACGCATGCGCCTCCGGGGCCCCGCCGAGACGAGCGGGGTCATCGCTGCCGCTTTCGTCCTGACCGCCGCCCTCACCTATCCGCTGCTGTTCAAGCTGGATCGCGTCGGCCGCACCAACACGGGCGACGGGCTCTGGAGCCTGTGGGTCGTCTCGTGGGTGGCGCACGCGCTGACGACGGATCCGAGATTCCTGTACGACGCGAATATCTTCTATCCGCACGCGCGGACGCTGGCGTTTTCCGAAGCCAACATCGGCGCCGGCGCGATCGGTGCGCCGATCTGGGCGCTCACCCGCAATCCCTTCCTGACGCACAACTTCGTCGTCATCGTCGGCTTCATCGTCTCGTTCGCGGGCGCCTTCTATCTGACGCGCTACCTCACACAGAGTCGCGGGGCGGCGGTCACGGCCGCGGTGATGTTCGCGTTCTGCCCCTTCGTCTTCGCGCGCACCGCCCACATCCAGCTGCTGCTGATCGGCGGCCTGCCGTTTTGCATGCTTGCGTTCCATCGGCTCGTCGACGTGCCGACGGTCGGGCGATCGGTCGCGCTGGGTCTGGTGCTGTGGGGACAGGCCCTGTCGTGCGCGTACTACGGCATCTTCGCCGGTCTGATGGTCGGCCTCGGGACGCTGCTCTTCGCGTGGACCCGCCAGCTGTGGCGCAGCCGGGACTACTGGATCGGTATCGCGCTCGCGGCGTTCGTGAGCGTGGCGCTGACGCTGCCCTTCTTCGTACCCTACGTCTTCGTGCAGCAGGAGCTCGGCTTCACGCGCACGCTGCGTGACGCGCGGATGTACTCCGCCGATGGCGGCGCCTGGCTCGCCTCGTCCGCGTGGGCGCACCGCTGGTGGCTGGAAGCCATTACGCCGTTCGACGAGGTGCTGTTCCCGGGGATCTTCACGACCGTACTCGGCGGGCTCGGCGTGTGGATCGGTCTCCGGCAACGGTGGCCCCAGGATGCGCCCGCGAGGCCGCCGCGGGATGTGATCTACCTCTACCTCGCATTGGGGCTGATCGCGTTCTGGGCGTCGTTCGGGCCCGCCTTCGGCCTCTACACGGCGCTCTACAACACCATCCCGGTTTTTTCGTTCCTGCGCGCGCCCGCCCGCATCGGCATCGTCACGACGCTCAGCCTGACGGTGCTCGCGGCGATCGCGCTCGCGTCTTGGCCGCGTCTCACACGACGTACGGGGCCGGCGGCCCTGGTGGCCTTGATTGTCGCGGCAGAGCTGACGCCCGCGCCGCTGGCGATGCTACGCGATGCCCCGCCGCTCGAACGCGCGTACCGCACGCTGGCCACACTGCCGTGGGGACCGGTGGCGGAGTTTCCGTACTTCTACGATCGCCCGTCATGGTCGCGGCACTCGCTGTACATGCTGAAGTCGACCGCGCACTGGCTGCCGCTCGTGAACGGCTACAGCGATCACACCCCGAATGATTTTCGCCAGAACGTGATGCCGCTCAGCTCGTTCCCTACGCGCGAGGCGTTCAAACTGCTGAGGGCAGTCAACACACGCTACGTCGTCTTTCATCTGCAGCTTTACGACGTGCGCTCGCGCGCCCGAGTTCTCGAACGGATCAAAGCCTACGAGATGTTCTTGCGGCCGATCGTGCAAGAGGACGACGTCTGGCTGTTCGAGATCGTCGCGTGGCCCGAACAACCCTGAGCCAGCGTAGCGAGATCGTACGTAGCGCAGGCCTTCAGGCCTGCCTGACGGCGCTAGCCGCGCACCAACGGTGTATGGCAGGCCTAAAGGCTTGCGCTACGAACGCTACGTTCGTTACGGACGCTACGGTCGGCCGGACGCCAGTGTGGAGAGCCTCGCGAGGCGCCGATCCGCTTCGATCATCGTTTCGTCGCGCTTCGAGTAGCAGAACCGAATCTTCGTCGAGCCGTCGCGCGGATCGTTGTAGAAGCTGCTGCCCGGGACCGTCGCCACGCCAACGTCGCGCACGAGGTAGCGGGCGAACTCGACGTCGTCGGTCACCCCGAAGCCACTGACGTCCGTCATGATGTAGTACGCGCCCGATGGCTTGTAGCACGTGAAGCCGTGACGCTCCAGGATGTCGAGGAGCATGTCGCGCCGGCGTGCGTATCCGACGGCAAGCTGCGAGTAGTAGGAGTCCGGCAAGGCGAGCGCCACCGCACCCGCCTCCTGCAGCGGTGCCGCGGCGCCGACGGTCAGGAAGTCGTGCACCTTGCGAATGCCGCTGGCGAGTGACGCGGGCGCAATCGCCCAGCCGATTCGCCAGCCGGTCACGCTGTAGGTTTTCGACAGCCCGTTGATCGTCACGGTCCGCTCGGCCATACCCGGCAGCGAGGCGATGGGCACGTGGACCTGGCCGTCGTAGATGATGTGCTCGTAGATCTCGTCCGAGATGGCGATCGCATCCCACTGCTGACAGAGATCCGCGATCAGCTGGAGCTCGTCGCGCGTGAACACCTTCCCGGTCGGATTGTTCGGTGTGTTGATGACGATCGCGCGCGTACGGTCGCTGAAGGCGCGCCTGAGGTCGTCCGGATCGAACGACCAATCAGGCGGGTGCAGCCGGACGAAACGCGGTTCGGCGCCCGACAGAATGGCGTCCGGCCCGTAGTTCTCGTAGAACGGCTCGAACACCACGACCTCGTCGCCGGGATCGACGCACGCGAGCATGGTGGCCATCATGGCCTCGGTGGATCCGCAGCAGACGGTCACCTGCTCGTCGGCCACCACCGGCACGCGGTAGCGGCGCGTGAACTCGCGCGCGATCGCTTCGCGCAGCGGACGCGCGCCCCAGGTGACGGCATACTGATTCACGTCACCCTGAATCGCCTCGCACGCGGCGTCCTTCAACGCTTGCGGCGCCGGGAAATCGGGAAAGCCCTGCGACAGATTGACGGCGTCGTGCAACTGGGCGAGACGCGTCATCTCGCGAATGACCGATTCGGTGAACTGCGCAACCTTCTTCGAGCCGCCGAGCTTCGTCATCCTGGGAGAATATCGTACGCGCCTCGGTCCGGCTAAAGCCGGACCCCACGCAAGCAAGGCCTGCCGAAGAACGTGGGGTCCGGCTTTAG
>DAINCF010000200.1:0-11976 GCA_036732565.1 Vicinamibacterales bacterium
CGTCACGAGACGTTCGATCTCGGCGTCGACGCGAAGTACGGGATCACGACGGGTCTGACGGCGGACCTCACCATCAACACCGACTTCTCACAGGTCGAAGCCGACGTGCAGCAGATCGGCGCGACGCGATTCAGCGTGCTGTTCCCCGAGAAGCGTGAGTTCTTTCTCGAGAACTCGGGCGTCTTCCAGTTCGGTCCGGGCGGCGATCGGGCGGCGGTCATCTCGGCGGCGCCAGGCGCCAGCGCCGGCGGGCGCGACAACAGCGTGCAGAACGACCTCTCGCTGTTCTTCAGCAGACGCATTGGCTTGTCGGCTGCCGGCACCAGCGTGCCGATCGTCGCCGGCGCTCGCGTCAGCGGCCGCGCGGGTGGCACGTCGATGGGTGCGCTGCACATCCGTCAGCGTTCGGCCCCCAACGAGGCAGAGGCGGCGTTCACGGTCGTGCGAGCGCGACGCGACGTGGGCGCCGCGTCAGACGTCGGCGTGATGCTGCTGGAGCGCAACGACCGCGGCTCCGAGCGAAACCGCGTCGTCGCAGTGGATGTCAACCTCCGTCCGCTGAAGGACCTGCTGGTGTTCGGCTATGGGGTGAAGACGTGGGGCGACCAACCTGACGATGCGGAGCACGGTCGCGACTTCGCCTCCCGCGCGGGAATGGTCTGGCGCGATCGACGGTGGGTGGCGGAGGCCTCCCACGGCGTCATCGGCGCAGGCTTCGTCGACGAGGCGGGCTTCGTGCCGCGGGCGGGCATCGAACGGAGCCAGGCGCTGTTCGGTCGGCGATTTCGGCCGACGCAGACGGCGCGGTGGCTGCGCGAGATCTATCCGGTCATCGGTCTGACCGCGATTCGACGTGAAAACGGCGACTTCGACTCGCGCTACTGGGAGCAGCGACTGACCTTCACGTTCGAGAACGGCGCATCGCTCGAGCTCGGAGCCAATCCCAACGTCGAGGATCTCAGCGACGCATTCGAGGTCAATCGCCCGCACGGCCTCGTGGTCGCGCCAGGTCGATACACATTCACCGATCGGTTCGTCTCCGCGTCGACGAGCCGGTCGAAGGCCGTGACCGTCTCGGGGCGTGCTTCAGCCGGCGCCTACTACGACGGCACGCGCAACATCGTCCAACTGGGCGTCAACGGTCGAGTGAACACGCACTTGAGCGGGAGTCTGTCGGTGACGCGGGATGCCGTGCAGCTCACTCAGGGCGGCGCGGTGACCCATCTGATTGTCGCGCGCGCGAACCATGGATTCTCTACTCGCCTATTCCTGAACGCGCTCGTGCAGTACAACACCGACACCCGGCAGTCAGACGCGAACGTGCGGTTCAACTTCATCCATCGCCCATTGAGCGATCTGTTCGTGGTGTACAGCGATCAGCGGTCCGACGGGCGCGTCATGGTTCGGGATCGATCGATCGCGGTCAAGATCACGCGCCTCCTCCTGTTCTGACCATCGACGGCATTCAGAACCCCTTGTGCGTTACGAAATTCCCGTCGGGTACGTAGCAAACGCGCTCTCAACTAACGGCTCTTCGTCAGCGGTGGTAACGGTCATCTTCCTGTCGCCAGCCCACCAACGAGCATGTCGGCGAGCTGGGTGACGACGCGTCGGTCACCATCTCGCAGCGAGGCGTATTCGCTCACCTCGATGAGGCAAACGCGTGGATCGGTCGCCAGCGTCCCGAACAGCTCCGCACCCTCGGACATGGTCAGGCCGTCGGCGTGAGGGAAGTAAGCCGCAGGCATGTCCTCGCGGTGAAAGACGTCGATGTCGAAGTGGATGAGGACCCGCGCGGAAGCGGGGATGGCATCCAGCACTCGACGTCCCACCTCGCGCGCGCCGCGGCGTCGCACCTCGTCCAGCGACACCGCGGGCAGGGGCGGCTCGGATTCAGACGGCTCGCTGCAGCCGATCACAGTGATCTGCGATGCGCGAAGCGGCGGCCCCTGCCAGAACGGTGAGGGATGGGTGAGCAGCCACATGGCCATCGCCGCCGCGCTCCGACAGCGCTCGGAATTCGGAGGCGCATCATCGTAGTCGCCGTCCACATAGAGCACGTGAAGATCCTCGGGCCTCGTCGACAGGAGCGCTTCCGTCGTGCCGACCACGACGCTGCAGTCGCAGCCGATGAGAAGCGGCACCTGTCCTGACTGCTGCAGGTAGGGCCGGACGCGCTCGCCCACGCATTCCCACGCGATCCGCGGACCTGGCCAGCTCCTGATCGGAGGAATCGTGTGGTGCGGGAGATAGCTCGGGATCGCCACGTCGCCATCGTCATGCGCGTCGCAGCCGGCCGCACGCAGCCGCTCGAGCAGCTGCACCTCTCGAAAGGCTTGCGCATCGTTTTCGTTGCCCGGATACCACGAACCGGAACGCAGGGGTACACCAAGGATGTGATAGGTCATGGCAGCTCCCGGTTGGCACTTCGGTTGCGATCACGAGCCAGCAGAGGAGGACGCCGTGATTCGCAAGCTGAAGACAGGAGAATATCGCCTGTACTCGCGAAAGGTCGACCCGAGGACTGGGCGGCGCAGAAACCTCGGCACTTTCAAGACACGAGGCGCCGCTGAGCAGCACGAGCGCGCCGTGCAGTTCTTCAAGCGCCGGGGGTGACCTGCTCGTTTACTCGCGGCCGAACGCGACGCGGAGCTCGTGCTTGGCGCGCTCGAGCGTCCGGCGTTTACGTGGCGAGAGCGTTCGACCGGCTCGATTGATGTAGAGGTTCAGCATCGACATCGCTGACTGGTACGGTAGCGCTTTTCGCCGCTGGCTGCGCATGGCCGAGCGCTTGAGCGAGAGCGCGATCTGTCGGGGGCGGTTGGATGTGAACACGCCCTGCTGCAGATCGAGGGCATCGCTGCGCTGGGTGACCTGCTTCGACCATCGCCTCGGCCGGCTCTTGGGTGCCGCTCCACCATCGGCATTACGGGTACGTCGCGACGTCTTCCGTGCCGCCATGTTGCACCTCCTGTCCGTCACGTGATGCACGTCGTTTGCCACCACCGGCTCGGCGGGTCCACATCGAATGGTGAAGGGCGCCCTTCATGGGGCGCCAAGACGACGAATGCACGTTGAAGAAGTGACCGCGGACATGTATGCGTCTGCGCAATGGATCGTGAAACCGGCTTGCGGCATTTGTTTCGTGACTGAAACAAAACCGGAACGAAAAGGTCACGTCTTTATCCTTGACGCTCCCAGTCCCCCATGCTACTTAGGCCTACGCAGTACTGGTCTGACCACTTTGCGCCACGCCCGGACCCGTACCGCAAGCCGAACGTCTGTTACGCGACCCCACGTTTACGCGAGACCGGCCCATTGTGCTCAGAGGAGCCCCTATGCGACGACTTGTCTTGGGAGCGGCGATTCTCGTCCTCATCGCCAGCCCTGTGTTTGCTCAGACCGGCCAAATTACTGGCGTGATCACCGATAACACGGGCGCGGTCGTTCCTGGCGCCACCGTGAAGGCCGAGGAAGCGGCGACCGGATTGTCGAGAGACACCGTTACGGGCGCCGACGGCCGCTACACCTTTACATCGCTGCGACCCACCACCTACAACCTGGCCGCGGAGTTGGCCGGGTTTCAGACCACTCAGCGAACCGGTCTCGTCTTGCAAGCGAACCAGAACGCCACCGTCAATTTCAAGCTGGAGCTCGGCAACCTGGCCGAGACGATCACCGTCGCGGGCGAATCGCCCACGGTGGACGTGACCTCCGCGACGCTCAGCGAGGTCGTCGATGCCAAGCGCATCGTCGAACTGCCGCTGAACGGCCGCGATGCCGCGAAGCTGGCGACGCTGGTCCCGGGCATGGTGCTCACCGAGACGTTCCAGGAGTCTGGGAAGACCATCCCCGGCGCGCTCCGGATGTCGACGAACGGCACGGAGTCGCGGCAGGTCTCGTTCCGGTTGGATGGGACGAGCCACTCCGATCCCTATTATCAGCAGAATCAGCCGTTCCCCTTCCCCGACGCCCTCCAGGAATTCAGCATCCAGACCAGCAACTACAGCGCGGCCCAGGGGAACAGCGCCGGCGCGGTCGTCAACGCGGTGACGCGCTCCGGGACGAATGACTTCCATGGCGGCGCGTTCGGCTACCTGCGCGATCGCACGTTCAACGCGCGAAACTTCTTCGCGCCCGAGAAGGACTTCCTGAAGCGCAAGCAGTACGGCGGCTTCGGCGGCGGGCCGATCGTCCGCAACAAGATGTTCTTCTTCGGTGGCTGGCAGGGCACGGGGATCTCCAACACGGGAGCGAACCTGGTGCAGTTCGGACCGACCACCGACATGCGCAACGGCAACTTCGCCACGTGCGGCTCGGCGTGTAATCGTGCCTTGACCGATCCGGAGACCGGCCAGCCGTTCCCCGGCAACCAGATTCCGGTGTCCCGGTACGATCCGGCGTCCCTCGCGGTCCTGAACTTCATTCCGCAGTTGAGCGGCGACGGCCGCATGCAGGTGCCCCGGCAGATCGGGCAGGACGACAATCAGATCGTCGCCAAGGTCGATCAGCAGCTCGGTGACTCCAACTCGCTCGCGTTCCGATACTTCTTCGATCACTTCACCAACGATCCGACCTACACGGAAGGCAACCTCCTGAGCTATCGCAATCCCACGCTGCAGTCCCGCGTGCGGGCTCAGAACATGACGGGGTCGTGGACGCGGACGTTGTCCAACACGATGTTGAACGAGTTCCGTTTCGGCTACAACCGCATGCACGCGCGGCGCTTCCCGCCGACGAACAATGTGCCCAGCATGCAGGAGCTCGGGGTGCGGTTGCCGATCTACCCGACCTTGGCGTCGATCTCGCAAATCGAGGCGGCCGGCTTCTTCAACATCGGCGACAACCTCGAGGCCTCGTTCGTCCGCAACGGCTTCGAGCTGAACAACAAGTTCAGCTGGCTGAAGGGGAAGCACAACATCACCGCCGGCGGCGAGGCCCAGCGTTACGACGTGACCATCGTCAACGAGTTCCGGCGCGGCGGGCACTTCATCTTCGACGGCAGCCGCACCGGCCATGCCATCGCGGACTTCTTGCTCGGCTACATCCAGAGCTTCGACCAGGGCACGGGCGAGTACAAGGACTACGAGGTCTGGTACGGGTCGGCGTTCCTGCAGGATGACTGGAAGGTGTCGTCCAAGCTGACGTTGAACCTGGGCCTCCGCTACGAATCGTCACCGCCATGGCACGAGAAGGAAGGCCGCATCGAGCTGTTCACGCTCGATGACTACGCCAACAACGTGCGCTCGACCGTCTTTCCACAGGCGCCGCGGGGCGAGACGTTCCGTGGGGATCCGGGCGTTCCAGAAGATGGCACCGATGCATCCGTGTACAACTTCGGCCCGCGTGTCGGCTTTGCGTGGGACATCACCGGCGACGGCAAGACGAGCCTTCGCGGTGGCGGCGGCATGTTCTACGACCAGCACCGCGACGGCGAGTCGGGCAACGGCGCCGTCAACGCCGCGCCGTGGAGCATTCGACTCGCGGTCACCAGGCCGAGCGGCCCGTTCTCCGATCCGTACCGCGGCCGAAACGACTTCAACCTGATCACCGACGAGACCATCGGGACGGTGAACGCGCCCTTCCCAACGCCGGTGTTGATCGAGACGCTGGACGAGACCTACAAGACACCGCTCACCTACAGCTACAACCTGACGTTCGAGCGCGAGCTGATGAACGGTCTCGCCGCGCGTGCCGCCTACGTGGGATCGCGCTCGGTCAACGGCCGCCGGACGGTACAGTTGAACCCGGCGGTCTACACGCCCGGCGACACCCGCGGGACCGACGCGCGCCGGCTGTTCGCGGCCGACAGCATCGGGCAGGTGATTCAGCAGCGTCAGGATCGCGAGTCGATCTACAACGGGATGCAGCTCACGCTCACCAAGCGGTACTCCCGTGGCTTCACCGTCACCAGCAACTACACACTCTCGAAGGTCGAAGGCAACTTCGGCGACGACGTGATTCCCTACAACGAGTTCACGCTCGACAAGAAGGATCCGCTGGTGTGGGGGCCGTTGACGCAGGATCGGACCCATCGCTTCACGACATCGTGGGTGTGGGATCTGCCCGGCGCCGACATGACCGGGCCGATGCGCTTCCTGATCGGCGGCTGGCAGTGGTCGGGCCTGATGGAGTACGAGAGCGGCCGTCCGTTCAACGTCATCAGCGGCTCGGATCGATCCGGCCGCGGGCTTGGCAGCACCAACGATCGCGCGATCCTCACCGGCGAACCGCTCGAGGCGCCGGCCGGATCGGATCCCACGCTCTGGTTCAACCCCGCGGCGTTCGCGGTGGCTCCAGTCGGCACCTTTGGCAACGTCCCGAAGGGCTTCCTCCGCGGGCCCTCGTTCCACGCCTGGAACATGGGACTGTTCAAGAACTTCCGGTTCAGCACGGACGTCAACGTGCAGTTCCGCGCCGAGTTCTTCAACATCTTCAACTCCGTGAACTTCGACATCCCGGGCACGACGCCTGGTGACAACCGCATCGCGGTCAACAGCGCGAACTTCGGGAGAATTACCCGAACGGTGCCGGTGAGCGGAGATCCGCGAATCGTGCAATTCGGCCTCAAGTTCGTGTTCTAGTAGCAGGTCTCCGCTCCGATGGCAGAGCATCCGATCCCAACGAGGCTCCGCCTGACTGCTAGAACGTTTCTCTTGCCCCGCTCCGCGGGGCGGGCCATCTCCTAAGGCCGAGCGAATGGCTTGCCGCTTTTCGCTACGATATGGCCTTAGGAGATGCCTAACTTGGGAGTCCATGTGCGCGCGGCCCTCTTCCTGACGACCTCCGTTTTCGTCTCGATGTGGGCCGCGCCCTTTGGCCAGCCCACCTCGACCGGGGTCCCCAACGCGCGGAATGTGCGCGTTGGGGTGGAGGCTACTCCGACCGCTATCGTCGGCGCTCGTCTCATCGACGGCACCGGCACCGCACCCCTCGACGACGCGGTAGTCGTCGTCGAAGGCAATCTGATTCGCGCTGCCGGGCCGCGTAAGAGCGTGCCCGTGCCCCGCGGGGCAACCGTCGTCGACGCCAAGAGCAAGGTTGTGATGCCCGGCCTTGTCGACGCGCACTGCCACATCAATCAGGCCCCGGAAGACATGAAGCGCTACTGGGCGGCGCAGTTGCAGTGGGGCGTGACGACGATGCGCTCGGCAGGCAACGATAAGCCCGATCGCGTGCCGCTTTTCCGCGAGACGCGCTCAGGCGCGCTCTTCGCGCCACGCGCCTACACCGCTGGGCAAGGCTTCAGCGTCAGTGGACCGTACGATGGCGCGCCGACCTTCAAGCCGACGACGCCGGAGGAAGCGCGCGCGAACGTGCAGAGCTTGAAGTCGCAGGGTGTGGATTTCATCAAGATCTGGATGACGAACCCACGGTTCCCTGCCGAGGTCATCACCGCGATCATCGAGGAAGGCAAGAAGCACGGCATCCCGATCGTCGCGCACGTGACCGACGTGCCGACCATTCACCAGCTCGCGGACCAGGGTGTGACCGACTTCCTGCACACGCCGCGCGATCAAGCGGTCACCCCGGAGCTCATCGCCTACGCGAAAGCGAAGAAGCTGTCGTTCTCGCCGACATTGGCGAACGGCGAAGCCTCGTGGTTCTACTACGAGCATCCGGAGATCTTGAACACGCGGATCCTGCAGGACTCGATGTATCCGCGTGGCCGTCAGATGCTGGCCGACGCCGATCGCAAGGCCAAGGCGCTGTCGTCGCCCGACCTGGAGCAGCGCAAGACGCGGCTTCGCGAGGCGTATCCGTTCATCAAGGCGATGTCCGATGCCGGCGTCCGCATCGTCGCCGGCACCGACTGCGGCGCGGAAGCCTCGCAGGTAACGCCGTTCGGCCACGCGACGCATCGTGAGATGTCGATGTACGTCGAGGCCGGCATGTCACCGCTCGCGGCCATCCGCTCCGCCACGCTCGACGCGGCGCGCGTGCTCACGCGGACCGAGGATCCCGAGTATGGGGTGATTCGCGCCGGCAAGGCCGCCGATCTCGTGCTGCTGGACGCCGATCCCACGGTGGACATCAACAACTCCATCAAGATCAACAGGGTGATGCGCGCGGGTGGCTGGGTCGAGGCGGCGCAAGCGACGTCCACGGCAACGACGAACGGGCCGACGCTGGAGCTCGAGGACTTTCTGGAGATGCCGGTCACCGGCCTCACCGACGGCAAGCAGACGAACGACGCGTTGCTGTCGCGGGTCAACGCGATTCGCGAAGAGGCCGGCGGCGCGCAGCGGCTGTTCATCAGCGACATGAACGGGCCGCTCTACATCCTCGACAAGGCGACGAAGAAGCTCACGACCTATCTCAACTTCAACGGCAACGAGGGAAAGGGCGGCATCTTCCGTCGGCTGACCATCGTGCTGGGCTACGGCAACGGGCTGAACGGCTTCTACCTGGACCCCGACTACGCGAAGAACGGCAAGTTCTATACGGTCCACATCGAGGACCCGGCGACGAAGGCCTCCAATCTGCCTGACAACACGAGCTTCCCTGCGCTCAACGTTTCGAGCTACACGACGACCGAGCCCATCGTCACGCCGGGGCCGCTACAGAACGAAGGCGTGCTGGTGGAATGGACCGACACGAACCCCGCGAACTCCACGTTCGAGGGCACCGCGCGCGAGCTGCTGCGGGCCACGCTCAACACGCGCAGTCACCCGATGGGCGACATCATCTTCAACCCGGCCGCGCGTCCGGGCGATCCGGACTGGCGTGTCCTGTACTTCGAGTGCGGCGACGGCGCGTCGGGCGAATCCAAGATCGTGCCCATCCGTGCGAATCCGCAGCGGCTGGACAACTTCGAAGGCAAGATACTGCGCATCATCCCGGATCTCAGCCTGCACACGGCCACCAGCACGGTCAGCGAGAACGGACGGTATCGGATTCCGAACGACAACCCGTTCATGTCGACGGCTGGCGCGCGCAAGGAGATCTGGGCCTACGGCCTTCGTAATCCGCACCGCTTGAACTGGGCGGTCGACCCCACCAACGCCGCCAACAATCGGCTGATCATCAATTCAGTGGGGCTGCGGACCTGGGAGACGGTCTACCTCGGGCGGAAGGGCGCGAACTACGGCTACGCGCTGCGTGAGGGCACCGAGCTGCTGCAGCAGGACAACAAGACCGCGCCGCGGCCCGCGGACGACCGGATTCCACTTCACATCGGCGACGAGCCCACCAAGGAGATGGTGACGCCGATCTACCCGGTCCTTCAGTACGGGCATGGAGCGAACGGCGGCGATGCCATCGGCAGCGGCTTCGTCTACAACGGCAAGGCGATCCCGGCGCTCCGCGGCAAGTACATCTTCACGGACCTGACCACGGGCCGCATCTGGTACGCGGACTACAAGGAGATGCTGTCCGCCGACGATGGCCAGGCGGACACGCTGGCGACGATCCGCGAAGTCAAGGTGTCGTGGAAGAAGAACGTCTACGACACCATGCTCCCCATCGTGCTCGACGAATACCATCGCCGAGGTGGCATCAGCCCGCTTCTCCCCCGTCCGCAGGATGTGGCGGTGAAGGGCCGCGCCGACGTCAGGTTCTCCATCGACGCCGCCGGCGAGCTGTACCTGTACAGCAAGGGCGACGGGATCATCCGCAAGGTGGTCGGGGCCGCGGGATTCAGCGGTTCTCATTGAGTTGGTGGTCCGGCTAAAGCCGGACCCCACGCCAGATCTCGACTGCCTCGGGCGCCAGATCTCGCCCACCCGGCCGGGAAAGTACTGGTTACAAATGGTTGCAAGTGATTGACAGGTCGTAACATTTTGTTTCGAGAGGTGAGACTGCATGGGCGTACGCTATACCTGGGATCTGGCGATGACCGCGCCCCATCGCGTTGCGTCGATCGGCGTCCTCTTCCTTCTCGCGGCCGTGCCCGCGTTGGCCCAGCCCTCTGCCTCCGCTCAGGGCCCAACCGCGTCACCCGACCGCGTCGTCGCCGAGCGCGTGCTGCGCCTGGGTGGCGCCGTCATTCTCGAGGGCCAACGGAAGGCGATCTTCGATCTGCACGATCTGCCCGACACCGACTTCCGCGTGCACACGTTGGACCTCGTCGGCGTCTCGATGGGTGCGTGGGGACTGAAAGACGAGCTCTCACGGCTGCCGGTGCTACCGCATCTCAAGGAGCTGTACGTCAACGGCCGGCTCTGGTACAACCAGCCGGTCACCCTCGTCGCCGACACCATCGGGCTGTTCGCCGTCTGCAGCGAGCTCGAGAAGCTGGTGTTGAGCAAACCCGTCCAGACCTACATTCCGCTCGAGGACGTGGTGCTCGAACGATTGGCGACGCTGCCGACGATCGAGGAAATGCGGCTGCATCAGACGCGGTTGCCAGGTAACGCCCTGGCGCCGTTCACTCACCTGAAGCACCTGGATCTCAGCCACAACCGCTTCTTCGACGACCGGGGACTGCTCCACATCGGCCGCATGAAGGGCCTGACCAAGCTCTATCTCGCGGGCACGTCGATCACCGACGAAGGGCTGCGCAATCTGGAAGGCTTGACCGATCTCGTGGAGCTGGACCTGCAAGGCACCGGCATCTCGGACGAAGGGCTGGCGCACCTGGCGGGGCTGACGAACCTGCGCCGCCTCAACCTCCTCGGCTCGGCCGTCACCGACGCAGGCCTCACCCACGTGCAGCGGATGACGAACCTCGAGGGCCTGACGCTCTATCGGACGAAGGTTTCCAACGCCGGGCTCGATCAACTGACGCAGTTGAAGCAGCTGCGCGAGCTCGATGTTCGGTATAGCCGCGTCACTGCGTCGGGCGTCAAAGAGCTGGTCGCGAAGATACCGACTCTGGGCGTGCTCTTCGATGCCTCGTCGAACCAGATGGCGCGCCAGACCTCGGCGGAGCCGCCCGCGAAAGGCGCGGGCGAAGACACCGTCGCCAAGTGGCTGCAGTCGATTGGCGGGAAGGTCGAGCGCCGAGATGGCCATGTCGTCGCGGTGTCGCTGACCTCTTCATCCATCACCGACCGTGAGATCTCGCTCCTGCAGGAGCTGCCGCAGCTCCAGACGCTGAGCCTCCGCAACACGGAGATTAGCGACCTCGGGGCGGCGAACCTCTCGCCGATCGCGACGCTGCGGACGCTGGATCTCAGTCACACGCTGCTCGCCGATTCAGCGATCGGCAAGCTCGCGGGCTTGAAGAGCCTCCAGACCCTGGATCTGAGCAGCACGCAGATCGAAGGCGGGGGCTTGAGCGCACTGGCGGGTCTGACAGCGCTGCGCGATCTGCGCTTCAGCAACACCCCCGTTCGCGACGAGGGGCTGACTCACATCGCGGCGCTCACCGAGCTCGAGCGGCTGTCGTTGAACTACACCGACATTACCGACAAGGGCCTGGAGCGCCTGGCGCCGCTGACGAAGCTGAAATATCTCGACCTGTCGGGATCGGACGTCGGCAACAGCGGCCTGGGCACGATCGGCAAGCTGGCGCACCTTCAAGAGCTTCATCTCAACCACGGCCGGTTCGCCGATCCTGGCCTGCTGCTGATCGGTGGGCTCAATCAGCTGCAGCGTCTCAGCCTCGTGCGCACGCGGGTGAGCAACAACAGCATGGACGCCGTCGCGAAGCTGGCCAACCTGCAGTCCCTCAATCTCGCGTACACGCAGGTCAGCGACGCAGGCGTCGCGAAGCTGGCGTCGTTGACGAAGCTGACCGACCTCGGACTCGACAGCGTGGACCTGACGGACGCCGGTGTCGAGCACCTGCTGGCCATGAAGGGCCTCAAGGAGCTCGACGTGTACCACACACTGGTCAGCGACAAAGGTCACGACCAGCTCAAGGCGGCGCTCCCCGACTGCCAGATTCACTACGAGCGCGAATCCGCGCGCCGCGAGCGGAGGAGCCGATGAGAGTCTTCGCGCTAGCATTGGCCGGTTTCCTGTTTGCGCTCGACGCGGTGGCGGAACCACCGCGAGGGGTAGGGGCGGTTCGCGAACCGCCCCTACGTG
>DAINCF010000201.1:0-11930 GCA_036732565.1 Vicinamibacterales bacterium
AGAACTCGATCGTCCGATCCCACGCCAGCGTCGCGGCGGCCTTGTCGTAGCGCGGCGTGGTGTCGTTGTGAAAGCCGTGGTTGGCGCCGTCGTAGAAGTGCACGGTGTACTGCACCTTGTTCGCCTTCAACGCGGTTTCATACGCCGGCCATCCCGCATTGACGCGCTCGTCGAGCCCGGCGTAATGAATCAACAGCGCCGCGTTGATCTTCGGCACCTCTTCGGCCGGCGCCTGGCCGCCGTAGAACGGCACCGCCGCGGCGAGATCCGGCATCCGCACGGCGAGCGTGTTCGACACGCCGCCGCCGAAGCAGAAGCCGACCACGCCGAACTTGCCGGTGCAATCGGGCCGCGCTTTCAAGTGGTTCGCGCCGGCCACGAAGTCCTCCATGATCTTGTTGCGGTCGAGCTTGGACTGGAGCTCGCGTCCCTTGTCGTCGTCGCCCGGATATCCGCCAACCGGCGTGAGGGCGTCGGGAGCCAGCGCGACGAATCCGGCCACGCCAAGACGACGGGCAACGTCCTCGATGTAGGGATTCAGGCCGCGATTCTCGTGGACGACAAGCACCCCTGGCAGCTTGGCGGCGCCGTTGGCCGGCTTGGCCAGATACGCCTTCATGTTGCCCGAGCCCTGCGGCGACGGGTAGGTGACGTATTCCGTCTTCAACCGCGCATCGTCCTTCGGGACCTGCTGCGCGTAGGCGTAGTTGGGGCTCAGGGTCTCCAAGATGGCCGCGGCCGTCAGCCCCCCAACGGCGAACTTCTGGGCGCCCTCGAAGAATTGGCGCCGGGTGACGCCGCCGTGCACGTACTGGTCGAAGAGCTTCAGCAGCTCAGGATCGAAGTCGGACGCCTTCATGCGTTCCATTTGCATCGCCTCCCTGACGGGGTCCCCGACGCCACCTTCCGTTGATACGCTCGCCTAGTTGGAAGTCCGGGCTGACTACCCTACGCCGGTCCGGCATCGAGCGCTTACGTCAGCATACAATCCCGCGCATGACACACGGTCGCGCCTTTCGGGTGGTCATCCTGCTTCTGTGCTCGGCGCCGCTCTTCGCGCAGCAGCCGATCGATCAGGCGGTCATCGCGCGCATCAAGGCCGAAGGCATGGAGCGGTCGCAGATTGGTGAGGTCTTCACGCACCTCGTGACCGTGATCGGCCCGCGTCTGACCAACTCGCCGGCTCATCGCCGAGCCGCGGCGTGGACGGAAGAGCGGCTGAAGGCGATAGGGCTGGTGAACGTCCACAGCGAGCCATTCGAGTTCGGACGCGGCTGGACGCTGGAGCGACTCTCGATCGAGATGATCGAGCCGCGCTATCAGCCGCTGATCGGCTATCCGCGAGGCTGGTCTCCCTCGACCAACGGCCGCATCGTCGCCGCGCCGGTGTATGTGCCGGGTGCGACCGCGGGGGCCTTGAAGGCGCACGCGGGTCGCCTGCAGGGCGCCATCCTCATGCCGTCGCCCATTCAAACCTACTTCATCCGCGAGGACCGTCCACCGGCGAGCGGCGATCTCGTGACGAAGGGCGCACCGCCACGACTCTCCAACGCGGAACAGCAAGCGCTGGCGGCCGCGATCAAGGCGGAGGGTGTCGCGGTCACACTGGAGCCGAACATCGGTGAACATGGCACGGTGTTCGTTACCGGCCGCGATCCGGGACCGAACGGCGTCACGTCGATTGTGCTCGCGTCAGAGCACTACAACCTGATCGCACGGTTGATCGAACAGAAGGTCCCGGTGCGTCTCGCCGTGGATGTGCAAGGCCGTTATCACGAGCAAGACACCAACGCGCTCAACGTGATCGCGGAGCTGCCGGGCACCGACGCCGCCCGCAAAGACCAGATCGTGATGGTCGGCGCGCACCTGGATTCGTGGCACACGGCCGAGGGCGCCACGGACAATGCGGATGGCGTCGCGACCGCGATGGAGGCCGTGCGGATCCTCAAGACGCTGGGCGTTCAGCCGCGGCGCACGATTCGCGTTGCGCTATGGGGAGGCGAGGAGCAAGGCCTGCTCGGCTCGCGCGCCTGGGTGGCCAAACACCTCGCCGGCGACGCCAACGTCGCAGCGCGCGAGACGTTTTCGGTGTACTTCAATCTCGACAACGGCTTTCCACCGATATCCGGCTTCTACCTCGAAGGCAATCGTGCGTTCCAACCAATCATGGAAGCCTGGCTGAAGCCCTTCGCCGATCTCGGCGCCACGACGGCTACGCTGCAAGGCATTGGCGCCACCGATCACCTTTCGTTCAGGGCCGCCGGCGTGCCAGGCTTCCAAGCCGTGCAAAGCTACGTCGGCTACGACGTCCGCACGCATCACACGAACGTCGACAACACCGAGCGCATCGCACCCGACGCGCTCAAGCAAGCCGCGACCGTGATGGCCGGCGTTCTGTATCAAGCCGCGATGAGCGACGCCAAGGTGCCGCGGTAATCGAGCGCCGCGCGCTCTTTCACTTGCCTATCGGATGGCGATACGCCGCATGCGCGCTGAAGACGAAGGTCCCGATGTGTTCGCCAGGGAAGTCATGCGAGCCGACTTGGAGCGTCATGACGAGGCGCCGCATCGGATGAATGGATATGCCACCCACCGCACCGAGAGAGAAGTGTGAAGTACGGCCGCCTGCTGCCACGACGATCGGCCGCTGAAGCTCGTGGCAGGCTACCGGCTGACACGTCACGGTCAACCGATCGACGCGGGCGCCTGCCGAGACACCCACGAACGGCCTCGCGGGCCCGGGCGCGCCAAAGTGCCAGGTCGTCTCGACCAGCCAGAGCGAGCGACCCCAATTCGACCAGCTAACGGCGTACCCCTGAGAAACATCGGTGCGTTCGGGTCGAGGCGCATCGAGGTGGCGGAAGCGAATGGCAGTCATGTCCGTCAACCACAGACCGGCCTGCCACCCGCGGGTCGCCACTTCGTGGGCGCAGGATGCTTCACCCATCAAGCACGCATGGCCGATGTTCGCGCCAAGCTCGACGTAGCGCTGTGCGTACGCGAGGCGCGCTCCGCCGAACAACACGACTGCCACGGCCACCATCGATCTCCACATGCTCGCCTCCAAGAGGAGATGTGCGAAATGGACCTGGAGTAGCTCAAAGCCGTATTTGTGCTACTATGTGCTACATGAGGGCTCGCAACAAGAATCCCGGGTATCGCCGCAGTAGCCACGCGAAGCCCGCTCGCGCTCGTGAGACGGCGGCGACATACCCCTCTGATATGGTCGGTGTGCGGGAGCTTCGACAGAATCTGTCTGTCTATCTCGACGAGGTCAAGCTGGGTCGCACGCTGATCGTGACCGAGCATGGCCAACAGGTCGCGGTCCTTGCACCTGCGGCACCGAAGACGTCGATACTCGACCGTCTCGTGGCCGAGGGCAAGATGACGGCGCCTACGCGACGGATTGCGGATCTGCGCCCGCCGCTCGAAGAGAAGCTGGAGAAGCCTGTGAGCCAGATCCTGCAGGAAATGCGTGATGAGGATCCGTGGTGATGGCGGCGTGGTCCTATCTGGACGCGTCCGCTATCACCAAGCTCGCCACGCTCGAGCCCGAGTCCGCTGCGATGGTGACCCACGTGGTCACACGAGAGGCACTCGTGTCATCGCGGCTCAGTGAAGTGGAAGTCCTTCGAGCTGTGCGCCGAGCACGGTCGAAGGCCATCGAGTTGGGGTTGGAAGCGCTCAGGGCGCTTTTCCTGCGCGACATCGACGCCAACATTCTGCGACGTGCGGGCTCGCTTGATCCGCCAGAGCTGAGAGCGGGCGACGCCATCCACTTGGCCACCGCGCTTGGGATCGGCGACCCTGATCTCCTGTTCGTCACTTACGACGGCCGGCTCGCCAAGGCCGCGACCGCCGCCGGCCTCCGCGTCGTCCAGCCTGGGAAGCGCTAGAATCGGCAGGCCATGCCGCTCCGCCGATTGGCGGCCGCAACCCTCATCACGCTCGTCGCGCTGACGACGAGTGCGTCCCAGCAGGAATCCTCTGCCCGGCTCGAGCGCCTCGGCACCTGGCTCGATGCCGTGGAGCACCACGAGCCCGGCGCCACCGACGGCGCACTGATTGTCACGCGCACGCTCTCCACCCATGACATGGCGGAGTTGTGGCGCGATCTGCACGGACTGCTCGGCATGCTGGGCCGCAGGAACGTCGAAGCGCTGCGCATGGCGATCCAAGGTTTCGCGGCGAGCAGTTTCGCGGTGCCCATTCCCGTCGACTACAGCAAAGCCGAGCGAGAGTCGCTGGCCGACCTCGCAAAGCTCGTCAACCAGCGCGGTGGTGCGAATCGGCTCGTCAAGCGCGGGGCGCTCCTGCACGCCGACATCGCGCTTCTCGCCAGGGCCCGGCCCGAGAGGACCTGGACATCCTCGTCCAACCTCGTCCCAGGCCTCGTGCTGGACATGGCTGACGGCGGAAGCCTCGGCTTCAATCGCGTCGCGCCGCATCTCGAGTTCGGCCGCACGCTGCTGGACTTCGTCTGGCCAGGGCCATCAACCGACCCCACGATCCGCCTCTGGTATCACGCCACGGTCGCCGCCTTGCACAGTGAGGAACGTCTCGACTTGGCACATGTCTCCCGCGCCGTGGAGCTGTTCCCCACCGATCCGGACATCCTGCTGCAGGCCGGATGCCTGCATGAGTGGCTGGCCAGTGGAAGCGTGCAACTGAGTCTACGGTCGGTCAAGCTGTCGCAACGCGCGACGATGCAAGTGGGCTCGGTCGAAGTGGAGTTGACGCGCGCCCGACGACTGTTCGAGCGTGCCGCTCGCGCGAGCAGCAATCGTGCGGAAGCGAGAATCCGGCTTGGCCGTGTTCGTTACCTGCTTGGCCACTTTCGCGAGGCCGTGCTCGAGCTCCAGCGTGGGCTCGAGTCGCCGACCGATCCGCTGCTGCGATACTACGCACACCTGTTTCTCGGCTCCGCACACGAGGCGCTGCGCAACTTACGTGACGCGCACGCGGCCTACGCGACCGCGGCACAGCAGTATCCCCGAGCGCAATCCGCTCGCTTGGCGCTCGCTCGCTTGTCGCGCACCCGCGGCGATGGTGATGACGATGCGCTCAGGCGGGTCGAAGAAGTGCTGCGCCTGCCGGCTGGCAACGAACGGCACGATCCGTGGTGGACGTATCACATCTCGTCTGGGCGGCTGGGACACACGCTCCTCGCGGAGCTCCGCCAACAGGTCGTCTCCTCCGATCGCGACTGACGATGCGAACGCTCATCGCGCTGCTAGTCCTCTCATCCGCGGCGGCCGCGCAATCACCGACGTTCTCGTCGCGGCGAGAGGTCGTCCGGGTGGACGTGCTCGTCTCGACAAACGGCCAACCACTCAAGGGGCTCCGACCGTCTGACTTCCAGGTGCGCGACAACGGCAGGTGGCAGCAAGTGGAGCTGGCCACTTTCGAGGAGGTGCCACTGAATGTGGTCCTGGCGTTCGACATGAGCGAGAGCGTGGCCGGCGAGCGGCTGGCGCATCTGCGCAGCGCCGGTCGAAGCGTCTTGCGCGCGCTCGAGCCGGACGATCGCGCCTCGCTCGTCACGTTCAGTCATCTCGTCGCCCAGCGGACGCCGCTGACGACGAATACGGCCACGGTGCTCGCGGAGCTGGACTCGGTGGAAGGCTCTGGAGGCACCGCGCTGTTCGATGGCATGTGTGCGAGTATTCTGCTCAGCGGCTCGGCCGAAGGGCGAAGCCTGGTCATCGTGTTCAGTGACGGCATGGACACGGCCAGTTGGCTGTCGCCCCGTGCGTTGATTGACACCGCGCGCCGATCCGACGCGGTGGTCTACAGTGTCTCGGTCGGGCGAACCGACGAGTCCGCATCGCTGCGGGAAGTCAGCGAGGCCACCGGTGGCAGTCTGTTCGAGGTCGAGTCGACACAGCAGTTGGATCGCACGTTCCTGCAGATCTTCAACGAGTTCCGGTATCGGTATCTCGTGAGCTATTCGCCGCAGGGTGTCGACGAGATCGGATGGCATCGCCTGCAGGTCGACGTCAAGCGTGAGGGCGCGACCGTGAAGGCCAGACCTGGCTACCAGAAAGGATCGTGAGGTCATGACCGATCTGACGCAGAACCTCCGGATTGCGGTGCGATCGCTCTTGCGGCAGCGAAGCTTCACGTTGATCGCCGTCCTGACGCTTGCGCTGGGCATCGGCGCGACCACGGCGATCTTCAGCGTCGTCTACGGCATCCTGCTGCGGCCGCTGCCCTATCCAGATGCCGATCGGCTGCTCGCGATCGGCCAGACCCAGCGCAGCAACCCGACCGAGCCGGCCAGTGGCTCGGTCTCGCACCTCAATTTCCTCGATTGGCAGCGAACGTCGAAGACGGTGTCGCGTATGGCGCTCTACTCCGCGCGCACTGCCGTCGTCAATCTCGGCGAGGCGGATACCGTGCCATCCGCAATGGTGACACCCGATTTCTTCCATGTGTTCGACACGCCGTTGCTGATAGGTCGCGCGTTCACGCCGGAAGAAGATCGGCCAGGCGGCCCCCAGGCGGCGATCGTGAGCTACCGCTTCTGGCAGGATCGCCTGGGCGGTCGCAGTGACGTGCTGTCGCAGGCCATCGACGTCGCCGGCGTCCCTCGTCCGATCGTCGGCGTGGCGCCACACGGCTTCGACTTCCCGCGGCGCGCGCAGATGTGGCTGCCGATGAGAAGCGACGACACCCAGTGCGGCCGCGGGTGTGTCTTCATGAACGGCCTGGGGCGACTCGCGGATGGCGCCTCCTCACAGGACGCGCAGCACGAGCTTGGCGGGATCGCGGCGGCGTTGGAGCGCGATTTCCCCAACGCCAACACCGATGTGACGGTGATGGTGCAAACGCTCCACGATCGCACGGTGGGCAGCGTGCAGACGGCGCTGGCCATTCTGCTCGCCGCAGTAATGATGGTGCTTTTGATCGCGTGCGCGAACGTTGCCAACCTCGTCCTGGTGCGTGGCGCCGCTCGGCAGGACGAGATTGCGGTCCGCGCCGCGTTGGGCGCCGGCCGCCGCGGCATCGTGTCGTACTTGCTGACCGAAAACCTGGTGTTGGCCATCCTGGGCGGCGCACTGGGCCTGATGGTCGCCTCGTTCGGTGTCGACGCGCTGACGCTGATCGCGCCGGCGGACCTGCCACGCCTGGACGACATTCACTTCGACGTACCAACCTTCGCGTTTGCCACGGCCATGGTGGTCCTGACCACCGTCATCTTCGGCATGGGGCCGGCACTTCGCCTGTCGCGCGTCCCGCTGGTCTCGGCGCTCGGACAACGCGGCGGCGTCGGTCGCGCCCGTCAGCGTTGGACGCGATCGCTGTTATTGGTGGCCGAGGTGGGTTTGTCACTGGTGCTGTTGCTCGGCGCTGGACTGCTGATTCGTACGCTCTCCGCGCTGCAGCGCACGGATCTCGGCTTCGACGTCCAGGGCCGGACCACGTTTGGCGTCGCGCTGCCCCCGGTCCGCTACACGCCGGCCGACGCGATCGCGTTTCACGACCGCCTGGACGAGGCCTTGGCCGCGATTCCTGGAGTGACGCAAGTCGGTCGGATCTCGGAGCTACCGCTCGGCACCGGCGAGAACGTGCTGAACTTCGCCCGGCCCGATCAGCCCCCGGCACCACCTGGACGGCCGCTTACGGCACGCATCGCCCGCGTCGATCCCGACTACTTCTCGGTGATGAGCATCCCCGTGCTGCGGGGACGGGCCTTCACCGCGAACGACAGGCAGGGTGCACCGAACGCTGTCATCGTCAACCGCCGCATGGCGGAGGTGTTCTGGCCTGACGGCGATCCTGTCGGGCGGCCCATCGCGATTGATGACCGCGAGCCCGGTACGGTGGTCGGCGTCGTCGGCGACGTCCGATCGACCGAGCCGCGGCAGCCGCCACAGCCGGAGATGTATGTTCCCCACGCGCAGTTCGGCGATCGCACGGCGAACTACGTGCTGCAGGGGCCCCTCGATGCCCCCAACACGATCGCCGCTGCACGGCAGGTCGTGCGGCGCCTCGATGCCCGGGTGCCACTGCTCTCTCCAGGATCCATGGAGCAGCTCCTCGAACGGCGCCTCGGGCGACCGCAGTTCTACGTCGTGCTGCTCGGTCTGTTCGCGGGACTGGCGTCGCTGCTTGCCGCCGTCGGCATCTACGGCGTCGTGGCCTACGCGGTGGCGCAACGCACGCGAGAGATCGGCCTGCGCGTGGCACTGGGCGCGCGTCAATCGGAGGTCGTGGGCCTGATGCTGTGGCAGGGGCTGCGGCCAGCGACGATCGGAATCGCGCTCGGCTTGCTGATTGCCGCCGCCACCGGCCGTTACCTCAACACGCTGCTCTACGGCGTCCGGCCGTACGATCCCCTCACCTTCGTTGTCGTTACCGTCGCGTTACTCGTCATCGTCGCGATCGCGTGCGCGATCCCCGCGCGGCGGGCCAGCCGTATCGCGCCAGCGGAGGCGCTCCGCGGCGACTAGTGGAGCGGTTGGCGCGAGGTCGAGGCTTCTTGCACCCACGCCGGCACCTCGGGCTCACCCGCGAAGAAGGCGCCCTTCTTGCCTTCGGTCAGCGCCCACCGGTGCAGCCACGTGATGCCGCTGGGCCCGAAGAACTCATCGCGCTTCGTGGAGTAGGCCTCGTCCTCGAGCGCGCGATCGAGCGGGATGAAGCGATAGCCTCGACGCTCCAGCATCGGCAGCCACACCGCGAATGCGCGTGCATTCAGCGCGTTGGCGTGCGTCAGCAGCACGTGACGCATCGGCCGTCCCAGCAGCGCCATGGATTGCTGTTCGTAGTACTCGACCACGCGTGACATGTAATCCACGTAAGTCGTGAAGACGCGTTCGGCACCCGGCGCGTCACCGGCGGCAATGAGCCGGTCGTAGGCGCTGGCGAAGATGTAATCGGCGTTGTCGATCGTGACCGGCGCGATGCGGTAGCTCCGCTCGGCCAGAAGCGACTCCAGCCCCTGGCGAACGTCTGAGGAAAGGCCGGTGTGCAGGAACGGATGCCGGAAAAAGCGTAACGGTTTCCCTGCCGCCTTGAGGAGTTGTCGCGTGACCGGCTCGCCGCGGATCAGATCGGCTTTGAAGTCGTCCAGCGACACGAGATGCAGGTCGGGATGTGAATAGGTGTGATTCCCCAGCTCGAAGCCAGCCGCAATCCATTGCTCCAACAAGGCCACGCGCGCCGGGTCTGGCGCGCCGTCGCGGTCGAGCTTGCCCTCGTTGACGAACCCGATGGCCGGCACGCGATGGCGCGTGAAGGCCTCGAGAATGCCTTTCGTCAGCCGTTCGAAGTGCCCGTTGCTTCGGTCGACCGCGGACACGGCTGGCAAGTCGTCGACGGTGAACGCCATCTCGCGATCGACGATCTGAGGCTTCTGCGCAGCGAGTGACAGCACAGCCGCCAGCAGCACCGGGAACACACGAAGCATGTGAGGAGTATGCCGCAATCCATGCTCCAGCCCAAGATTCACCACTCTGCGATCAGGGTGCCACTGACACGCTGATGCAGCTCCCAGCCGATGCGGTACTCCGCGGCAACCGCAACGCGGCGAGCGACGACGACCCGGATCCCGCCGCCTCCTGTGAAGGCCGGATCGCTCGACCAGTACGGCCCTCCACGCACGAGATCTCTGCTCCAGAACGCGCCCACGCCGCCGACGACGAACGGGATGACGGGTGCGGACGCGAGATCGACGGACACGTTGCCCGTCAGCATCACCGCACGATCCCGCAGTAGGGCTGAGTTGTTCATGACCACGATCTCGGGTCCGATGCTCACGCGCGCCGAGATGTAGCGGCGAAGCGCGCCTCCCACGAGCGTATAGCCCTTCGTCGCATCGTCCACGAACCCCGCGTAGCCGGCGGATAGATCGGCCGCCCAGCGCTGTTCCTGCCCGCTGACACCCGCGGTTGCGACCAGCCAGACCAGGACCGTGCTCGTGAGGCCGCGCATCGTCATACCATTCACGCCTGTAGGAGTGAATGTGCGAATCGGAGGAGACCCGGCTCAGGCTCGGGCGGGGCGTGGATCGACATCGACTTCGCGAAGGCTACGCATCGCCTTGCGCCACAGCTCGTTGAAGCCTTCGGCGAGATTCCCCGCCAGCTCGCGGTCGCGCAGCAAGAGCGACGCGAACCTCCCCTCTTTGACGAATGGGTGATCGAGCGGAAGCACCACGGTCTCATCGTCAACCACGTGGAATGGATGCCCCAACTCGCCGGAGTAGCGCACCCCGGTGACGTGACGCAAATCGGCGCGATGGCGCTTCAGAAAGTCGACGAGCGAGCGGGCGGATTGGTATGAAAACCCGAACACGACTTGATGCTGCACACCGTGCTCGGCGGTGTTCTTGGCGATGCGCCTCAGGATGGGGAACCCGTCGCGAATCGACATGTCCAATGCCGTGAGATCCCCTTGCTCCATGTAGGACAGGATGCGCGTGCGCGCGGCGGCCAACGGCACCAGGTGACGCCGGACGTGCCCCTCGACACCGAGCGCGAGATCGACGAACGGCTGACGGCCGTGTGCGCGTGAGCGGAGACCGGCGAGAGTCTTCGCCAGACTGGACGTGGACGCGGCGAACTGCTCGGCACGGTCGCGGGCAATCTCGATCACGCGGGCGACGACGCTGTCCGCAGGCAGAGCGGCGAACATCTTCGGCCGCGTCGGCTGAATCTGGACGAGCCCCAGCCCCGCGAGTTTCTCCATCGCCAGGTAGATCTTCGAGCTCGGCACCGAGCCTTCGCGACACAGGGTCGCCGCATCGGCAACGCCATACAGCATCAATGCCATCAGGGCTTTTCGTTCGTACAGCGCCAGGCCGATCTCCTCGAGCTGCTCGGGATCCGGGAGTGCCATGCCTCCAATTATCTACTACTTTGAGTAGTTGAATCGATCGGCACAGACGCGAGAGAGTGAGCAGGTGATTGGCTCTTCCGAGGAGATTGACATGAGCACTGTGGCAACCGGGCACGTGATTCCGATGATTACCGTCGAGTCCGTCGACGCGATTCGCGACTACTACATCAACAAGCTGGGATTCACCCATCAGATGGGCGTGGTGGGCAAGGATGGTCAGCTCGACTTCGTCACCGTGATCATGGGCGGCGCCCGCGTGATGTTCATGCGCGAGCCAGGCGCCGAGGTGGAGGGCCGTGGCGCTGGGAAGAAGCAGCCGGTGCAGATGTACATGCAGGTCGAGAACGTCGACGCCTACCACGAGATCGTGAAGAAGCAGGGCGTGAAGATCAGCGACCCGCTTACGCTGCAATGGTGGGGCGACAAGACGTTCAAGGTGCTGGATCCCAACGGCTATGAGATCTGGTTCTACACGAACGTCGGCGAGGCGAAGCCGCCCCAAGGCGCGAAGATTGTCTAACGGCGGCTCGCCGTGAAATCTGTGGCTAAGAGACCTGTGCCATCCCAGCTAGGCGGCCGTTCCAGGTCGCTTGAGATCGGCGGCGATCTGGTCCGCCGAGCGCAGCGTGAGCGCAACGAACGTCAGCGTGCCGTTGGCGCAGCCGGCGGTGGGACAGGTCGGCGCGCCGACGATTGACAGGTTGGGATGGTCGTGCGCGCGGCCGAAGCTGTCGGTCACGCTCTCCTTCGGATTCGTGCCCATACGACATCCACCCGCCGGATGATCGACGTAGGTGCTGTACTGCGTCGACACGATCTTGCCGTTGTTGTTCCGAGCGAGATCCTGGAAGCGCCCGAGGATGATCTGTTTGGTCTGTTCGACGCGCGCCTCAGTGGCCGCATCCAGCTTCTGTGTGACCGTGGGCAGCGGATCGCCGTAGCGATTCTTCCGGGTCGCGTCGAGCGTGACCGCGCTCTCGCGATCCGGATGCGTGTCGTAGTAGGCCCGGACTCGCGCCCGGGCGCGCTTGGAGCGGGCGCGCCAATCGGCCAGCACCACGTCGCCGAGTTGCACCTTCCCCTGG
>DAINCF010000202.1:0-11911 GCA_036732565.1 Vicinamibacterales bacterium
AGGGCCGGCGACGCATGGCGGAGGCGCTGCTCGTCGCGGGCGCACGCGCCGTCTCGGACATTGGTCTGTTGCTGCCGGCGAGCGACCCGGGTGGCCTCGATCTCGACAACTTCTACCAGCAGGTCGGCCCATTCCTTCAACAGGACAGCGCGCAACGACAGGTCTTCGATCTCGCCGCCCAACGAGGTCAGGTGTCGCTTGGCTCGATACACAGCGGTGGGATCCTCGTCGGCATGGGTGACGGGTCGGTGCGCACGATCATGGAACGCTTCCTCGCAGACACGAAGCTCGCGCTGCAGTTGGGTGCGTACGATGAGGATTGGATGAACCTGCCCGGCTTGTTGCCGGCCGTGCAGCGGCCACCGACACTCGTGAGCCTCGAGACGCTGTTCGAATTGACGACGACCCTCGTGCACAATCCACACGTCGAACGCAAGCTCCTGCACCACCTCCACAAAGCGGCGATCGCCGATCGCCGCGGCGACGACGAGCGTCGGCTCGCGGCCATCGAGCGCTACCTCGAAGGCATCACCGACGGGACGAGCAATACGTTCCTGGCGGGCGAGAAAATACCGTCGGCGTTGTCGTTCGCGGACGCGTGGACGCTCGAGGTCCTGGCTCGTTCGCTCGCACCGCCGCAGTAGCACGCGGCCCTCTGGGGCCGGCGTTCGTCCCTCCGCGTGACGGTTGATCACATGCCGAACGGCCGTGCTATCGCCAGGTGATAGCATGGCCGTTTACTTGTTCTGCATTTGATGTGAAGGAGCTGATCATGAGAGGGACTCTGGCGTTCACTCTGGCCTTGCTGTTTGCGCTGACCACCGCCGCGGTTGCGCAGGTCACGCAGGAAGGCAGCATTCGCGGCGTCGTCCAGGACGAGCAGGGCGCGGTCCTGCCCGGCGTCACGGTGACCGCGACGAGCCCGGCGGCGCCGCGGCCGGTCACGGCGGTTTCCGATGCCGAGGGCGTCTATCGCCTGCAGAACCTCCTGCCAGGCGAGTACGTCGTCGCGGCCGAGCTCCAAGGATTCTCGAGGCAGGAGCGCGCCGGCATCGTCATCACCGCGGGCCTGAATCTCACGGTCGATGTCGCGATGAAGATCGGGACGCTGGACGAGACGATCACGGTAACCGGTGAAGTCCCGATGTTGGACACCGACAGCTCCTCGAAAGCGGTCAACATCTCGGGCGACCTGCAGCGCAGCCTGCCGCTGACCAGCCGCAAGGACTTCTCCGACTTCCTCGAGGTCACGCCGGGCGTCACCGCGCGCGGGTTCGATCAGGCGTCCGGTGGCCAGGTGTACATGGTGCGCGGGACCGATATCGAGAGCCACGTCACGCTCGTCGACGGCGCCGACATGGGATCGTTCCGACAGAACTGGGCCGGCCTCTACATGGGCCTCAGCACCGATGCGTTGGAAGACGTGCAGGTGAAGACCGGTGGCTCCGACGCCTCGTCGCCGATCGGGATGGGAGCGGTCACGCAGGTGGCGACCAAGTCCGGCACCAATCAACTGCGCGGATCCGGCGGCTTCGTGTTCACCGCGAAGGACTGGAATGGCAGCAATGCGGGACCGGGCGAGAGCGCGGCGACCACGGAGGTCTTCCAACCCGAAGGCGCGGTGGGTGGACCTGTGCTGCGCGATCGCGCGTGGTTCTTCGGCTCGTTCCGCTATACGCGTCGCAACGTCGGCATCTCGCGCGACGCGACGCAGCTGGCGGCCCTGCAAGCGCTGCGTTCCGGATTCGAGCCGTTCGACAACCAGAGTCGCAGCAAGTACTACTTCGCCAAGGGCACGGTGCAACTGACCCCGCGGCATCAGGTCACGGGCTTTTATCAGTACGATCTCAATCCGGACGAGACCAACTGGGCGTATTCGGCCGACAAGTTGTACGTCTCGGCCTTCGGGGGCAAGGGCGTGTCTTCGCGCTTGACCTCGATCTGGACGGACCGGTTGACGACCCGCATCATGGGTTCGTACAACGACAAGTCGTCCAACGGCACGTTGGACGCCTACGACAAGTATCCGGGCACAGGGCCGGAGCTGAGCATCTTCAGCAGCACCGCGATTTCCGGCGGCAACCCCACGGGGTCGGGTGAAGTGGCCGAGTTGAACAACCTGTTCCAGCGCACCGCGCAGCCGGCCAGTAAATTCACCGTCAGCGCCGATGCCACGTACTACGCGTCGGGTTGGCTCGGCTCGCACGAGCTGCAGACTGGTGTCTACCTGCAGCAGTACGACTACTCGTCGACCATCACCTACTCGAACGATGGTGACGCGATCGCGGACGGCGTGTTGCGCAATCCTGCCGATCCGGCGGCCGGCTACATCGTCTTCCGTCGTCGTGTTTACGATCGGCCGTCGGTGCTCGCCGTCGATGTCAACGCGCACGACTATGCGTTCTACGTGCAGGACTCGTGGAAGCCCACGGGTCGCCTGACGGTGAACGCCGGCCTCCGTTTCGATCAGGTCACGATCAGCGATCGGCTTTTCGACACGACGACGATGGACTCGTGGCATATCGGGCCGCGTCTCGGTGTCAACTACTCCTTGACCGAGGATCACGCGAATATCGTGCGCGGATCGTGGGGGCGCGTGCACGACCTCCTCAATGGCACACTGTTGCCGACCGCCGGTAACGCGGTGGCCGGCTACACCGACTTCTTCTTCAGCCCCGTGGACGGTTCGCCGAGGAACCAGGTCACGCAGCCGGCGGCAACGAGGACGTCGAGCGATCGGATCCTGGATCCCGATCGGCATCAGCCATTCATCAACGAGTGGGCCGTGGCCTACCAACGTCAGTTTCCGGGACAGCTCGCGGTAGACGTGTCCTGGGTGAACCGCCAGTACCGCGATCGGCCCGCACTGGTCGAGTCGAACGGCATCTACGACGGCGGCGTGTTCCGCGGGGTGATCGACCCGACCCAGAACTTGATCTTCCTCAACACCAACAACGAGTGGAACTGGTTCGTCTACAACGGTTTCGAAGTCACGGTGTCGAAGCGGACGAAGAACCTCCAGATGCTCGGCAGCTACGGCCGCAACTTCCAGCACATCGACGGCGATTGGCAGCCGAACGATCCGGCGTCGTTCGTTCAGCCGGAGGCGTTCCCGAACGACAGGGGGCTAGGCACGATCCGGGGCAGCACGACGGCCGGGCAGAACGTGTCGAACAGCCTGTCCGGGACGGAGGACACGCGCTCGCCGTCGTGGCAGAAGCACGTCCTGCGTCTCGGCGGCAGCTACAACGCGCCGTGGAACCTCGTGTTTTCCGCGCAGTACTCCCTGCAGTCGGGCCCGTACACGGGTCCGGTCGTGACGCAACTCGCGGCGGCCGATCCTGCTTTCGGTCCGGCCACGATCACGAAGTCGAACGGGCAGACGATGTCGAATCCTCTGTTCACCACGATTCGATTCGTCGGCCCCACGCGCGGTGACGGGCAAATCGAGGCGGACACCTTGCAGGTGCTCAACCTGCGGTTTGGACGAAACTTCCGTTTCGGCGAGCAACGGCTGGAAGTCGCCTTCGACATCTTCAACGCGCTGAACGGCGACACGTTCCAGCAGTTCAAGAGCGGCGGCAACCAAACCTACAGCCCGAACTTCGGGGAGAATGCGGACGGGACAATGCAGGGCCAGAGCCGCCAGTTCGCGCGGGCCGGGCAATTGTCAGTGCGTTTCGTATTCTAGGTGTCGTACGTAGCGCAGGCCTTTAGGCCTGCCTCTGCTTCGGCGCGCGAGCGTCGATGGCTACCCGAGGCAGGCCTGAAGGCCTGCGCTACGTACGGCTTCCAATCCGTTATCCTCCCATCACTATGCGCTCTCGACTCCTCGTCACGATGGGCGCGATCGGCACGGCTGCGATCGCGCTGTTGGGCTCCGAGCAGATGTCCGCGCGGCAACAGCCGGAACAATCGAAAGACGCGTCGGCGGACCAGACGTGGGACGTCACGAAACCGCGCGGCACGACGCGTGAGATCGCGTTCACGACCAGCGAAGGCACCTGGATGTCCGTCGATCTCTCGCCCGACGGCTCAACCATCGTCTTCGACCTGCTCGGGCACATCTACCGCATGCCTTCGTCCGGAGGCGAAGCGCAGAGCTTGACGCAAGACAGTGGAATTGCGATCAACTCCCACCCGCGCTGGTCGCCCGATGGCCAGGCGATCGCGTTCGTCTCCGATCGCAAGGGCCAGATGAACCTCTGGCTGATGGACGCGGACGGATCGAACCCCCGGGCGGTGCTGTCCAACGCCGACGTCCGCGTCACCGAGCCGGCGTGGACGCCGGATGGGCGCTTCATCCTCGTCCGTCGACAGGACGTGAAGCCCGGCGGTGGCGGGACGGGATCCGGCATCTGGATGTACGCCCGTGACGGCGGCGAAGGCGTGGAGCTGATCGGCCGCGATGTGCGCGGCGCGGACTGGCCGTCGGTGTCACACGATGGCCGCTTCGTCTACTTTCAGGTCAGCACCGCCAATCCCGACACGTGGTCGGGTCGTGCCGACGTCATGCAAGGCGCGCGGCAGATCCGTCGTCTCGATCTGAAGAGCGGTGACGTGCTGGAGATCACGTCGGGCGAATCGCTGCAGCAGGGACAGACATCCAGCGGCGGCGCGCTGGCGGCGGAGATCTCGCCCGATGGCCGCTGGCTCGCGTTCGCGCGGCGCATTCCGGACGGCACCGTCTCTTACAAGGGCGTGAAGTTCGGGCCTCGCACGGCGCTGTGGCTGCGAGATCTGCAGACCGGGGCCGAGCGTCTGTTGATGGATCCCATCGACGTGGACATGGGCGAGGGCATGAAGGTCTTGCGCGATCTGCCCGGTTACTCGTGGGCCCGCGATGGCAAGTCGATTGTCATCGCGCAGGGCGGCAGAATCCGCCGGGTCAGTGTGGAGACCGGTGCGGTGGCGACCATTCCGTTCACGGCGCGCGTGCAGCGGACGATCTCGGAGATGGCCGGCCAGCCGCAAGATCTGTCGAGCGAGACGTTTGCAGTGAAGTTTCCGCGCTGGACCACGTCATCGCCGGATGGCCGCCGGCTGGCGTTCCAGGCCGCGGGACGAATCTGGATCATGGATCTGCCTTCGGGGACACCGCGTCGATTGACACCAACGACCTTCGAGCCTTTCGAGATGTCGCCCGCGTGGTCGCCGGATGGCAAGAGCATCGCGTTCGTGAGCTGGGCGGACCTCGCGCTCGGTCAGGTCTGGAGCGCTCCGGCAGATGGCGGCGCCGCGCCGCGGCAGCTCACGAGTACCGCCGGCGAATACCTCAACACCATCTGGAGCCCGGACGGTCAGACCATCGTCGTCACGCGCGGCGCTGGGGCGACATTGCAAGGACGCAATGTGGCCGCGAATCAATACTACGCGCTGGTCAAGCTCCCCGCCGCCGGCGGCGATGTGCAGACGATCACCACGGTGAACCGCCCGTTCCAGGGCGGGCGTCCGCTGATGCCACGCCGGCCGATCCTGCAGGCGCATTTCGGACCGGAGGGGCGCCTCTTCTATCCGGAGACGTTCGGGCCCGACAAGGCGAACACCGAAGCGCGCACGGAGATCGTGTCGATCGATCTCGATGGCCGCGATCGCCGCGCCTACGTCGTGCTACCGCACGCGGACGAAGCGGCGGTGTCACCGGACGGCCGGTGGCTCGCGTTCGAGGAGGGCGACAATGTCTTCCTGATGGCGTTTCCGATGATGGGGACGGGGGCGACGCCGGTTCGGATCGAAAAGCGCAAAGGCCGTCTGCCGGTGACACCGCTTTCGACCCAGGGCGGATCGTTTCCACGATGGCGTGATCCACGGACGGTCGAATTCGTCAGCGGTCCGCGCTACTACACCTACAACGCCGAGACCAAAGACGCGCGCGAGCTGCCAATCACCCTCACGTTGCCGCGCGCCATCGCCAAAGGGACCTTGGCGTTCACTGGCGCGCGATTGCTCACGATGGATCAGCGGCGCGTGATCGATCGCGGCGCGGTCGTCATCAAGAACGGCCGGATCACCTGCGTCGGTCCGTGCAGCACCGCGGGCGTCGACCGTGTCATCGACGTGAAGGGCCAGACCGTCATGCCCGGCCTGATCGACATGCACGCACACCATCACCGCGATCACGAAGGCGTGCTGCCGAAGAAGAACTGGGAGTCGGCCATCTACCTCGCGTACGGCGTCACGACCACGATGGACAATTCCATGTGGTCGGGGCACGTGTTCCCACAGGCGGAGCTGGTTGAAAGCGGAGAGGTGCTCGGTCCGCGACAGTTCAGCAGCGGCGATCCGCTGTACTCGGGTGACGGCCAGCGTCAGAACGAGATCACGAGCTACGACGTGTCGGAACAGAACGTCGCGCGTCTCCACGCGTGGGGCGCGGTGACGATAAAGCAGTACTTACAGCCGCGCCGCGACCAGCGGCAGTGGATCACCGACGCCGCCCGCAAGCGCGGCATGCGTGTGACGGCCGAAGGCGGCGACCTCGAATACAACCTGAGCATGATCATGGACGGCCATACCGGCTGGGAGCATCCGCTGAGCTATGCGCCGATCCACGACGATGCCGCGCAGTTCTTCGGGCTGGCGAAGGCGACGTACTCGGTCACCTTTCTCGTCGGCGGGCCAGGGCCGTGGAACGAGGAATACTTTTTCCAGCAGTCGGACGTCTGGCGCGACGAGAAGCTGCGGCGCTTCACCCCGTGGCGCATGCTCATTCCTGGCACGCGCCGCCGGATGATGCGGCCCATCACCGACTACAGCTTCCCGATGCTGGCCCGCGGCCTTGGCGATATCGTCGCGCGCGGCGGCTACGGCGCCATCGGATCGCACGGCCAGCAGCACGGGCTCGGATCGCATTGGGAGACGTGGGCGGCCGCGTCGGCGATGGGCCCGATGGGCGCGCTCGAGGTCGCCACGCTGCACGGCGCACACTTCCTGGGGCTCGAGCGCGAGCTGGGATCATTGACCGTTGGCAAGCTGGCCGACCTCGTCGTGCTGACGGCGAACCCGCTCGACGACATTCGCAACACGACCAGTCTTCGCTACGTCGTGAAGCACGGCACGGTGTGGGACGCGTCGACGCTCGATCAGGTGTGGCCGGTGGCGAAGCCGTACGGCGACTATCCCTGGGTCAATCCCGACGCGTTGAAGACGGACGACAAGCCGATTGGGAACGAGGTCCGGCTGAAGCCGGACCCCACGCCAGCAACGCCTTCCTCCGTACGTGGAGTCCGGCCTCAGCCGCACTAAACGCGAGCAACGCCTTTCGTGCGTGGGGTTCGGCCTCGGCCCGCACTAAACGCCAGCAACGCCTTTCGTGCGTGGGGTCCGGCTTCAGCCGGACCAAGGCCGGCGTTGGCCGGCCTTTACTGTGTCGCTGTGAGACGGCTGCGGATCGCCGCGCGATCCACGGCCGCGCCATTCAGGTAGACCGCCGAGATCTTGCGCGTGTTGGTGATGTCGTCCAACGGATTCGCGTCCAGCACGATGAAGTCCGCGCGTTTGCCGGTCTCGACGGTGCCGGTGTCGGCAAGCCGCAGCAGCTCGGCGGAGTTGCGCGTGGCCGCGACGATCACCTGCGCCGGCGTCATGCCCGAGGCCACCATGTCCTCCATCTCGACATGTTGGCTCCAGGCTGAGTAGCCGTCCGTGCCCATCGCGATCTTCATGCCGGCGGAGTTGAGCTTGGCGAGATTGCGTGCCTGAATGCCGAAGGTCTGCTGCGCGGCCGGGCGCGGCGTCGCTGATGCCTGAAGCTTGCCGAGCTCGCCTGCGGAGATGCTGTCCTTGAGCCAGGCGAGGTCAAACGGCACACCGCGGTCCGGCAGATTGGGGATCAGCATTACGTTCGGACGCGCCTTGATCATCGCCACGAACTCATCGTCGATGTCGCGATCGCGCACGCCATGCGCGAACACATCGAGGCCCGCCTTCAGCAGGCCCTTGCCGTCCTCGAGAGTGAAGATATGCGCGGCCACGCGGAGCTTCTGCTTGTGGGCCTCGTCGATGACCGGGCCGTAGAGCTCCGGCGTGAGCTTCTTGTACTTGCCATCCCGATCGTCGACCCAGATCTTGACGATGTCGACCTTGCGCGCCGCGAGCTCCTGGATCGCCTTGCGACCCTCGCCTTCCGTCGTGATCCAGTAGGGGACATCGGTGCGTCCGGGCTCCGGCATCGTGATGCCGCGGCCGGCGGTGCGCAGCCGGGCCGCGCCGGAAATGGTCTCGTCCCGTACCTCGAACGCGAGCGTCCCGGGATCGGAGCCCATGCTCAGGATGGCACTGACCCCGTAGTACGCCTTGCCGCGCAGCTGATCGATCAGCGCATCGCGGGTCGTGGCCGGATGCGTGTGTGCATCGACAATCGCTGGCATCACCGTCTTGCCGGCGAGGCTCACCCGCGCCGCCCCCGCCGGCACCGTGACCTGGCCGGCGCGACCGACCGCCGTCACGCGGCCATCGCTGACGACGAACGCGGCATTGTCGAGCGCCGGACCGCCGGTGCCGTTGATGAGGCGAGCCCCTTCATACACCGTGACGGCGGCGCCTTGAGCCTGACCGCGTGTAGGCATCGACCACGCGGCCAGCACGACGAGACCGAGCAGAACGACGAGAGCGCGGCGATGCATCGATGAGCGTAATGGGTCCTGGCGCATGGCTGTGCCTCCTGGGCTAGTGCCGGGACACTAGGCGAGCGCCATCATACGCGCTGCCCGCACCCATTGCACGGCGGCCTCAAGAGTTGGCGATGGTGACGGTCAGCTGGTTCTTCTGGTCCGGCGTTCGCTCGTAGTGGAGGCGGGTGGCTGCCTTGCGCACGAGGAAAATGCCGAGCCCGCCGGTGGGAGCTTCCGCGAGCGATGTCGGCAGCGTGGGAGCGGGATGCTGGAGCGGATCGAAGGCCGGTCCGTCATCGGTGATTGTCAGTACGATCCCGGCGGCCTCGAACGTGAGGGAGAGATCGACGTGATGCGCCCGTGCATCGCTAGCGCTGTGCCGCACGACGTTCGAGACGATCTCCTCGAACACGAGCTCCACGTTGTAGCGCGCCCGCCCGAGGACGTGGCCGTCATCCAGGGCGGACCGCACCTCGGCAAACGCCTGCTCGAAACCCGCTGGAGTCGCAGCGAAGCGCAAGCTGCGTTGGCTGATCGGCATCTCCTCGGAAGCTGAGCGGCGCCGCATCGCTACGCTTTCAGCGTGCCTTGCGCCTCTGCTTCATCGGCGCAGATGGGGATGATGTCTTGCAAGGACACGTTGTCGAAGACCTCTCGGACCTGCGCCTGTGGGGCGAACAAGACCAGTTGTGCCTCCTTCAGGCCGAGACTGCGCGCCACGGAGATGAACATCCGCACGCCCAGCGATCCGACGAATTCGACTCGAGACAAATCCACAAGGGCGTGCCGCCCGGCCGGGACGAGCGCGGCCACGAAACGCGTCTCGACGCGCTCTACCCCTGGGGTGTCCAAGCGCCCCTCGAGCTTCACTTTCACCTGGTTGTCGCCGAGCTCGTTGATTTCCATCTGCACGGAGGTCTCCCTGACCTCGCATGCTACGTGGTCGATGCTACGCGAATGTTACGACCAGGAGAGAAAAGTCATCGTCGAGCGGGCCGGGCCGCGCCGCGGCCTTGACCGCACGATAGAGCCGCTCCGACTCCGTCACGTCACACGGTGCCTCGTTGAGCAGCCGCACGAAATCCTGCAAGCCCCACTGCCGCAGATCCTTCGTGACGATTTCGAACACCCCGTCGCTGAAGAGGTAAAGCGAGCTGCCGGCTGGAACTGCTGTCTGCTCAACGCGATAGCGAGCGGTGGGCATGGCGCCGATCATGGGCCCCGGCGTTTTCAGCGGCGTGGCTGCTGTTCGGGCCGGCGGCACGAGATAGCTCGGGTGATGACCGGCGCAGGCATACCGCAGCATCCGCTGTTGGAGGTGATACACGCCGTACCACATCGTGAAGTACATGCCGTCGTGCCGTTCCATCGGGAACATGGCGTTCAGGCTCGCCAGGACCTCCGCCGGCTCGCGCACGTCCGCGCCAGGCAGCGCGCGCTGCCGGAGCACGTTGAGCACGCTCACCGAGTGCATGGCCGCGCCGGCGCCGTGCCCGCAGACGTCGATGAGGTAGAGCACGAACGTATCGGCGTCGAGCTCGTGGCAGCCAAACGCGTCGCCGCCGAGTTGCGTGGATGGCTGGAGGAGCCAGTCGGTCCGAATGGGCCCACCTGTCCTGGGCGCTGGAAGCAACGACCTGACGTATTCGCTGGCCTTCTCGAGGTCCCGTCTGAGCTCTTCACTGCGCTCGACGTCGCGTTTGCTCCGGCGCTCGAGCTTCAAGACCTGGCGGCCCAGCTGCAGCACGCTGTCCTCGGTCAGCGCACTCGGACTGGTGACACGCTTTCCGCCGATGAACGTGCCATTGGTCGACCGCTGATCCTCGACGATGACCCGGCCCGCGACGAGGTAGACGAGCGCGTGGAGGCGCGACACGTCGGTGTCGACCAGCACGAAGTCCCGAGCCGAATCGCGGCCGATGGTGATTGGGTTGACGCCAAGCAGCACGCGACGCCCCGGGTCTCCGCCCTCAACCACCACGAGGTAGTGCCCGATGTCATCCGCGTCGGCGAGCGCCCGGGACCTCGAGGTCGGGGTGACAATCAGCGTGGCGTTGGTATCCTCGAACTCTTCCTCTGGCACGTCGTTCCCGTTTTCCTGATTCGCGGCGCACCCATCTTACTCTTCGCGGAGGACGCGCATCGGCTCGACCAGGGTGGCGCGAGCGGCAGGGATGAGTGCCGCCAACGTTCCAACGAGCAGAACGATGCCGAGCACGCTCGCGAGCGTGACCGGGTCGAACGGCGAAACGCCGTAGAGCATGCCGGAGAGCACGCGGGCGAAGGCGGCCGAGAGCGCCAGGCCTCCCACGGAGGCGAGGACAAGGACGCGCAGGCCCTGCCCGACGAGCTGCCAGATGACTTCGCGTCGCAACGCGCCCAGCGCGAGGCGCAAGCCCACCTCGCGTCGCCGGACGCCGACCGCATAGCTGAGCGTGCCGTAGACGCCGACACACGCCAGCGCCAGCGCCGTCACAGCCAAGAGCACCAGCAGCGTCGTCCGAGCACGGTTCTGCGCGTAGGCGTCGCCGATGCGCCGATCGAGCGGGGCGATGTCGTAGACGGATCGGAGCGGCTCGCGATCCTTGAGCTTCGCGCGCACGGCGCCTGCTGCCGCCAGGGGGTCGCCGTGCGTCCGCGCGACGAACCAGGGAAATGGACTGGGCGCCGAGTCACAGGCGTAGACGGTCGGCGCGGGTTCGCGATCGAGGCCCGACTCCCGGGCGTCCGCCACCACACCCGCGATTCGCGCGGTTTGCGACGCGGCTTCCCAGCTCAACGTGAGGCCGATCGCCGACCGGCCGCGGAAGTAGCGATCGGCGAACGTTCGGTTGACCATGACCTCGGACGAGGGTCGCGCATCCGGCGAGAGGCGACACAGCGCGCCCGCGGCGAGTGGAATCCGCAGCGTCTCGAAATATCGAGGCGACACGGTACGCCACTCGGCAATGAGCGGCGGCTCGGACTCGGATCGACCCTCGAGCAACGCGAATGCGATCGGATACTGCCGGGGCACGCCGGGCAGGCTCCACGACGTCGCCACGGACGCGATGCCGGGCAGCTCCCCTAGCGCGTCGAGCGTGCCGTTGATGCGCTGCACGAGGCGGCCACGATCCTCCGTCTCGTTCCAATTGCCGCTCACGCGAAACGCCAGCACGCGCGACGGATCGAAACCGGGATCGACGCGCGACAGGGCGTCGGCGCTGCGCAGCAGCAACCCCGCGCCCGCGAGCAAGGTCACCGACAGCGCCATCTGTCCGCCGACGAGCAGCCACTGCACCGCGTGGCGGCCCGATACC
>DAINCF010000203.1:0-11850 GCA_036732565.1 Vicinamibacterales bacterium
CAGCGATTACTGGCGTACGCGGCGCTCGAGGACGCGGACGATCGGACGATCGCCGATCGGCTCGGCGTCTCGGCCGACGCCGTCCGCCAGACGTGGCGTCGCATCTATCGTCGAGCGGCCGAGATCGATCCGTCCGTGTTGGGGCCGGACGCGACGACCGGCGAGCGGGTCGGGACGCGGGGACCTGAGAAACGCCGACACCTGCTCGAGTACTTCCGCTTTCATCCCGAGGAGCTGCGTCCATCGATGAAGCGCCCGAGCAGCAACGCGCGCAGACGTGGGTAACGCGCGAACGCGCTGATCGAAGAGCTCGACCCTAACTGGCCTTCAAGCGCGGCCGGGAGGTGGCATGCCCGCCGGGGCCTTGGCGAAGCTGGGAAGGGGCGTGCTTCGCCAGCAGATCGATGAACTCACTGACGTAGTCGACCCTTGCCAGGTCCTTCGGGGTCACGGCGCTCCACTGTCGCCGCAGGCCGCGGGCCGTCAGCGGACGGCCAACGAGCACGCCGCGATCCAGCAGCGGTTGCACGGCCCAGCGCGCCAGGACGGCGACACCGAGCCCGGCGCGGACCATCTCCGTGATTGCCTCGGTCAGCGGCAGCTCCTCGACACGCGGCGTGACGCCAGCGGGCAGCAGCACTTCGTTCAAGACGCGACTGTCGCTCTGCGGTGGATAGATCAGCAGCGTCTCGTCCGCGAGATCCGTCGGACGGACGAATCGATTCCGCGCCAGCACGTGATCCGGCTTGATCACCACCACCAGCTCGTCGTCGAAGACCGGGCGATGCGCGAGCCGGCGATCGCGAACCGGTGAGCTGACGATGGCGAGATCGAGCTGACCGGTAAGGAGCTTCGAGAACGGATCCCGTGTGGCCTCGATGTCGATGCGGACTTCGACGCGCGGAAAGCGGCGACGATAGGGCACGAGCAGCGGCGCCAGCCAGTGGTAGCAGGTGTAGCACTCGGTCGTGAGCCGCAGCACGCCGGCGCCTTCGCGTCCGAGCCGGCGAATGTCGTCTTCGGTTTGCTGCAGGCGTTGCAGCACCTCGCGCGATGCCGCCAGGAGCCGTTCTCCCGCGGTGGTGAGCACGAGCCGTTTGCCGACGCGCAGGAACAGCGCCGCGCCTAGTCGCGACTCGATGTTGCGGAGCTGGTGACTCAGCGCCGATTGCGTCAGGTGAATGCGCTCACCGGCCTTGGTCAGGCTGCCGACCTCGGCCACCGCCGCGATCAGCCGCAAGTGCCGTACTTCGAGGTCCATGGGATCATGAGGCTACTTCACGATTGTGATGATGACAAAGACTTTGTTTCATGACGAGGGAGGTGTCTACGATGCCGCATGGCTGTTCGGTTCGTGGTCGTGGTCGTGTTTCTCTGGTCGATCCCCACTGCGCGCGCGGATGAGCGCACGCGCATCGCGCTGGAGGTTCGTAATGGCGTTGCCACATCTCCGTCGGTCCTCGCGACTGCTATCCGAGAAACGGCCGCCATCTGGGCGCCGTACGGTGTGACCGTCGAGGTCGTATCGCGAGGTCGTACACCTCTCGCGCCGGGCGAGTCCAGGCCTGTTCCGCTGACGTTGGAATCGGCGCGGGCCCGCGGGCTTGTCAGCCCCGGCAGCACCCCGCTCGGCTGGACCGGTTTCGAACGAGACGGTCAGCCGACCATGCGGATTGCCATCTTCTACGATGCGATCACGCTGGCGGCCAGCGGCGGGCTGCTGTTCGGGCGTCGCGAGGTCTACGCCTCCAGCCTCCTGGAAGAGCGCCTCATCGGCCGTGTGCTGGGGCGCACGATTGCGCATGAGGTTGGGCACGTCCTGTTTCGCTCGCCGGGCCACTCCGGCTCGGGGCTCATGCGGGCCGCCCAGTCGGTGACCGAGCTGCAACACCCGAGTAGAACGGGCTTTGCGCTCGATGAGCAGGAGGTGGCACGCCTCAAACGGGCGCTGGGGACCACGAACGCCGTAACGGCAACCCGCCATTGAACACCTGGGATGGGCGCGGCTCGTATTACACTCATGTCGCGACCACGCAAGGGGGAGGGCACCGTGGCAAGCGACCAACACGAGCAGAATCGTCTTTCGCGGCGTGATTTCGGATCCCGGCTGGGCACCGCCGCCGCCGGGGTTGTCGTGGGCGCCGAGGTGTTTGGCAGGCGGGCGAACGCCGCCCCCCTTGTCGGCCAACGCGTCCTCGGCGCCAACGATCGCGTCGTCGTCGCCAGCATCGGCATTCGAGGGCAGGGCAATGCGCTCAAGCGAGGCTTCGCCCGGCTGCCCAATGTGGAGGTCAAGATCCTCTGCGATCCGGACGCGAACCTGGCCGACGAACGCATCAACGACGCGCGCCTCAAGGACGTCGCGAGCTTCAAGCCGACGTTCACGCAGGACCTGCGCCGCGTCCTCGAGGACAAGGACATCGACGCGGTCGTCATCGCCACACCGAATCATTGGCACGCGCTGGCCACGATCTGGGCGCTCCAGGCGGGGAAGCACGTGTTCGTGGAGAAGCCGGCCTCGCACACCGTGGTCGAAGGTCGTCGCATGGTGGAAGCGGCCGCGCGCTACAACAAGATCGTGCAAGTCGGGACGATGAACCGTAGTCGGACGGTGGTGCGTGAAGCCATTCAGTTCATCCACGACGGGGGCATCGGCCGCGTCTACATGGCGCGTGGCCTGTGCTTCAAGCCGCGGCCGCCGATCGGGAAGTATCCCGATGGGCCGATGGCGCCGGGTGAAAAGTACTCGTTGACGGTCGGAGCCACGAACTATGAGCCGACCTACGACGAGGCCTACTTGTCGAAGGTCGATTACGATCTCTGGCTCGGGCCGGCGCCGAAGGCGGCGTTCAATCGCAATCGCTTCCACTACAACTGGCACTGGCACTGGGATTTCGGCAACGGCGACACCGGCAACCAGGGGCCGCATCAGTTCGACACGGCGCGGTGGGGGCTGCAGAAACAGGATCACCCGACCAAGATTCGATCGGTGGGTGGCTACTTCGGGCCCGAGGCGTCGCAGGAGACGCCGGACACGCAGACCACGCTCTACGAGTACGCGGATGGCACCGTCCTGGAGTTCGCCACGCGCGGCCAGCTCACCAACGACGAGGGGACGCAGAAGATCGGCAACCTGTTCTACGGCTCGAAGGGATGGTTGTGGATCGACGGCGACGGGCGCAAGTGGCAGTCGTACTTGGGTCCGAAGAACGAGAAGGGACCCGGTGCCGATCGCCCCGAGAAGTCCGAGGGTAGCGATCCCAACGTGCTCACCAGCACCGAGTCGCCGCACTATCAGAACTTCGTCGATGCGATCAGGGCTGGCGATCAGAAGGTCCTGACCAGCAACATCCTCGATGGCCACCTGTCATCGACGCTGCCGCACCTGGCGAACATCTCGTATCGCGTCGGCCGTTCGCTCGTGTTCGACGGCAAGACGGAAACGTTCGTCGACGACAAAGCCGCGGACAAGCTGCTGACCCGCGAGTACCGCAAGGGCTTCGAGCTGCCGAAGTCGTTCACTTCGTCGCTCTAGGTGGGGCGGTTCGCGAACCGCCCCCGCCATTCTCACATCCTGTCGGGCGCCCCTTTGGGGGCGCCTTCCAAGCGCAGATCATTCCGATGGTGGCGCCCTAGCGCCTACGTTGTGATCGCCGCCAGCACGCCGCGCATGTAGGCAACGGACTCGATCATGCCGGGCAGCGGGTCCTTGGCCTTGATCTCGTACTCGAGCCCGACCTGCCCCTTGTAGCCGATCTCGATCAGCGTCTTGAACAGCGCCGGGAAGTCGATGACACCCCGGCCGACTTCCACTTGGCTGTCCTTGTCGGTGGCGACGCGCAAGTCCTTCACGTGCATGTCGTAGAGACGATCGCGGCACTCGCGGCATGCCCGCACCGGATCCGCGCCCGTGCGCAACGTGTGACCGACATCGATGCAGAGGCCGAGGCGCGTGTCGCGCGACTTCACGGCTGCGTAGGCATCCTGTGGCCGTGGCCACCACTTATCCTCCGGCCCGTGGTTGTGGATGGCGACCTTGATGTCGTAGCGCTTCGCCATCTGCTCGACGGTGTCGAGCCCCGCCGGGTCTGGCGAGACATAGATCAGCGGAAACCCCGCGGTCTTCGCATACTGGAAATCCTTCTCGATCTGCGCCGCGTCGTTCGGAAGGTTGATCGTCCCGCCGCCGACGATGGTGATGCCCGCGGCCTTGATCTTCGCGGTGATGGTGCGTGTCGTCTCCGGCGGATCGGTCCGCGGGATGTGGACGTCCTTGAACGTCATGTGCGTCACGCCCAGCGTCTTCGCCATCTCGAGCGCCTGGTCGAGTGGGAACTCCCGCATCGAATACGAGGCGACGCCAAGGGTGAGCCGGCTCGCCCCTGGGGGAACAGGGGGAAGCTCTACGGCTCGGCTGGTCGATCGGCCGAAGGTGCTCCAGGCGGCGGTTGCAGCGGCCGTCCCAACGAACGTGCGGCGAGAGAGGTATGTAGCCATGGTGCCTGTCCCGCCGGTAGCTCGCGTGAGCCAGGGCGGACTCCTCGGCGGATCTTACCCCTGTTCACATCGGATTCGCGCCGCGGCCGTTACGCCGACTTCGGCCAAAGGCCTTCTGCGAACGGCGCCGGCTCGAGGGCAACGAACGTTGCATGCCGACACTTGTAGCTGCCGACGCGGGACCGCCGAATTCATCGTTCTTCTCCCGCAGTACCTTTCGCCGACGCAGCCATAGTTGCGCTTCAGACCCACTCCGCCTCCGGCTCCGCTCGCCATCCGTACGCGCAAGTGAATGAGCCTGAATAACTTGGCGTGAACAAGGCGGGTCGGCGCGGCGCTTGCTCAGTGAGGTCAGCGGTTGGCGCGTGACGTTGTCCCGGTGGCCCGTGACCTCCTTCACGCCCCGAGGCGTCACGCGCAGCCACTTACTCACATGGGAGGATCTATGCGCGTTCTCACTTACGCCCTCGTGGCCGCGATCTATCTGATCGGCAGCGCCAGCGACGTACGCGGTCAAGAAGGGAAGGCCGGCGCCACAGCCAAAACCGCTGTCGCGGCCGTGGTCAATTTGAACACCGCAACCGTCGAGCAACTCGAGAGTCTGCCAGGCATCGGTCGCAGCGCCGCCCAACGCATTGTCGAGCATCGGCAGAAGATTGGTGGGTTTCAGAAGATCGAGCAGCTGATGAACGTCAAGGGCATCGGCGAGAAGAGCTTCTTGAAACTGAAGCCGCTCATTACGGTTACGCCGCCGAAGGCCGACAAACCGACGGGTGGGCAATAGCATGACAGGGCTCAGACGTCGGGGCCTCGAGGCATTGGCTCCGACGCGCGAGCGCGGCGTCGCGATTCTGGACGTCGTGTGCGCCACCGGCTTGATGGCCATCCTTGCAGGGATGTCGGTCCCTTCGCTCGGCGCATGGCTGGATCGCGATCGCGCGCGCCTCTCGGCGCGGTACCTCGCGGGGAAGCTGCATCAGGCGCGGATGGAGGCACTGAAGCGCAACGCCGACGTCGCCGTGCGCTTCGGCGACGCCGACCACGGATATCCGTTCACGTTCTTCGTGGATGGCAACGCTAACGGCGTGCTCGAGCGCGACATCGAAGAGGGCATCGACAAGCCGATCCTGTCGCCCGATCGATTGAGCGATCACTTTCGTGGTGTCACGCTTCGCGTGGTCGAAAGCGTGCCGAACGTCGACGCGGCAGAGGTCGTGACCGCGGGATCGGATCCGCTGCGCATCGGGCGCAGTAGTCTGGTGTCGTTCAGCCCTGCCGGAACGTGCACGAGCGGCAGCATCTTCGTCGCTGGGCAATCGGGCCCACAAGCCGCCATTCGCATGCTCGGCGTGACGGGGCGCTTGCGCGTGCTGTGGTTCGAGCGAGCGAGTGGGTCGTGGCGCACGGACTGACCGCTGTCGCCGAGCGGCGTGCTGGCGCGCGATCGGCGCCGTCCGCCACAGTCTGGTCGCCGACCGCGATCCTGCGTCCAGGTCACGAGATCACCATCGTCAACCTCACGCCGGGCGGGGTCCTGATCAGAACGAGCACGCGGGTCGTGCCAGGCAAACGTGTCGACCTCCAGCTGCATGGCGACGGCAGACGACAATTAGCAGCGGGCCGCGTGCTTCGCTGCCGCGTCGTGGCGGTCAGCCCGCTGTGCTACGAGGCGGCGATCGCCGTAGACGAGAACCTCGCGCTTGAGGAGCGCACCGGCACGAGTGATGGGTAGCGGGTATCACGTTCCCGCTTGAACGTCACGCGATCGTTGCTTCGCGGGCATTGCCTACCCGCCGCACGCCGGCCCCGGCTCGGTCCTTGCGCCAAGGGAGCGAAAATTGGGCCGATTTCACGCGTTCCAATACCGGTGGTTGTGGCACCGAGCTTGTTCTTTACACCCCCGACGAGGGGTTTATGGACGATGACCGGGGGATGGAACTCGTGGGAAGGAGGCGTGCGGCGCGACAATTGGAGCGGCGCCGGGCCTTGCACACGTTGCTGCGAGATCTGGCATCGGAGGTAGAACGACCGCGCGAGCGGCGCGACCTCGCCAGCGCGCTCACCGAGCGTTTGGCGCGCGTCACACCGGTGCGCAGCATCCGGCTGAGTGAGCTGAAAGGGGCCGCCGCGCTGCGAATGTCGCACCCGATTCGCGCGCGGGACTACATCGCGTTCGCGATTCCCACGGCCGATCCGGGGCGCCGCCTGATGCTGGAGGCGACCATCGATCCGGACGTTGGCCTGGATCCGTGGAGCGCGCAATTGCTGGAGTCGGCGTCGAGCCTGGCGGCGCTGCTCGTGGAGGCGGGCCGCCATGCACGGGTGGCCGCAGGGCCGATGACCGACCGTAGAGATGGCGCGGCGCCGCTCATCGGCTCGAGCAGCGTCATGCGCGTGCTGCGCGCGCGCGTCGAGCGCGTCGCCCTGACCGACTTCACCGTGCTCATCGAGGGCGAGAGTGGAACGGGTAAGGAGCTCGTCGCCTGCCAGATTCACGAGCTGAGTCGTCGCCGCAACGGCCCGTTCGTCGCCATCAACTGCGCGGCGCTGGTCGAGACGCTCATCGAGGCGGAGCTGTTTGGCATCGAGGAGCGCACCGCCACCGGTGTCAAGGGGCGACGAGGCAAGTTCGAGCACGCCGACGGCGGCACCTTGTTTCTCGACGAGGTGGCGGAATTGTCGATGACCGCGCAAGCCAAGCTGCTGCGCGCGATCCAGGATCTGACGGTGGAGCGCGTGGGCGGGCAGGGCAGCCGGCGGATCGACACACGCATCGTCGCGGCGACCAATCGCGATCTGTCGTCACTCGTGGAGCGCGGGCTGTTCCGTGCGGACTTGTTCTACCGGCTCAGCGGCGTGGAGGTGCGTGTGCCGGCGCTGCGTTACCGCCGCGAGGACATTCTGGAGCTGGCCAACTATTTTCTGGCCCGAACGGCGGATGGGAGACCGATGCGTATCGGTCCAGCGACCGCGGATGCGCTCACAACCTACGACTGGCCGGGGAACGTCCGCGAGCTGCAACGGATGATGGAGGGCGCCATTGCAACCACCGACTCGCAGGAAATTGATCTGGACGATCTACCGGTCAGCCTTCGCGGCGTTTACGGCGAGGCGCTGATGCCGTCAATGCAGGCCAACGACACGATGCGCGCGTGGGGCAGTCGCTATGCCCGCCTCGTGTTGGATCGCTGCAAGCAGAACAAACGTCAGGCGTGTCGGGTCTTGGGCATCACCTACCACACCTTGAACGCGTACCTGAACTACCGACCGAGGGGCGCCGTAACCACTCAGGTGGCGGAGGCGACGACCCCCTTGGTCGAGCCGTTGACGGAGGAGGACCTCGAAATCGGTCGATGACGGTTTCGTGGTTTGGGGGCCGGATTCCCGCCTTCGCTCGGCTTTCTGGGGAGAGTCGTGCCGCAGCCCGGGCTGTGGGCGGAGGCGGACGGCCTTCCTGGTCCACCTGAAGGCTCAGCCCACAAGCAATCAGGGCGGGCAGCTTCTTGACCGCTGGCGACGCGCATAGTACTTTGAATCGCCCGTACGCCAGGGGTTTGCCTGACGCCAAACACGGCGCGCGCGACGGCGAATGACCGAGCGCCCCGGCTCCATACAACCCGATGATCGATCAGGCTGCCCAGCCTCTCAGAACGACCCCGCTCCACCCCCAACATGTCGCGCTCGGCGCTCGGATGGTGCCGTTCGGCGGCTGGGATATGCCGGTCGAGTACACCGGCATTACGGCGGAGCATCAGGCCGTGCGGGCCGCAGCCGGGCTGTTCGATGTGTCCCACATGGGCCAGATCGAGCTCGCCGGCAAGAGCGCGCTCGCCGCCGTCCAGCACATCACCAGCAACGACGCGTCCAAGCTGCAGATCCATCAGGTGCAGTATTCGGCGCTGACCACGCCGGAGGGGACCTTCGTCGACGACCTGCTCGTCTATCGCTTCGGTCCCAGCCATTTTCTGCTCGTCGTCAACGCCGGCAACATCGCTCGCGACCACGCGTGGATTGTCGAGAAGGCAGCCGAGGTCGGCGACGCGGCGGTCGTCAATTCCAGCGATCGCTATGCGTTGATTGCCATCCAAGGCCCGAAAGCTCGGGACATCCTCCAGACGCTGACCGCCATCGACCTGTCGGCGATCAAGTACTACTGGTTCGCGCATGGCGAGATCGCAGGCCTTCGCGGCACGGTGTCGCGCACGGGTTACACGGGTGAGGACGGTTTCGAGGTGTTCGTTCCACCGGCGATGGCCGCTCGGCTGTGGGAGACGCTGCTGCAGGCCGGCGCGTCACATGGCCTGATCCCGTGCGGCCTCGGCGCCCGCGACACGCTGCGTCTCGAGGCCTCGATGCGTCTGCACGGCAACGACATCGACGAGAGCATCAGCGTGCTCGAAGCGGATCTCGGTTGGATCGTCGGCTGGGACAAGGATGGCTTCATCGGCCGCGACCGCTTGATGGCCCAGCGCGACGGAGGGCTGACGCGCAAGATCGTCGGCTTCGAGATGGTCGATCGCGCCATCGCCAGGCACGGCTACGCCGTCTATCGTGGCGATCAGCAGGTCGGTCACGTCAGCAGCGGCACCCAGACGCCGTTTCTCAAGAAAGCGATCGGCATGGCGTACGTGCCGCTCGACATGACGGCGCCGGGCACGACGTTCGAGGTCGACGTGCGCGGTCGCCGCGCCAAGGCCGCGGTCGTCCCGATGCCGTTTTACAAGAGACCCAAGAAGACCGCGTAACCCACGAGGAGTGCTCATGTATCCCGCCGATCGCAAGTACACGAAAGATCACGAGTGGATCCTCATCGCCGGGGACACCGGCAGCGTGGGTATCACCGACTTCGCCCAGCAGCAGCTCGGCGACGTCGTCTACGTCGAAGTGCCGGAGGTGGGCGCGACGCTCACGGCGGGACAGACGTTCGGCACCATCGAGTCGGTGAAGGCGGTCTCCGAGCTGTTCGCGCCGGTCAGCGGCGAAGTGACCGAGGTCAACACCGCGCTCAAGGATCATCCCGAGCACGTGAACGAAAAGCCCCACGAGACCTGGATCCTCAAGGTCCGCCTGAGCAATCCGGACGAAGCCGGCACGCTGCTCGACGCGCCGGCGTACGAGTCCCACACGAGTCAGGGAACATAGGCACGCCACGTGACTCACGATTCAGCCGTACAGGCAGGGCGCCCGGCGAACGGCGCCGAGAAGACCATGACGCTTGATGCCATCGATCTCTTTCCACCCAGGCACATCGGCCCGCAGGGCGACGAAGTGGCCGCGATGCTCGAGGCGATGGGCGCCTCCTCGATCGACCAGTTGATCGACGAGGCCGTTCCCGCCGGCATCCGCCTCGCCCAGCCGCTGAATCTCGCCGGGCCCGAGAGTGAATCGACGTTTCTGACGAGGCTGAAGAGCGTCGCGCGCAAGAACAAAGTGCTGCGCAGCTTCATCGGTCTCGGCTACTACGACACCATCACACCAAGTGTGATCCGCCGCTGCCTGTTCGAGAACCCCAGTTGGTATACGCCGTACACGCCGTATCAGGCGGAGATCGCGCAAGGGCGTCTGGAGTCGCTGTTGAACTTCCAGACGATGGTGAGTGAGCTCACCGGCATGGCCGTCGCCGGCGCGTCGTTGCTCGACGAGGGCACAGCGGCAGGCGAGGCGATGACGCTCCTGCATCGCCTCCAGAGCCGCAAGATGGGCGACGATGGCGGCATCTTTCTCGTGTCGGATCGTGTGTTTCCGCAGAGCCTCGAGGTGTTGCGCAGTCGCGCCGAACCGCTCGGCATCGAGCTCGCCGTCGCGGATCCGGCCGACATGCGGTTCGACGCCCGCACGTTTGGTGTGCTGCTCCAGTATCCGGACGAAGCCGGCCTCGTCGAGAATCTCCAGCCGTTCATCGCCCGAGCGCATGACGCCGGAGTGCTGGTGGCCGTCGCGACCGATCTGCTCGCACTGGCGGTGGTCACGCCGCCGGGCGAGATGGGCGCGGATGTCGTCTTCGGCAATTCACAGCGGTTTGGCGTGCCGCTTGGCTTTGGCGGGCCGCATGCGGCGTTCTTCGCGACGCGACAAGATGCGGTGCGACATATGGCCGGGCGCTTGATTGGCGTCTCGGTCGATGCCAACGGCAAGCGCGCCTATCGCATGACGCTGCAGACTCGCGAGCAGCACATCCGCCGCGAGAAGGCGACCTCGAATATCTGCACCGCGCAGGCGCTGCTGGCGAACATGGCGGCGATGTACGCCGTGTATCACGGGCCCGCGGGCATTCGAGCAATTGCCGACCGCGTCCACGGGCTGGCGCGGCTGCTCGAAGGCGCGATACGCACCGCTGGGTACCGGCAAGAGAATGATGCCTACTTCGACACGCTGCGGGTCGGCGTCACACCTCCGCAGTCGACCGCGATTCGCCGCGCGGCGCTGGACGCCGGCGTCAACCTGCGCTACGTCGGCGACGAGGCCATCGGCATCGCGCTCGATGAGACCGTGACCGTGGACGAAGTGCGCACGCTCGCGGAGATCTTCGCGCGAGCGGGTGGGAAGCCACTGCGAGTGAAGCCAGGCGATCCCGACACCCTGGACGCAACGCCGGACCCGCTGGCACCGTTCCAGCGCACGTCGCCATACCTTACGCATCCCGTGTTCAACGCCCATCACTCCGAAACGGAGATGATGCGTTACCTCAAGCAGTTGGAGCGTAAGGACATCGGTCTCGATACGTCGATGATCGCGCTCGGCTCGTGCACCATGAAGCTGAACGCGGCGACGGAGATGTATCCAGTGTCCTGGGAGGAGTTCTCGCGGCTCCATCCGTTTGCGCCGGCGGATCAGACCGAGGGCTATCAGCAGGTCTGTCGCGAGCTGGAAGCGGCCCTGTGCGAGATTACCGGCTTTGCGGCGGTGTCGCTGCAGCCGAACTCCGGCGCCCAAGGGGAGTTCGCTGGCCTGGCCGTGATTCGCGCGTACCATCGCGATCAGGGCGCGACGCATCGCGATATCGTCCTCATTCCGGCATCGGCGCACGGCACGAACCCGGCGAGCGCGGTCATGGCCGGCTTGCGCGTGGTCGTCGTCGCCACCGACACGCACGGCAACGTCGATGTCGTCGATCTGAAGGCGAAGGCCGAGAAGCATCGCGACGAGCTCGCGGCGCTGATGGTCACGTATCCATCCACGCATGGCGTGTTCGAGGATGCCATCCAGGACATCTGCGCCATCGTCCACCAGCACGGCGGCCAGGTGTACATGGACGGCGCCAACATGAACGCGCAGGTCGGCCTGACCAGCCCGGCGCGCATCGGCGCCGACGTCTGCCACTTGAACCTGCACAAGACGTTCGCGATTCCGCAC
>DAINCF010000204.1:0-11705 GCA_036732565.1 Vicinamibacterales bacterium
TGTAGCAACGTTTTCTGCGCAACGGCGCCGGCCACGCGCGCGCGAGCCGCATCGATCTCTTCACGTCTGGCGCCCGCTCGCAGGCGTCGCGCGGTCTCTTCCGCGGCGCGCACGCGGCTCTCGGCGGCGGCCACCTGATTCTGCGCCACATCCCGCCTCGTCGCCGCATCGTCTCGCTGCTTGCGTGAGCCCGCGTGGGTGCGAAGCAACGCTTCGAAGCGCTCCTGGTCCTGCTCCGCGGATGCCAGCTCCGCCTTGACGGCAAAGACTTCGGCCCGTGCGCTCTCGACTTGCGCCTCCGCCTGGCGAACGTCTTCCGCGCGCGAGCCAGCCTGGAGCAGGCGCAGCTGCGCCTCCGCCGCGGCACGGTCGGCCTTGGCGCGTTCGATGGCGAGCTCGGTGTCGCGGGCGTCGAGACGGACGATGAGCGCGCCGGTCGCGATGCGATCGCCTTCGGTGATGGGGAGCTCGAGCACACGCCCGCCGGCATCCGGCGCCAGCCGGACCTCGGTCGCTTCCACGTGCCCCGAGACGCGAACCTGATTGATCGGGGCCTCGTCGGCGCAGGCGGCGCCGAGAGCAATGAGTACGAAGACAAGACGCTCACGCATGGCGACTCAATCCTTGGCCAGCATCCGGAGGGCGGTCTGCTGCAAGTGGCTCACGAGATCCGCTTTGGCAATCGGCACGAACATCGGCAGCTTGCTTCGTCCCGGAGCCGCGGCCGCGCGTTCGCGCGCGGCGTTCAGCAGCATCGGTCCGATGGTCGAGAGGTAGGCGAGAACGGGATTGATGTCGCGACGGAACCGCCCCTGGGCCTGGCCGTCGGCCACGATGCGCGCGAACGCATTGAAGACCGTCCGCATCATGCCGAGCGTTTCGAGATCCAGATGCGGCGCACCCTCGGCCATCTCGCGCAGCATCAGCGTGGGCAGCCAGGCGCGCGCGTCCTTCAACTCGATGAAGGTGTCGATGAACTGCGCGACACGCCGATCGGCCGGACCGGGGTCGTTGGCAATGACGGTCAGCCTGGCGCCCGTCTCCCGCAACATATCGCGCACGATCTCGCGATAGAGCGTCAGCTTGTCCTTGAAGTGGTAGTAGATCATCGCCTTGTTGACGCGCGCGGCGCGGGCGATGTCGTCGACACCCACGCCATCGAAGCCGCGGGCCGAGAAGGCATGCGCGGCCGCCAGGAAGACGTCGCTGCGGGTGTCACGCGGCTGGTCCGCTCTGGCCGCGCGGCGACGAGCGCGACGGGCCACAGGCAATCGATCGGTGACGGGCATGGGTCTCGAGTCACGGTCCGGTTGACTGTCGGATCCCGGCGCCTCATGAAGCGCGCTCACGGTCGACGTTGACCAACCGGTTGGTTAATCTAACTGGTTAGTTAATACCGCGAACGCGGGCACGTGTCAAGCGTCGGGCGAGACCCGCCAACCGATTAGAATTTCGTCATGCGCGTCGTCATCGCCGGTGGCTCGGGATTCTTGGGGCGGGCGTTGACGGACCGGCTTCGGCCGGGATCGACCGTGCAGACCCTGACGCGGCGACCGCAACCCGGCCGGCAGGATGAGATTGCCTGGACGCCGGATGGCTCCGTGGGCAAGTGGAGCCGCGTCATCGACGGCGCGGACGCGGTGATCAACCTTGCGGGCGAGGGCATCGCCGACCGGCGATGGACCGTGGCACGAAAGGCGGCCTTACGCGACAGCCGACTGCGATCCACGGCCAGCCTCGTCGCCGCGATCGATGCCGTCGCGACGCCGCCGCGGGTGCTGATCAGCGCGAGCGGCGTCAACTACTACGGTCCGCATGGCGACGAGGTCGTCGACGAGACGACGCCGCCAGCCGACGACTTTCTGGCGAGGCTGTGCATCGAGTGGGAAGCCGCGGCTCAGGCGGCACGCCCGCGGACGAGAGTGGTCGTCGTCCGGAACGGCGCCGTGCTGGATCCCTCAGGCGGGGCGCTGAAGAAGATGGCGCTGCCCTTCAAGTTCGGCGTCGGCGGCAGGGTCGGCTCTGGCCGCCAGTACATGTCATGGATCCACCGGGACGACTGGGTCGGGTTGATCCTGTGGCTGATCGAGCGCAGCACAGAAGACGGACCTTTCAACGCCACGGCGCCCCAGCCAGCGACGAATCAGGACTTGTCCCGCGCGCTCGGCCGCGCGCTGCACCGACCGTCGATCTTTCCGGTCCCGGCGATCGTACTGCGCCTGGCCGTCGGCGAGCTCGCCGACAGCGTCCTCCTCGCCGGTCAGCGCGTCGTCCCCGCCCGCGCGCTCGCGGGTGGCTTCACGTTTCGCTTCCCGACGATCGAGGCTGCCCTTACCGATCTTTTCCGACCACGGTAGCCACGAAGAGCACGAGACACGAAGTGTTCCTTTTCATCAACGTAGGGGCGGTTCGCGAACCGCCCCTACACCGAGGCGCAAAGGCGCTAGCCCCCAGTTTTCCTTCGTGATCTTCGTGCCTTCGTGGCTGATTGCTCTTCGTGCGCTTCGTGGTTGACTCTCGCTATGAGCCGCCCGCGTACTTCACGAGCGCATCGCGCCACGCGGCGACGGGCTCGGGGGCGCCGCCGAGACGTTCGAGGACGATCTGGCGCGTGCGGTATGGTTGGCCGTAGAAGCGCTCGTTGGCATTCTGATCCTGCCGCAGGGTGGATCCGTTCACGGAGACGCCGGCAAACAGACCGCGTGTGCGCGAGTAGCTGAGAATCTGCGCACGGAGCTGGATGTCGGTGGCGGCCGACGCATCACGGCCGACCGGGCCCGCGGCCGCCGACGCGTCCGCGCCGATCTTGAATTGGTTGCCAATCAGCTGCTCGAGGCCGCGGCGGTTCTGAATGACCAGCACGAGATCGATCGATTGCCCGCCGATCTGGAAACCCAGACTGCCGCCGGTAATCGTCAAGAACGCGGGCTGCGACCACGTGCCGCTCTTTTCATCGCGCACGCTGAGGATGCCGTGTCCGCGCTGACCGCCGATAACGAACGCGGCCTCGACGAGGGACGGGAAGACGGCGATACCCACGGCATCGTCGAGGATCTTCCGCGGAATCGCCTGGTCCTCGGCGGCCATGATCTCGCCGAGCACCGACGTCGCGTCGCGCACGCGCGAGGCTTCCTCCGATTGCGCGCCGAGCGGAATGCCTGTTAACCCGAACGCCACGATCGCTACCGCGGCCATCAACCATCGTTTCATCTGTGAGCCTCCCGACGGGCAGGATCACATTGTGACATTAGGCGGGGCTAAAGCTCCGCCTCTACCGAAGAAAAGGCTTGAGGTCGCAGGACCGAGGCCCCAAGACGCAGGTCCCAAGACGCAGGCCGGCGTCAGAGAAAGTTGGGGGCGCCGGCGCGGAAGTCGCCTTCGAGAATGCTGACGGAGCTGGCGCCGAGCCAGTTGTCGATGACGCGGGCGTAGACCGAGCGGAAGTCGGTCTCGTGCTTCACGTCGCCGGCGTTGTTCTCGAGCGTCGGGTTCGCGGGATCCTGGCGGAGATCGGCCGCCGTGCCGTAGAGGCCGCCGCGCACGCCGCCACCGAGCGCCATCATCACGCCCGCGGCACCGTGATCGGTCCCCAGGCTGCCGTTTTCGGTGATGCGCCGGCCGAACTCGGAGAACACGATCACGAGCGTCGACGACAGCAGGCCCTGACCGCTGAGATCGTTGTAGAACGCGAGCATGCCATCGTTGAACGTCGTCATCAGAGTCGCGTAGCCGCCGCCGTTGGCACCCTGCGAGGCGTGCGTATCGAAGCCGCCGGTCTGCACCCAGAACACCCGCGTGCCGATGCCGCGGTTCATGGCGCCCGCCACCGCGCGGAGCGCTTGCCCGAAGCCGGAGTTCGGATACGTCACGCTGGGCGCATAGGCCGCGACGCGCGCGACTTGATCGAGCGTCCCCAACGCGGCCTGGGCCGTCGAGTTGACGAACGCGACGTGCGGCCGATCGGCCGGCAGATGCGAGGCCATGCTGACGGCCGCGTTACGCTCGTACGTGGCCTCCGCGCCGGCGTTCGGACTGGAGAAGCTGTACGCTGCGGGGTTCACGATCGCAGGCACTCCGACAGTCCGCGCCATCAGCGGGCGAGGGGTTTCGCGGACCGTGTTCCAAGCGGCCAGCGGGTCCACCGGCGCCGGCAATGAATCGAGATAGCGTCCGAGCCATCCGGTGCCTTGCGTGCTCGACGGATTCGCCGTGCCCCAGATATCGAAGCCCTGGAAGTGCGAGCGGCTGGAGTTCAGATAGCCGGTGCGCTGGATTACGGCCAGACGACCGGCATCGAAAATCGTCCGCATGCCCGTCAGGCGTGGATGGAGGCCCAGCTCGACGCCCGAGCTGTCGCGACCGACCTGCAGCACTTCTCCGGCCGGGACGGCCAGGGTCGGCCGTCGCGAGTAGTACGCCGCGTCGCGATACGGCACTAGCGTGCTCAACGCATCGTTACCGCCGGAGAGGTAGACGACGACGAGCGTGCGACCGCTGGCGCCTTGTGCCCTCGCCAGATCGCAAATGAACTGTGGAGCCGCAACGCCCACCGTGAACGCCGCTACCCCGCCCCGGACGAACTCGCGTCGCGTGACTTCCATGTGCAGGTCCCCGCCTACCGTACGTGGGGTCCGCCTTCAGGCGGACCGGAGGGCCGGCTGAAGCCGGCCCCCACGAATGTGTGGTCAGTTGAACTGGAACTCGGCCGACGCCACGATGAGGCGCCCGATGCCCGCGGCCTTGTTATTGAGCTGGGTGTCAGCCCCGGTCCATGCCGCACCGGCGCGGGCGTAGGTCAGCAGGTCTTCGCGCAAGCTCCCGGATACTGGCCCCAGCGTGAAGCGATTCAACAAGTAGTCGACGACCCGCTCGGGGTTCTGCCGATACGGCTGCACCTGACGCCCGAGGTTGAACTTCTGATTCGCCATCAACGTCGCCGCGAAGTTCATACGCGCCAGCGTGGATCCGGTCGTGAACCACGCCGGACCCAGCGCCCAACCATTGACGTCCGGCGGCTCGTAGAGCTGCTGCCCCATGTTCAGCAGCGGCGTAATCGCCGTATCCACCGACAGGCCGTCCCAACCGGTTTCCTTGATCGCGCGCGCGACGAACTCGTGCGGCCACGAATATCGCGAACGCTCGGAGCCCGCGCTCAGGAAGTACGGTGACGTGAACAGCCGGCGCAGCATGGTCTTGATGTTGAAGCCGCTCTGCAGGTAAGCGTTGGCGAGATCCTGAATCCAGGCGCCGTCCGGCTCGCTGGTCTCGCTGACGAAATACGCGTAGAGCTTCTCGGCCAGCCGTCGTGCGGTCAACGGGTGGCGCGCCAGGGCGTTGATCAAGTCGATGCCATCCTGCATGCCGTCCACGGCGGCGCGCGCAGGAATGGTGCGTCCGCCGTCCTGGTAGATCGCGAACGTGAACTCCTTGGCCGTGGGATCGTGCTGCGCCTGATTGAAGACGAACTCGTAGTACGAGTTCTCGGTATCGGCCGCAGTGCCGACGAGACGGAGATTCCATCCCGTGAACACGCGGGCGGCGGCGTAGACGTCCGGTTCGGTGTAGGGCCCAACGCCCACGGTGAAGAGCTCCATGAGCTCGCGGGCGAAGTTCTCTTGCGGGCGCTGCCGGGTGTTGAGGCGTCCGTCGAGCCACACCAGCATCGCGGGATCTTTGGCCACCTCGATCAGCAGGTCGCGGAAGTTCCCGGTGGCATGTTGCCGAAACAGGTCGTACTGACCGCGCTGCCCGCCCGCGATCTGGCCCTGTTTGCCGGCCATCAGCTTGGTCGCGTGCGCGCCGTTGAACGCGCCCGCCACCTTCGTATACGCGGTCGCGAAGTGGTTGTGCCAGAAGAGCGCCATCTTCTCCTGCAGAGGGCGCAGACTGTGCACCATCCGGAAGATCTCGCGCTGGCGCGCGTCGTTGATGACGGTGTTGGGCAGGAACGCGCCGCCTCGGACGGTCACGCCAAGGTAGGCCGGCTGCCCGATCTGATCGTCGATGTTGTCGGGCTGCCGCTCGTAGTCGAGCAGATACGAAATGACGCTGCCGATCGACATGTCGGAAAACGTCGACAAGTCATCGGCACTTGCGCCGAAGCCCATGCGCCGCAACACGTGCTCGACCATGCGTTCCTATGTACGGAGGGCCGGGGGTTGGGCCTCGGCCTCAAAGTGGGACTGGGCCCGGCCCTCCGTATGAAGGCTTTGACCCGATCACCCCGCGGAGAGTTTAACGCGACGGCCCGGCCGTGTCTCGACCCAAACTGATGAGGTTGGCCATCAGCCGATACGCTCCGTCCGTGCCGGCCGGAAGCTGCCGCCACAGGCCGATTCCCAGGTAGATCCACCGTCCACCGTCGACCTTGGCCTCGACCAGGCCGCCGAGCTTGGCGCCTTTATTGTAGGGGAAGGGCTCGTCGAACGACAGCAGGTCGACATACTGCGGGTCCCGACGCTCGGTGTCCAGAAAGTAGAGCCCCCGCTCCTGCACCCAATGCTGCCAGTCGGCATCTGTCAGTTTGTTCGGCGTGTTGAAGACGGGATGCTGCGGCTGGAGGAGTCGCGCCGGTGCATTTTCGTCGGTCACCCGCGTCGAGCTGACGCGCGCCGGATACGGTCCGTACTGCGCCTCGTTGAACTCGAACTTGTTGTAGTTGACGATGACCGTCCCGCCGGCGCGGGCGTATTCGATCAGGCGGTGGTTATAGGCGCGCAGGTCGCTGCGGCGCTCGTAGGCCCGCACACCCGTCATGATGACGCTGTAGTGAGTGAGGTCGCCCCACGCCAGCGCGTCGGCGTCGATGAGCTCGACCTTCGCGCCAAGCTGCCACAACGCGTCCGGAATCTCATCGCCGACGCCCATGACATAGCCGACCGTCAGATTGGGCTTCACCTTCACGTCGAGCGCGCTGACCGCAACGGTTGGCGGACGAAGCACCTGCCGCCGCGTCGTGTGCGGATACTCCACCACTTGATAGCCCATCGCGTAGGTCGTGCCGCCATCGACGACGCGAGCTTCGAGCGACATCTTGCCTTTGGCGTTCGGCGGCGGCTGAAGCGCGAAGCGCACGGTCATCGCCTCGTCTTCGCGTGAGAACGTCACCGGCGCGGACGCCGGCGTCGAGCGCCAGCCCTGCGGCAGTTGCAGACGGACATCCGCGGTCGCGGTGCCCTGTGAATGATTGGTCACCGTTACGCGAACTTCGCGGCCTGGCGCGGCAATGGCGACCTCGGGCGTCACGCTGACCGCAAACTTCGGGACGACGTGGATCTCCGCGCGCTTCTCGCCGCTGAAGATGTTGCCTTCCGAACGGAACTGGATGGGCCGCGCGACGGTGAACGAAGTCCCATCGATGCTCAACGTGAACGTAGCCGTGTACGGCGTTGGTCGAAACGGCAGGCCGAACGGCACATCGCCATCGAACACGTACCGCGCCCCCTCGCTGCCGGTGTGGAAGTGCGCGGCCGTGATCTGGGCATCCGCGGGAATCGCTGGCGTCAAATTGCACGCCCGTCGTCCTCGCGGAGCGAGGCCGCTCTTCTCACAGGCCCCCGGCGATGCGGCGGTACTGCTGAAGCCTGCCACGGTCGCTCCGAACTCCACCGTGCTGCTTCCGCGGTTCGCGGCCATGACGTCGACCTGCACCGGCTGTCCGGCCACGACGAGCCCATCGCGCGCGATCGCGTCGAGTCTGATGTCCGCCGCAAGGAGAGCTGCTTCGGCGAACTGCTCTTCCTTGGGCTGCAGACGAAAGTCGATCTCGAAGCGCGCCGCATCGCCGAGACTCATCTTCGGAAGCGCGGCGCGCAGCTCACGAACGGCCGTCAAGCCTCGCATCAAGGGCGGCACGGTTGCCGCCTCGCCGCTCGCCGCCAACGCCTTGCGCGCATCAACGGCAGCGCTCGAGATCTGCGCCAGGCCGGTGTTCAGCTCGGGTGGCGCGCTGTCCCCCGCAAAGCGCGTGAGGCTCGTCAGTGTCGTCTCCACCCCTTCGAACATGTCCTTGTCGGCACGGGCCACGCCGCCATCGAGCACCGTGTCACGCAGACGGTAAGGACGCGGGCCGCTGCCAAAGCCCTCGCCGCCCGCAGGCAACGGCAGGAGTTGCGACATGCCCTGGCACTTGTGCATGCTCCGCGACTCGGCGCCGATCTCGCTGTAAGTGCGTCCGAGCACCGCGTCGAAATCGTCGCCGCCGGTGAACATCAACGGCGTCGGCGCGCCGTCGGCCGGAGGCGGCGCGTCGCCGCGTCGCGGCCCGAAGCCTGCCGTGTAGTAGAACTTCTTCGCTTGCCAGGGCCGCAGGCCGTCTTGCATCTGCTCCGGGAAGGCCTTCGGGTCCGCCGCCGCGCGAAACGCCTCCAGCGTGAGACGCGACGACGTCTGATGGTGCTGGCCGCCCCCTTCGCCGTCGAAGACGAAGCCGACGATGACGTCAGGACGAATCGTGCGGATCATCCGCACGAAGTCGCCGAGAATCTCCTGCTTGCCCCACTTCTCCAGCGTCTCGTCGATGCTGAACGAATAGCCGAAGTCGATGGCGCGCGTGAAGTACTGCTCAGCGCCGTCGTAGCGATGCGCGGCGGCGAGCTCTTCGGTCCTGAGCACGGCCAACGCTTCGAACAGCTCGGGTCCGATCTCGTTCTGTCCACCTTCGCCGTGCGTCGCCGTCACGAGGGTCGTGCGGTAGCCCTTGCCATGCGAGAAGTACGCGAGCATCGCGTTGTTCTCGTCATCCGGATGGGCCGTCGTCATCATGAAGCTGCCGACGGTGTCGAGCTTGCGGAGCATCAGCTCGAGCCCGGGCCGCCCGGCGAGGCCTTGCACGGGTTGCAGCCGATGCTGAGCACTGGGCAGGGTCACCAGCGAGATGGCGATGAGAATGCCGAAGACGGTGTTTCGCATATAGAGGCGGGCCGGCCTGAAGGCCGGCCCCTACGAAGAGGGGTCAATCCCCTAGGAAGAGGTGTCAAGCCCCCGACGAAGAGATGTCAAGGTTTCGTAGCGGCCGCCCCTTAGGGCGGCCGATCAGAAGATGAACTTGAATCCCAATTGAAACTGCCGCTGCTCGTAGCCACCGGTCGGCGGGAACAGATCACCGCTCGTGGCAATTGACGACACCGGATTACCCTGCGCATCGGTGGTGACGACGGAATTCACCGCCGACCATTGCACGCTGTTGAACATGTTCTTCAGCTCAGCGATGACCTCGGCCTTCGTGCGGCCCAACGGCACCTGGCGGGACAATCGCAAATCTACATTGTATCGAGCAGGCAAATTGAGTGAGTTGCGCCCGACACCCAATGGACGGTCGCTGGCGATGCCATCGTTGTTGAGCTCGAGGTTGCTGCGGACGTTGACGGGGATGCCGCTGGCAAACTGCATCGCCACGCCGACGATGGTGCCGTTGACCAGGCCACGCACGAGGGCACTGTCACCCGTATAGTTCGGCGTGGCCACCATGCTGCCGGTGAACGTGTGGCGCTGATCGAGCACATTCGGACCGAGATCGCGATCGAGGTTCGCCTGATCCGAGCGGCCGCCGGTGTCGCCCTGCACCGAGAGCACCGTCGTGATCGGCGCGTTGTCTTCGCTCTTGCCCAGGGTGTAGGCGAAGTCGAACTGGATGCCGTCCTGGGCCCGCCGCGTGAACTGCAGCGTGAGGTTCTTGTAGGTCGACTCGCCGATCGACTCCACGAGGTTGGTGATGTTGTAGCGCGGATCCAGGCGCGTGCCGGCATTGATCTGCGTGCTGAACATCGGGCGGCCATCCGCTAGCGAGCCGATCGGGTTGATCGGGTTGATGTTGGTGATGAGCGGCAGCCGATAGCCGCGTGAATAGGACGTGCCGATCGCGACGGCGTAGCTCGATCCGAGCTGTCGCTCGAACTGGACGTTGTTCTGCCAGTTGCGCGCCGTGTCGAAGTCGCGCGACACCGAGGTCAAGGTGTTCGGCTGGGCCCCGGATCCCGCGGAGAGCACGTTCGGAAATGCCGGCGCCCCCGCCGTCGTCGCTTGGAACGTGGCGTTGGCACGTCGCGGCGTGCCGTCGTTGATCAGTGCCTGCTCGTACATCGCGAGCAGCGCCTGGTCGTACATGATGCCGGTATTGGCGCGAATCACCGACCGGCGATCCGCGCCGAGCGTCCAGACGACGCCGACACGTGGGGCGAAGTTGTTCTTGTCGACCACGAAGTCGCGCGAGGCCTCGAAGGGCGCGTTCGCATCTGGTTGTGGCACGTCGTACACGTCGTAGCGAACACCGTAGAGAATCTTCACGTTCGGGGAGATGCGCCAATCGTCCTGGACGTACAGCCCATAGAGGTTGGAGCTGTACTCGAGCCCGGTCTCACCGAAGTACTGCGCGAACGACGTGTACGCGAACGGGTTCACGCCGCTCGCCGCGGACTGATACGCGGCAAGCGAGGGAAAGATGTAGAGCTGCGACGCCGTCCGGGTGCGGCCATCCGCGACGTGCTGCACGTCGAAGCCGGCCTTGTAGCTGTGGTTCCCGCGCAGCCACGTGATGTTGTCGTTGACCTGCAAGACGTCCTGCGTGAACGCGAAGCCGGCACCGGCATCGTCGGCGATCGGTGCGCCGAAATTCGCCACGCCGTTGATGCGAATGGCAGGTCCAGTGCCCGCGGCGGAGCCAGGGGTGCGCCCCTGCGCGCGCGTCGCGTACTGCACGCGCAGCTCGTTCAGCAACGTATCCGTCACCGTCGACACGAGCTGGGCCGCGGTTGAATGTTGCCGATCAGTGAAATCGGTGCCTTGCTGAACTGAATTGGGCACGCTGGCGGTGGCGTTGCCCGTGTTGTTCGGGATGACGTTGTCGAAAAAGATGTAACGCACCGACAGCCGGTTGGCGCTGCTGATCTGGTGATCGACCTTGCCGATGGCGAACTCGGTGTTCAGGGCGGCGGGCATATACGGCGGCTCGTTCAGCCCGAGCGCCGCCTGGTTGGCCGGTGTGATGGTAATCACGCGACTGCCGGAAAGGTCGCGTTCGGTGTGCTCGTAGCCGCCGAAGAAGTGCGTCTTGTTCCTGACGATCGGCCCACCCAGGTCGAACGTGATCACGTTGACGTCGGTCGGCGGCTTCTGCGCGCCCGCGGCGGTGAAGAACGGGAGTGCCGCAAACGCCTTGCGCTGCATGCGGTAGCTCCCCTGCCCCTTGTAGGCGTTCGTCCCCGACGGCGTGATGGCGTTGTAGATCAGCCCCATCGTCTGGCCAAACTCCGGCGCATACCCGGTGGTGACGACCTTGACCTCGCGAATCATCACCTCGGACATCGGCATCTGCCGAAGGCCGGCGCGATCCTTCTGGGTGTTGTTGCTGCCGTCGATCTGGTAGTTCACGCGCACCAGCGCGCCGTTCGCGGTGATCCGCGGCACGCCGAACTCCTGGTTCTCGAAGCCGACGACGCCTGGCTGCAACAGCGCGAAGTTGTAGGGATTGCGTGACGGCAGCGGCAGCGTCTTGATCTCGGCCTCGGTCAACGTGCGTCCGAGCTCGATCTTGCCGAGATCGATGAGCGGCGAATCGCCCGTCACCGTGATCGTCTCGGACAAGGTGCCGACGCTCAGGCTGACATCGATGACCGCCGTCTGCCCGGCGCGCAGCGCGACACCGGTCTGCTCGAACTTCTTGAAGCCTTGCAGCTCGGCGCTCACGCGATACGCGCCCAGCGATAGCA